>NZ_JAEVHL010000078.1 GCF_016803395.1 Micromonospora tarensis | reverse complement strand
GTCACGGGCGACCGGGTCGAGGTACGGGCGGCCGAGTGCGCCCCGTGGCACCCGGGGCGCTGCGCCGAGCTGCGGGTCGACGGCTCGGTCGTCGGGCACGCCGGTGAGCTGCACCCGACGGTGGTGGCGGCGCTGGAGCTGCCGCGCCGTACCAGCGCGATGGAGGTGGACCTCGACGCGCTGCCGCCCACCCCGGTGACGCCCGCGCCGACGGTCTCCGGCTTCCCGCCGGCGCTTATCGACGTGGCCCTGGTGGTGGACGACTCGGTGCCGGCGGAGCAGGTACGCCGGGCGTTGGAGGCCGGCGCCGGTGAGCTGCTGGAGGACGTCCGACTGTTCGATGTGTACTCCGGCGCGCAGCTCGGCGAGGGTCGCCGGTCGCTGGCGTACAAGCTGACCTTCCGGGCGCCGGACCGGACGCTGACCGTCGAGGAGGCGGTCGCGGCACGGGACGCGGCGGTCGCCGTCGCGGCGGAGCGGCTCGGCGCCGCCCTGCGCGGCGCCTGACGCGGAAGGGACGCCCCGGTACCCGCCACGGGTACCGGGGCCGTCGTCATTCCGGGGCGGCCCACCCGGCGTGTCGAACATCCGACACGCCGTACCGGCCTGCCCGTCGGGCTGCCCCGTTGGGAGCTTTCCGAGGTCGACCCGAGTCGGTAGCCTTTGCCTCGCGAAGGTGAGCGTCGATACCGTTCGCACGGCCTCCACGGCAGGGAGCAGCGCATGATCGAGGCAATCGTCTCCGGGGTGCTCGTCAAGATCGCTGAGGGGTCCGGGGCGGCACTCGTCGACCTGATCCGGCGGCGGTTCGTCCGTCGGGACGAGCCGGGGGCTGCGCTCGAATCCCTGGACCGGGCCGCCCGGGGCGACGCCTCGGCGGACGACCTGGCGACCCTGCGCGCGCTGCTGCGCGACTGCGCGGCCGAGGACCCGGAGTTCCTGCGGGAGCTCCGGCACCAGTCGACGTCCATCGGCACCACGAACGTGGTGGCTTCGAGCAACGTGGGCAAACTGGTGCAGGCCCAGCGCGTCGGCGACATCACGATGTAGCCGAGAGATGACCGCCATGGAGCCCATCTCCGGAAGCTCGTCGCACAACGTGGCCGAGGGCCTGTCGGCACACCAGGTCGTCCAGGTCGGCTCGTCCGGGGCAATCTACGTCGAGCAGCCGCGAACGGTGGCGCGCGCCCCCGAGCCACCACACATGCTGCCGGGCAGCATCGGCCGGATCGTGGGCCGGCACCACCTGCTCGGGGAGATGGACGAGGCGCTGACCGGGCCGGGCTCGCGCTGCTGCATGCTCTGGGGCCTGGCCGGCTCGGGGAAGACCACCCTCGCCCTGGCGTGGGCCAGCTCGCGGATCGCCGACTACCCCGACGGGCAGTTCTTCGTCGACATGTGCGCGTACTCCGGCACGCCGCGGATCGAGGCGCGGGACGCCCTGCGCAGCTTCCTGGCGAGCCTGGGGATCAACCGCTCCGACCTGCCCGACAACGAGGCGGAGTGGGGCGGCATCTTCCGGGCCGTCACCGCTGGTCGACGGTGCCTCGTCATCGTGGACAACGTGGGCTCCTACGAGCAGGTCCGCGACCTCGTGCCGGGCCTCGGGTCGGTGCTGGTGGTCACCAGCCGCCGCGCGGTACCCGAGATGAGTGTCCGGCACGACGCCCGGGTCCTCAAGCTTCCGCTGCTGACCCTCGACGAGGGTGTGGAGCTGATCGCCGAACGGGTCGGGTTCGTCCGCGTCGAACGGGAGGAGACCGCCGCCAAACGCATCGTGCAGCTTCTGGAGGGGCACCCGTTGGCGTTGGCGATCGTCTCGGCGAAGCTCGCCATCCAGACCAGCTGGACGATCAGCGACGCCGCGCGGGGCATCGAGGAGGAGACCAGCCCGCTTCGCTTCCTCGACGACGCCGGCCTGGGCATCGAGGTCGGACGCGTCATCTCCTGGTCGCTCGACGACCTCGACGACGCCACGACGAATGTCCTCTACGTCGCGTCCATGCTGCCCAGCAACGAATTCTCCGTCGCGGTGTTGTGCCTCGTCCTCGACCAGTCCAGGCGGGCCTGCGACCGACGTCTTCAGGCCCTGTGCCTGGCGTCCCTCGTCGACGAGATCAGCCCCGGCCGGTACCGCTTCCACGACATCATGAAGGCCTACCTCGCCGAGACGCTGCCGCAGGCGCTGGAGCACGCCGAACGGGAGCGGACCGCGCGCCGCATCCGGACCGTCTACCTGGCGATGAGCTACGCCGCCGACCGTGCCATCGATCCCCACCGAAGCTCGCTGGCGGTGGACCGGGAACTGCTGGCGGTCATCGGGTCCGCCAGCTTGACCGTGGCCGAGGCCCTCTCCTGGTTCGAGTCGATCACCCCGGCGATGACCCACCTCATCCGGGACGCCTGGGCGGGCGACGACGTCGCCTTCATCACCCGCTTCGCGCGCGCCGTCAACACGTTCCTCTACTGGCGCCAGGACATCACGAGGACGCTCACCATCCAGCGGGAGGCCGTCGCGGCGGCCGTCGCCGGTGACCCGGCGATGGAGGCGCTGTCCCGACGCGCCCTGGGGCGGGCTCTGGCGGATGTCGGTCAGCTCGAGTCGGCGAAGGAGCAGCTTCTTGCCTCCATGGCGCTGGACGAGGCGGCGGGCGACGACTCCGGCCGGGCATCGGCGCAGCACGCCATGGCGGAACTCGCCCTCCGCTCGGGCGACCACCGGGACGCGCTGCGCTGGGGGCTGCGGGCGGCCCGGGAGTCACGCGGCAGCGACAACGTCGTCCGCGAGGCCCGTGGCCTGTACGACGCGGCCCGCGCCCTGAACGCGGCGGGCCACCATTCGTGGGCCAGCGCGCTCGGCCTGCGTAGCCTCGCCATGTGCGAGGAGCGGGGCAGCGACTTCGGTCGGGCGCTGGCCCTGCGCCTCCTCGGCGCGACCGCCCTGGCATCCGGTGACCTCGACGCGGGCTGCACCTGGTTGGAGCGCGCCTGGCGGATCGAGGAGACCCTCGGGAACTTTCGTTCCGTCCGGACGATCCTCGGCCAGCTCGACGACGCGTACGGTCGGAACGGGAACGCGAGCGCCGTGGCGGAGGTCCGGCGGGCGCTGGCCCGCCTCGAGCACTATCCGGATCTGACCCAGTCGACGCTCGTGGTCGGGACCCCGGCGCCATGAGTCCTCGGTATGCTCCGCTCGTCCCGGCGCACGAGGTGGCCAGCCCCTCGTCGTACCGGCAACTCCGCCGGGAACGGGACGCCACCAGGTTCCGCCACGAGCTGGCCGCGCTGATCGCCCGTGCGTGCCGTGACGAGGCGGACGGCACGCTCCTGCGGAGCAGCTTCGCGTCCCTGAGCGCTGACCTCGCGGCCGAGGGTGCGCTCAGCTTCGCCGGGCTCGTCCCGTCCGAGCGGTTCGATCCCGCGCGGCGGGCGTACGACCGGGCGATCGACACCAGGGGCAGTCGTGGTTCGCTGCACAGCTACCTGAACGTCGCGGACGCGGGCTCCCTGATCGACATCCCCGGGTTCCGGGAGGCCTTCGCCCATCCGTTGCTGGTCGCGCTCGTCGCGCACGCTCTCGGCGGGCCGGTGAAGATCATCGACCTGCGGGCCAAGGACACCCAGCCGGTCGACGTCGTGGCGCGGGACAACACCCTGCACGTCGACAACAGCCCCTTCATGGACGAGTTCAAGGTGATCGTCACCTGGACGATGGGCAGCGGCCGAGGGCCTTCCGGCCAGGGACTCACCTACCTGCCCCGCACCAACCGGCTCCTGCGGCAGTGCTACCTGGACGACGACGGCAACGTGTGGAGCGACGAGGACAGCTGCATCTTTCCCACCCGGGACCGGGTGGACGAGGCGCTCGCCGCCCAGGCCCGCTTCTTCGACGACGGCCGCCCGCGAGTCGTCCACCTCCAGGACCTGGCGGCGCCGTGCCACACGATCTTCGCCGCGAGCCGGTTGGTCCACCACCGCTACCGCACGGCCGCGGGTGGGCCCCGCAGCGCGATCATGGCGGCGTTCCACCGGACCGACGAGGGCACCGGCTTCCTCGGCGTCGGCGACGTCCCCGGGTCGGCTCTCGACCGGTTCCTGCTGGGCGGCGGGGACGGGCGACCCTTCCTGGAGTTGCTCGCCGGCGAGCTGCCCCGGCTCCTCGCGGCGCTCAGGGCGGCCGCGTCCCGGCCCGGCCTCGTGGTCGACCCCGACCGCCATCTCCTTCGCGACGAGAGGCTTCGCGCCTGGTACGAGCGGCAGAGCGCGGGCGTGTCGCTCGACCGGCTTCGTCGCGCCACCCTCGCCGCGGCCGTCGACGACGCGTCCGTCCTGCGCCGACTCGTGCTGCGGATGCAGTACGACCTGCAGGGCGCCCTGAACATGCCGCTCTACGTCGACCTGCGGGAGGAGGTGCGTAAGCGGGCCCGGATCGTGATCCGGGAGATGACGGCGGAGCACATCCGGGACACCGTTGCGCGGTACGACCTGGAAGCCGTCCTCCGAGCGGCCGCCGCGCCACCGCCCCGGCCGGTCGGCGAACTCGCCGGGGAACTGCACTCCGGGCTGGTCGCGCTGGACCGGCTCACGTCGGCGGCGGTCGCGTCCCGGCCCGTCGGCCCGGTCTGGGGATCGACCGAGGCGGCCGTGGCCGCGCGGTCCCTGCGGCGCTTCATCGTCGACCTGTGCCGGGTGGCCACCGACATCCCGGACGAGGGGTCACTGGTCACCGGTTGTGTCTTCGCCGCCCTCGGCGCGGCGTTGGCCGATGACCTCTTCGACCTGGGCGAGCAGGGCCGCGAGATCACCACCAGACTGTTCGCGATGTACGCCCGGCTGGCGGTGCCCGCGCCGGACGAGCGCCGCGCGGCCCACCCGGAGCGGCCAAGCTCGACACCTATCTCGAGTCGGTGAACGAGGAGCGACAGACCACCAAGCTCGCGTCCGAGGTCTGGTTCCAGGCCGCCTCCGCCGAGGTGACCGCGCGCAACGACTACTTCGTGCGCGCACTGGTGCGGCGGGTGCTGCCGCCGGGGGAACCCTCGCCGGAGTCGGGTGAACTCGGCGCGCTCCTGGCGGATCCCGCAGCGCTGAGCGCGTACTACTGGCAACGGGTCGAGACCGCGAAGCCGGTGGCGGTGCACTTCGGCGCGGCGGACCTGGACACCCTCGACGGCTACTTCCGGCTGACGGCGGGCCGGAGCCTGTCGGCCGCGCTGGCCCGCCTGCGCGCGGAGATCACCCCGGGCTCGCCGGCCGCGCACCTGCTCCGCCGCATCGATCGGCTCGCGCTTCGGCGGGGCCGATCCCATGCCGAGGCGTGCCGGACCGTCATGAGCGAGTTGTCGATGCGCTGGCCGGATCTCGGCCAGGCGTGCCGGGGTGGCCCGGACGCGCCGCCGTCGGGGGAGAGCGCCCTGCTGACGACCACCGAGGCGCGCGAGTTGGCTCGCGTGTACCTGCTGGCCCGACTCTGCTTCAGCGCCGAGGAATTCCGGATCGCCCAGGTGCTGGCCGGGAGTCCGCGAGTCCGGTACGCCATCCTCGCCACCCAGCTGTACCTGGTCTCCGAGGTGTCGCGATCGGCGTCGGAGCTGGCCGATGCCTGGGGCACGGCGAAGATCCTCCTGCCGTTCAGCGAGGCCTTCGTCAACCGGTCGGGCTACTCGTCGTCCGGCATCGACCTCGCGCCGAACCCGAAACTGATCACGGTCATCGGCCACAACGTGCTGCCGGCCGTGGCTGGTGAGTTGATCAGGCGGGCGGCCACCGTCGACGCGCTGGACGGGGGCATTTTGGCCGACGGTGTCCTCGCGGCGGTGCGACGTGGCGTCTTCAGCGTCACGATCGGCCTCTTCCACCGGACCGACAGCCGGGACACGGTCTCCCTGTCCGGGCTGAGCAGGCGGGTCTGCCCGGCCGTCCGGCCGTTCGGCGCGTTCTGTCAGCGCTGGTTGCCGTACTTCTTCGACCGATACCCCCAAGTCGACGGTGGGCGCACATTCATGCAGTGCTCCACATAAAATTGCAGTCGGCGGCTCTTGCTGCTAGCCTTCGTTGCATAGTCATGCGGAGGTGAGTATGGGGATCCGAGTCGCGGTCGCCGGTGCGAGCGGCTACGCCGGAGGTGAGCTGCTGCGCCTAGTCGCCGGGCACCCGGAGTTCGACCTGGTCGCCGCCACCGCGCACAGCCGGGCCGGGCACCGCGTCGACGTGGTGCACCCGCAGCTGACCGGGCTCGACCTGGTGCTCGCGAGACCGATCCGAGCAGCCTGGCCGACGCGGACCTGGTCTTCCTCGCCCTGCCGCACGGCCAGTCGGCGGCCCTCGCGGCTCAGCTCCCGGCCGAGGTGCGGATCGTCGACCTCGGCGCGGACCACCGGCTGACGACCCGTACGCCTGGGCGCAGTACTACGGTGGCACGCACGCCGGGCAGTGGACCTACGGCCTGCCCGAGCTGCCCGGCCAGCGTGAGCTGATCGCGGGCTCGACCCGGGTGGCCAACACCGGCTGCTACGCCGCCGCGATCACCCTGGCGCTCGCGCCGCTGATCGCCGAGGGCGCGGCCAGCCCCGCCGACGTGGTGGTGGTCGCCGCCTCCGGCACCTCCGGCGCGGGACGGGCGGCCAAGCCGCACCTGCTGGCCAGCGAGGTGATGGGTGACCTGTCGCCGTACCGGGTCGGCACCCACCAGCACGTACCGGAGATCAAGCAGGCCACCGGCGCGACCGGCCTGTCGTTCACCCCGGTCCTGGCGCCGATGCCGCGCGGCATCCTGGCCACTGTCACCGCGACGCCGGTGCGCGGCGTCGACCCGCAGCAGGTGCTGGCGCGGGCGTACGCGGACGCGCCGTTCGTGCATGTGCTGGCGGAGGGCCGATGGCCGCACACCGCCGCGACGCTGGGCTCCAACTCGTGTCACCTCCAGGCCACCGTCGACGTCGACTCCGGTCGTCTGATCGTGCTCAGCGCGTTGGACAACCTGGGCAAGGGCGCCGCCGGTCAGGCCGTCCAGAACGCCAACCTGATGCTCGGCCTGCCGGAGACGACGGGCCTGTCGATGTGGGGGGTTGCCCCGTGAGTGTCACCACCCCCCGGGGATTCCGGGCGGCCGGCGTGGCCGCCGGTCTCAAGGCCAGCGGTGGCGCGGACGTCGCCCTGGTGGTCAACGACGGTCCCGATGCCGGCGTGGCCGGTGTCTTCACCACCAACCGGGTCAAGGCCGCGCCGGTGCTCTGGACGCAGCAGGTGGTGCAGGGCGGTGTGGTCCGTGCGGTGGTGCTCAACTCCGGTGGGGCGAACGCCTGCACCGGCCCGGCCGGCTTCCAGGACACGCACGCCACCGCCGAGCACACCGCCGCCGCGCTGACCTCGGTCAGCCCACGGCTGCTTCTCGGCGCCGGTGAGGTAGCGGTCTGCTCGACAGGTCTGATCGGTGAGCGGCTGCCAATGCCGAAGCTGCTGCGCGGGGTCCGCTCGGCGATCCGGGGGCTGTCCCGGGACGGCGGCCCGGCCGCCGCCGAGGCGATCATGACAACGGACACCCGGCCGAAGACGACTGTGGCGCGGGGCAGCGGCTGGTCGGTCGGTGGCATGGCCAAGGGCGCCGGGATGCTCGCGCCGGGCATGGCCACCATGCTCTGCGTGCTCACCACCGACGCGGTGGCCGGGCCGGCGATGTTGGACGAGGCGTTGCGGGCGGCCACCAGGGTCAGCTTCGACCGGGTCGACTCCGACGGTTGCATGTCCACCAACGACACCGTGTTGCTGCTGGCCAGCGGCGCGAGTGGGATCGAGCCGACGCCGGCCGAGCTGGCCGCCGCGGTCACCGCCGCCTGTCACGACCTGGCCCAGCAGTTGGTGGCCGACGCCGAGGGCGCCACCAAGCAGATCGCCATCGACGTGGTCGGCGCGCCACCGAGGACGAGGCGGTCGAGGTGGGTCGCACGGTGGCCCGCAACAACCTGGTGAAGACGGCGCTGTTCGGCAACGACCCCAACTGGGGGCGGATCCTCGCCGCCGTCGGCACGACCGCCGCCGCGTTCGAGCCGGACGAGGTGGACGTGGCGGTCAACGGGGTGTGGGTGTGCCGGGGCGGGGCCGCCGCCGAGGACCGTTCGAAGGTGGACCTGACCGGGCGGGACGTGACGATCCGGATCGACCTGCACGCGGGCGCGGCGGCCGCGACGATCTGGACCAACGACCTGTCCCACGCGTACGTGCACGAGAACTCGGCGTACTCCACATGAGCCTCAGCAGCGACCTGGCCCGCGCCCAGGCCAAGGCGGAGACGCTGATCGAGGCGTTGCCCTGGTTGGCGCGCTTCTCCGGCTCCACCGTGGTGGTCAAGTACGGCGGCAACGCGATGACCGACGCGGAGTTGCAGCGGGCCTTCGCGGCCGACATGGTTTTCCTGCGTTATGCCGGCCTCAAGCCCGTGGTGGTGCACGGCGGCGGCCCGCAGATCTCCGCCATGCTGGGTCGGCTCGGCATCGCCAGCGAGTTCCGGGGTGGTCTGCGGGTGACCACCGCCGAGGCGATGGACGTGGTCCGGATGGTGCTGGTCGGGCAGGTGGGCCGGGAGTTGGTCGGGTTGATCAACTCGCACGGTCCGTACGCCGTCGGTCTCTCCGGCGAGGACGCCCGGCTCTTCACCGCGGTGCGCCGCCCGGCGTACGTGGACGGGCTGCCGGTCGACGTCGGCCAGGTCGGGGACGTCGAGTCGGTCGACGTGTCCGCGGTGACCGACCTGATCGAGGCCGGCCGGATTCCGGTGATCTCCACGGTGGCTCCGGACGCGGAGGGGGTGCTGCACAACCTCAACGCGGACACCGCCGCCGCGGCGCTGGCCATCGCGTTGCGGGCCCGGAAGCTGGTCGTGCTCACCGACGTGGCCGGCCTGTACGCCGACTGGCCGGACACCACCAGCCTGGTCTCCGAGATCACCGCGGACGACCTGGCCAAGCTGCTGCCCAGCCTCGAGTCGGGGATGGTGCCCAAGATGGAGGCCTGCCTGCGGGCGGTGCGTCAGGGAGTGCCGGCCGCGCACGTCGTCGACGGTCGGGTGGCGCACTCCACGTTGCTCGAGGTGTTCACCTCGGAAGGGTTCGGAACGATGGTGGTGCCGGGAGACGGGATGGTCGGGTCGTGAGCACGTTGGCGCAGCGTTGGGGTCAGTCCATGATGGACAACTACGGCACGCCGCCGCTGGCGTTGGTCGCCGGCGCCGGGGCCGTCGTGGTCGACGAGGCCGGCCGGGAATACCTCGACCTGGTCGGCGGCATCGCGGTGAACGCCCTCGGGCACGCCCATCCGGCCGTGGTGGCGGCGGTGTCGAAGCAGGTCGCGACCCTCGGGCACGTCTCCAACCTCTACGTCGCCGAGCCGCCGGTCGCGCTGGCCGAGCTGCTGTTGGCGCTCGCCGGCCGCCCCGGCCGGGTCTTCTTCGCCAACTCGGGCGCGGAGGCGAACGAGGCGGCGTTCAAACTGTCCCGGCTCACCGGCCGCCGGCACGTGGTGGCCACCCATGGCGGCTTCCACGGCCGCACCATGGGCGCCCTCGCCCTGACCGGCCAGCCGGCCAAGGCCGACCCGTTCCGGCCGCTGCCCGGCGAGGTGACCCACGTCGACTACGGCGACGTCGCGGCCCTCGACGCGGCCGTCTCCGACGCCACCGCCATGGTGATCCTGGAGCCCATCCAGGGTGAGAACGGTGTGCTCGTGCCGCCGGCCGGTTACCTCACCGCGGCCCGGCGGATCACCGCCCGGCACGGCGCGCTGCTGGTCCTCGACGAGGTGCAGACCGGCATCGGACGCACCGGGCACTGGTTCGCCCACCAGGCCGAGGGCGTGGAACCGGACGTGGTCACCCTGGCCAAGGGGCTGGGCGGCGGGCTGCCCATCGGTGCCACGGTGGCCTTCGGCGCCGCGGCGGAGCTGCTCACCCCCGGCTCACACGGCACCACCTTCGGCGGCAACCCGGTCAGCTGCGCGGCGGCGCTCGCCGTGGTGGCGACCATCGCCAACGAGGGCCTGCTCGACAACGTCAAGCGGGTCGGGGAACGGTTGCGTCGCGGCATCGAGGCGCTGGGCCACCCGCTGATCGCCGGGGTACGCGGTGCCGGGCTGCTGCTCGGCGTGGCGCTCACCGCCCCGGTGGCGCCGGTGCTGGCCGAGGCCCTGCGGGAGGCCGGCTTCCTGGTCAACCCGGTGCAGCCGGGTGTGCTCCGACTGGCCCCGCCGCTGATCCTCACCGCCGCCCAGGTGGACGCCTTCCTCGCGGCGTTGCCCGCCGCGCTCGACGCGACCGCGCCGGCGGCGGCCGGCACGGCGACCGAACCCGCCACCCAGACCACCTCGATGGGGACGACTCGATGACCCGGCACTTCCTGCGCGACGACGACCTCACCCCCGCCGAGCAGTCGACGATCCTCGACCTGGCGGCGCGGATGAAGGCCGACCGGTTCGGCCACCGGCCGCTCGCCGGCCCCCGCTCGGTGGCGGTGCTCTTCGACAAGCAGAGCCTGCGGACCCGGATCTCCTTCGACGCGGGGATCGCCGAGTTGGGCGGGCACCCCCTGGTCGTGGACACCCAGGTCACCCACTTCGGCCGCGGTGAGTCGCTGGCCGACGCGGGGCGGGTGCTGTCCCGCTACGTCGCGGCGATCGTGCTGCGCACCCACGGTGACGACCGGATCGCCGAGGTGGCGTCGGGTGCCACAGTGCCGGTGGTCAACGCGCTCACCGACGGCTTCCACCCGTGCCAACTGCTGGCCGACCTGCTGACCGTCCGGGAACGGTGTGGCGGGACCGCCGGCCGCACCCTGGCGTACGTGGGGGACGGCGCGAACAACATGGCGCATTCGTACCTGCTGGCCGGGGCGGTGGCCGGCATGCACGTCCGGGTCGCCGGCCCGGTCGGGTTCGCGCCGGACGAGGCCGTGCTGGACCGCGCGGCCCGGATCGCCGCCGACACCGGCGGGTCGGTGCGGGTGCTGATCGACCCGGCTCAGGCGGTCCGCGACGCCGACGTGATCGCGACCGACACCTGGACGTCGATGGGTCAGGAGTCCGACGGGTTGGACCGGGTCACCCCGTTCCTGCCGTACCAGGTCAACAAGGAGCTGCTCGGCCAGGCCGCGCCGGACGCGATAGTGCTGCACTGCCTGCCGGCGCACCGGGGCGAGGAGATCACCGACGAGGTGCTCGACGGCCCGCAGAGCGCGGTCTTCGACCAGGCGGAGAACCGGTTGCACGCGCAGAAGGCGCTGCTGGCCTTCCTGCTGGACACGGCGGCCGGGGAGCGACGGTGAGCGCGCCGCTGACCCGCGCGGCCCGGCACGCCCGGATCTTGGAGCTGATCCGTGGCACGGCGATCCGGTCGCAGACCGAGCTGGCCGACCTGCTCGCCGCCGACGGCGTCGGCGTCACCCAGGCCACCCTCTCGCGGGATCTGGAGGAGTTGGGCGCGGTCAAGGTGCGCGGCGGCGACGGTCCGGCGGTCTACGTGATCCCCGAGGACGGCCAGCGGCCGTTGCGCGACGCCGAGGCCGCGCCGGCCCGACTGGTGCGGCTGCTGCACGAGCTGCTCAACGGGGTCGACTCCAGCGGCAACATCGCCGTGCTGCGGACGCCGCCGGGCGCGGCCCAGTACCTGGCCAGCGCGTTGGACCGGGCGGGCCTGCCCGAGATCGTCGGCACCATCGCCGGGGACGACACCATCCTGGTCGTGGCCCGCGACCCCGCCGGGGGGACCGCGCTCGGCAACAAGCTCGCCGGCTGGGCTCGCCGGGTGGACACCGTGGAAGGGAACAGCACACCATGACCGAGCAGGTCGACCCCGCGTCCGTCGCCACCGCGTCGGCCGCCGCCCGGCTGGGCGGTGCCCGACGGTGACCGCCACAATGGGCGGCGTGGACGACAAGAGCCTGACCGAGAACAGCGCCGCCACCAACCGGACGAGCCTCTGGGGTGGCCGGTTCGCCGGCGGCCCCGCCGAGGCGCTCGCCCGACTGTCGGTGAGCGTGCAGTTCGACTGGCGCCTGGCCCCGTACGACATCGCCGGTTCCCGGGCGCACGCCCGGGTGCTGGCCGGCGCCGGCCTGCTCGACCCGGAGGAGTTGGGCCGGATCCTGGCCGCCCTGGACGACCTGGAGGCCGCCTGCGCCTCCGGAGCGTTCCGCCCGACCGTCGACGACGAGGACGTGCACACCGCGCTGGAGCGCGGGCTGTTGGAGCGGCTCGGCAGCCTCGGCGGCAAGTTGCGCGCCGGTCGGTCCCGCAACGACCAGGTCGCCACCGACCTGCGGCTCTACCTGCGCGACCACGCCCGGGGCGTGGCCAGTCGCCTGGTCGAGCTGGCGGACGCGCTGGTCGAGCAGGCCGAGCGGCACGTCGACACCGCCGCGCCCGGCATGACCCACCTCCAGCACGCCCAGCCGGTCACCTTCGGGCACTGGCTGCTCGCCCACGTGCAGCCGTTGCTGCGCGACCTGGAGCGGCTGCGCGACTGGGACCACCGGGCGGCGGTCAGCCCGCTCGGCGCGGGCGCCCTCGCCGGGTCCGGGCTCCCGCTGGACCCGGTGGCCGTGGCCAAGGAACTGGGCTTCCGGACGTCGTTCGCCAACTCGATGGACGCCGTCGCCGACCGGGATTTCGTCGCGGAGTTCCTCTTCGCCACCGCCATGATCGGGGTGCACCTGTCCCGGCTCGGTGAGGAGGTGGTGCTCTGGACCTCGCACGAGTTCGGCTGGGTGGAGCTGGACGACTCGTTCGCCACCGGCTCGTCGATCATGCCGCAGAAGAAGAACGCGGACATCGCCGAGTTGGCCCGGGGCAAGTCCGGCCGGTTGGTCGGCGGGCTGATGACCGTGCTCACCATGCTCAAGGGTCTGCCGATGACCTATGACCGGGACATGCAGGAGGACAAGGAGCCGGCCTTCGACGCGGTCGACACCCTGGAGCTGCTGCTCCCGGCCCTGGCCGGGATGATCTCCACGATGACGGTCCGGGTCGACCGGCTCGTCGCCGCCGCCCCGGTCGGCTTCTCCCTCGCCACCGAGGTCGCCGACTGGCTGGTCCGGCGCAACGTGCCGTTCCGGGACGCGCACGAGATCACCGGCCGGCTGGTGGCGCTCTGCGCGGCCGGGAATGTGAGCTGGAGGAGGTCTCCGACGAGGACCTGGCCGCGGTGAGCGAGTACCTCGACCCGTCGGTGCGCGACGTGCTCTCGGTCCGTTCGGCTCTCGCGGCCCGGACCACCCCCGGTTCCACCGGCCCCGGCCCGGTCGCCGACCAGCTCGCCGCCGCGGCGGACCGGCTCGGTCAGCTGGCGGGAGTGGGCCGCCGAACCTGTCGTTCCGCGCTGACCGTGCCGGCGCGTCGGCGCTCGCCGCCGGCGCGCCGGCCGGTTCAGGCCGTCGGGCGCTCCCGCTTCGGGAGCTTCGCCACCACCATGTCGTACGACGCGTCGACCGCCTCGGTCAGCTCCTCGTCGTCGATCCCGCCGTCCAGGTGCAGCGTGTTCCACCCGGACCGGCCGATGTAGGCCATCACGCTGGCGTCGTCGGGGTGCCGGTGCAGCCACTCGTCGGCCACCTCGCGGGTCGGCCCGCACTTGATGCCGACCGTCGGCCGGCCCCCGCCGCTGCCGAGGAACGCGAAGATCCGGCTGCCCACCTTGACCACCTCGTCGCCCTCCCACGGCCGGTCCAGCCACGCTCCCGGCTTGGCCAGGCAGTACGCCAACATCTCCGCGCGCTCCATGGGTGCCTCCTCGTCGTGCGCACAGTGTGCCCGCCCGACCGCCGTCGCACGTGCGCCGTGCCGATCCGGGCGGCCCGGCGCCGATCAGGCGGTCTGCTCGGACGAGCGGGCGGCGACCCGCTCGTAGCGCTGCCGGGCGGCCTGCGCGCTGCCCAGGCCCAGCCCGTACGCGATCGCCTGCCAGGTCAGCCCCCGGTCGCGGGCCAGCGTCAACAGCCCGGCCTCGAGGGCGTCCAGCTCGGCGCGGACGTGTGGCAGCAGGGTCAGCGCGGCGGTGAGGTCGCCGGCGTCGACCGGTTCCTCGGTGGGCTCGCGCTCGGCTCCGCCGGCGGCTAGCGCGGTGACCAGGGCCACCGCCTCCCACGGGTCCAGCACGTACGGGTGGGCCCAGCGCCCCCGCTGGCTGTCGGTGCCGGCGTGCCGCTCGCTGATGCGTTGCAGCGCCTCGTGGGTGCGGTGGGCGCGGGCGCGGGCCGGATGTGGAGCGGTGAACGGATCGTCCGTCGTCATACCCCGAGCACACACCCTCAACTCCCTGTTGTCAACAAGTCGTTGAAAATCGACAGTGTCGAGTTGTCGTTTCCGCTTCCCCGACGTTTCCTGTACCGGTGGACTACTCATGGCTGCACGCCCCCGCCGACCAGGTGCCCAAGACGGCGCAGACCCTGCTGGGTTGGGAGATCGCGGCCAACGGCGTCCGGATCAGGCTGACCGAGGTCGAGGCGTACGCGGGCACCGGGGAGGATCCGGCCTCGCACGCCCACCGGGGTCCGACGCCCCGCACCCGGGTGATGTTCGGCCCGGCCGGGCACGCCTACACCTACTTCGTGTTCGGCGTGCACTGGTGTCTGAACATCGTGTGCGGCGCCGAGGGAGAGGCTTCCGCCGTCCTGCTGCGCGCCGGCGAGGTCGTCGACGGCGTGGACACCGCCCGCGAACGCCGGGGCGGGACGGTGCCCGACCGTGACCTCGCTCGGGGGCCCGCGAGACTGGTGGTCGCGCTCGGCGTCACCGCGTCCGCCAACGGGACGTCCGTGCTCGACGGGACCGGGCCGCTGCTGCTGACCCCGCCGACCCGGCCGGTCCCGAGAACAGCCATCTCCGCCGGCCCCAGGGTCGGGGTGGCCGCCGCGCACGAGGTGCCCTGGCGCTTCTGGATCACCGGCGACGCCACCGTGAGCACCTATCGACGGCACACGCCGCGCCGCCGGACCGCGCCAGTGCCCAATCGATAGTTTGGTCGAGTCAAGATCGGACACTGTCGAAATATGGCACTGGGATAAGGTCCGCCCGGAGGTGTGGGGTGAGTTTCCGGCTGGCGGCGTACGCCGTGTGTATCAAGGGTGAGCGGGTCCTTCTCGTTCACTACGTGACACCGACCGGCGAGACGCACTGGACCCTGCCCGGTGGCGAGGTCGAGCACGCGGAGGACCCGTTCGACGCGGTGATCCGGGAGGTCGCCGAGGAGACCGGCTACCAGGCGTTGGTCGAGCGGCTGTTGGGCGTGGACTCGAGGGTGATCCCCGCCGCCGAGGCGCGGTTCGGCGTCGAGCACCAGAACGTCGGCATCTTCTACGGCGTCCGCGTCGTCGGCGGGGTGCTCCGCTCCGAGGCGAACGGCGAGACCGCCGAGTCGGTCTGGACCCCGTTGCCGGACGTGACCCGACTGCGCCGGTCGGCGGTGGTCGATGTCGGCCTCACCCTGGCGCGGACCTGCCCGCCGACGGGCCATGTCGCCCCGGTCCCGGTCGGCGGCCTCATCCAGCACTGAGCGGGGTCGGTAGCGCCTTTGCGGGCGTGTGCCTCGCGGAACCTGTCGGAGGGTGTGGCCATAATCACCGCACCTGCTCACCGACGGTATGGAGGGTTCCATGACAACGCTGCTCGCGATCGGCACCGCCAAGGGTTTGTTTCTCGCCACCAGCGCCGACGACCGGCGCAGCTGGGAGATCACCGGTCCGCACTTCCCGATGACCGGCGTCTACGCGGTCGCGATCGACACCCGTCGACCCACCCCGCGGCTGCTCGCCGGCATGACCAGCTCACACTTCGGGCCGAGCGTCGCCACCAGCGACGACCTCGGTGCCTCCTGGGACGAGCCCGACCAGGCACCGGTCGCGTTCCCGGCCGACACCGGCGTGTCCCTCGGGCGGGTCTGGCAGTTGATGCCGGCCGGCCCGGAGGAGCCGGACGTGATCTGGGCCGGCACCGAGCCGTCGGCGCTGTTCAAATCCACCGACGGTGGCCGCAGCTTCGAGCTGGTCCGGGCGCTCTGGGACCATCCGCACCGCCCGCAGTGGGAGGCCGGGTTCGGCGGTCAGGCCGTGCACACCGTGCTGCCCCACCCGCGCGATCCGGCTCGGCTGCTGGTCGCCATGTCCACCGGCGGGGTCTACCGCTCGGAGGACTCCGGGGCGAGCTGGGCACCGGGTAACACCGGCATCCGCGCCTACTTCATGCCGGACGAGTGGCCCGAGTTCGGCCAGTGCGTGCACAAGGTCGCCCGCGACGCCGGCAACCCCGAGCGGCTGTACGCGCAGAACCACCACGGCGTCTACCGCTCCGACGACGACGGCCGCACCTGGTCGTCGATCGCCGACGGGCTACCCAGCGACTTCGGCTTCCCGATGGTGGCCCACCCGGCGCGGGGCGGCACGGTGTGGACCTTCCCGCTGGTGGCCGACGGCGAGCGGTTCCCGACCGACCACCGCTGCCGGGTGTTCCGGTCCGCCGACGGCGGCGGCAAGTGGGAGCCGCTGTCGGTGGGGCTGCCCGAGGGCCCGTTCTACCCAGCGGTGCTGCGTGACGCGATGTGCGCCGACGACGCGACCCCCGGCGGGGTCTACTTCGGCACCCGCTCCGGTTCGGTGTTCGCCAGCCGGGACGAGGGCGACTCGTGGTCAGTGGTGGCGGCGCACCTGCCCGACGTGCTCTGCGTTCGGGCCGCGGTGGTCTGAGCATGGTCACCGTGTTGCTGCCCGGTCCGCTGCGCGGCGAGGCCGGTGGGGCGAGTCGGCTGAGCGTCGACGCCGCGGGGACGCTACGCGCGGTCCTCGACGAGCTGGCCGCCCAGCATCCCCGGCTGTCCCGGCGGCTCCGCGACGAGCGCGGCGAGCTGCGCCGCTACGTCAACGTCTTCGTCGACGGGGAGGACTGCCGGCACTCCGGCGGTCTGGCGATGCCGGTCGGCGACGGTGCCGAGGTGCAGGTGTTGCCATCGGTGGCGGGCGGCTGAGCGACAGGCCGGGAGGTGACCGGCGCCACTGCGGGGCGTACCGACGACGGAATAGTTGACTCGTCAAATAAGTTGTGGGCTGCGTCCGGGTACCACGACGGCACCCGGTTGACACGCGAGGAGCTGGTCATGCAGTTCGGAGTCTTCACCGTCGGTGACGTCACGGTCGATCCGACCACCGGTCGGGAGCCGACCGAGCATGAGCGGATCAAGGCGATGGTCGCGATCGCGTTGAAGGCCGAGGAGGTCGGCCTGGACGTCTTCGCCACCGGCGAGCACCACAACCCGCCGTTCGTGCCGTCGTCGCCGACGACCATGCTCGGCCACATCGCCGCGCGCACCGAGCGGCTGCTGCTGTCCACCGCCACCACGCTGATCACCACCAACGACCCGGTGAAGATCGCCGAGGACTACGCGATGCTCCAGCACCTCTCCGACGGCCGGGTGGACCTCATGATGGGTCGTGGCAACACCGGCCCGGTGTATCCGTGGTTCGGCAAGGACATCCGCGCCGGCATCCCGCTGGCCATCGAGAACTACGACCTGCTGCACCGACTGTGGCGCGAGGACGTGGTCGACTGGAAGGGCAAGTACCGCACCCCGTTGCAGTCGTTCACCTCGACGCCGCGCCCGCTCGACGGCGTGCCCCCGTTCGTCTGGCACGGCTCGATCCGCAGCCCGGAGATCGCCGAGCAGGCCGCGTACTACGGCGACGGCTTCTTCGCCAACCACATCTTCTGGCCCAAGGAGCACACCCAGCGGATGATCGCGCTCTACCGCCAGCGGTACGCGCACTACGGCCACGGCAGCGCCGACCAGGCCATCGTCGGCCTCGGCGGGCAGGTGTTCATGCGCCGCAACTCGCAGGACGCGGTCCGGGAGTTCCGTCCGTACTTCGACAACGCCCCGGTCTACGGGCACGGGCCGTCGCTGGAGGAGTTCACCCGGGAGACCCCGCTGACCGTGGGCAGCCCGCAGCAGGTCATCGACCGCACCCTCGGCTTCCGGGAGTACGTCGGCGACTACCAGCGGCAGCTGTTCCTGATGGACCACGCGGGCCTGCCCCTGAAGACGGTGCTCGAGCAGCTCGACCTGCTCGGCGAGGAGGTCGTGCCGGTGCTGCGCAAGGAGTTCGCCGCGCTGCGCCCGGCGCACGTGCCGGAGGCGCCCACCCACGCCTCGCTGGTCGCCGCCGCCGGCGGCGCCAAGGACAGCACCGTGCACGCCGTCGACGACGTGACGGGCAAGGCGCCGGAGGGGGCCACCCGATGACCCAGCGCAGCCTGGCCGTGGTCTCGGCGGGGCTGAGCCAGCCCTCGTCGACCCGGCTGCTCGCCGACCAGCTCGCCGCGGCCACCCGCGACGAGCTGGTCAGGCGCGACTCCGAGGTGCGGCTGCACGTCGTCGACCTGCGGGAGTACGCCCACGACGTGGTCAACAACATGCTCACCGGGTTCGCGCCGGCGGCGCTGCGCGAGGTCGTCGACACGGTGACCGGCGCGGACGGCCTGATCGCCGTCACCCCGATCTTCAGCGCCTCCTACAACGGGCTCTTCAAGTCCTTCTTCGACGTGTTGGACAAGGAGTCGCTGGTCGACCGGCCGGTGCTGATCGGGGCCACCGGCGGCACCGCCCGGCACTCGCTGGCGCTGGAGCACGCGGTCCGCCCGATGTTCGCGTACCTGCGGTCGGTGGTGGTCCCGACGGCGGTCTTCGCCGCCCCGGAGGACTGGTCCGACGGCACCGCCGACGGCGCGTTGCGCGGTCGGATCCGGCGCGCCGCCGCCGAGTTGGCCGACCAGATCGAGCGTCGGCCGCCGACCGGCGGCCCCGCCGACCCGTTCGCCCTCACCACCGACTTCCTGCAGATGCTCGGCCGAGGAGACGACGCGCCGGTCAGTTGACCGGGTACGGGTGGGCGACCAGCACCGGGCAGTGCGCGTGCTGGATCGCCGCCTGACTGACCGACCCGAGCAGCAGACCGGCGAATCCGGCCCGGCCCCGGGTGCCCACGACCAGCAGCGACGCCGTGCCGCTGGCCTCGATGAGCCCCTGGGCCGCGCCGGCCGCCCGGACCGGATGCTCCCGCACCACCAGGTCCGGGTAGGCCGAGCGGGCCGCCATGGAGGCGTCGGCCAACAGCCGCACCGCCTCGGCCTGGTACGCGGCCTGCGACTCCTCGATCTCCTCCGGCACCGGTCGACCTGCGTCCGACGGGCCCACGTGGGTCAGCACCAGCGGCACGTCCCGCAGCGCCGCCTCGTCGGCCCCGTAGCCCACAGCGAGCCGGGACGACTCGGACCCGTCGACGCCGACCAACACCGGGGCGTCCACCGGGATCGGTTGCTCGTCCGGGCGGATGACCAGCACCGGGCACCGCGCGTGCGCGGCCACCTGGGCGCCGACCGAACCGAGCAGCAGCCCGGCGAAGCCGCCCAACCCGCGACTGCCCACCACGACCAACTCCGCCCGGCGGGACTCCTCCACCAGGGTGGCGCCCGGGCCGCCGGCAATCTGACGTACCTCGGCGACGAGGCCGGGCCACCTGTCGGTCAGGTCGGCCGCCGTCCGCTCCAACATCTTCTGCGCCTGCTCGGAGGGCACCGGCACCCCGAGTTCGTACGGGTTGAGCGGCACGCCGTAGCCGAACGGATGCAGGTAGCCGTGCACCAGCAGCAGCGGCCGGGACCGCAGCAGTGCGGCCCGCGCGGCGTGCTCGGCGGCGACGAGACTGGCCGGCGATCCGTCGACGCCCACCACGACAGGTCGGTTCATTCGTGCCCCCTGGGTCGGTCAGGTCATTGTCGACCGGGTGACCGCCCCGACGTGGCCGGACGCGCCGGCTCCGGGTGTCGACCCCGAACCGCGCGCCCCCGTCCCGGTCGGCCCGGCTGCGTACCATCGCCCGATGACCCCAGAGCTGCGGCTGCGTCCGGTCCGTGAGGACGACCTCGTGGAGTTCTTCCTGCACCAGCAGGACCCGGAGGCCAACCGGATGGCGGCCTTCGGCCCCAAGGACCCCGCCGACCACCGCGAGTTCGCCCAGCACTGGGCCCGGGTGCTGGCCGATCCGGCGAACCGGGTCCGCACGATCGAGGTTGCCGGCGCGGTGGTCGGCTACGTCACCGCCTTCCCGGTCGGGGAGCAGACCGAGGTCAGCTACTGGATCGACAGGGCCCGCTGGGGCCGCGGTCACGCCACCGCGGGCCTCGCCGCCCTGCTGCGCGAGCTGCCCCGGCCGGTGCACGCCCGCGCCGCCAAGGACAACGCCGCCTCCCTCGCGGTGCTCCGCAAGTGCGGCTTCGTGGTGGTCGGGGAAGACTCGGGGTACGCCAACGGCCGGGGGGCGGAGGTCGAGGAGTGGCTGCTGGAGCTGGCCGCCGACGGCCCTGACCTGGGCGGGCACTAGTCTCGCGGAGTGAACTGGTTGGATCTGGTCGGCTGGGCCGGCTCCGCGGTGCTGGTCTGGTCGCTGTTGCAGTCGCGCGTCCTGCGGTTGCGCGCGCTCAACCTCATCGGCAGTGTCGTGCTGATCGGCTACAACGCCGCGATCGAGGTCTGGCCGATGGTCGGCCTCAACCTCGTGCTCGCGGCGATCAACATCTGGTATCTGCGCGGGATGCTCGCCACCCGTCACGACGAGAAGACCTACCAGGTGGTGGAGGTCGGCGTCGGCGACCAGTTCCTCGCACACACCCTGCGGGTGCACGCCACCGACATCGCCCGGTTCAACCCCGGCTTCCACTGGGACCCGGACGCGTCGGGGCGCTCCGCGTTCCTGGTGGTCACCGCCGACGAGGTGGTCGGGGTGGTGTTGTCGCACGCCGAGGCGCGTGGCGTAGCCCAGATCGACCTGGACTACGTGACACCGAAATTCCGGGACCTCACCCCGGGCGAGTTCGTCTACCGGCGTAGTCACCTGTTCACCGAACGCGGCTTCCACCGGGTGGTCAGCCCGCCCCGGATGGTCGCCCCCTACTACCACCGCCTCGGCTTCCGCCCGGAGGGCGACTCGTACGTCCTCGACCTGCCGGCCACCCCGGCCACCGATCCCCGGTAGCGGCACCGGCGTCCGGTTCGCACCGACCGACGACCTGACCCGGCGTCGACGGGGCAGGATTCGGCCGGCGCCGGACGGGGCAAAGACACGCCTATGCCGGGCGGGCTCGCCGACCGGCGGGCGCCGCGCGTACCAACCGGCGTCACCACCGCAGAGGGAGCGAACCGGGCGTGCAGAGCTACGGGAGCCAACTGGCCCTGGTCGGAATCCTGGTCGTGATCAACGCGCTCTTCGCCGGCAGTGAGATGGCGCTGGTGTCACTGCGGGACAGCCAGATCCAACGGTTGGAACGCACCAGTCGAGGCGGGCGGGTGCTGGCCCGACTCGCCAAGGACCCGAACCGCTTCCTGGCCACCATCCAGATCGGCATCACCCTCGCCGGTTTCCTGGCCTCCGCCGCCGCGGCGGTCTCCCTGGCCAAACCCCTCGTGCCGCTGCTCGGGATGTTCGGGGGTGCCGCCGAGACGGTGGCGATCGTGATCGTCACCCTCGCGCTGACCTTCGTCACCCTGGTCTTCGGCGAGTTGGCGCCCAAACGGATCGCCATGCAGGCCGCCGAGCGGTGGGCGCTGCTGGTGGCCCGCCCGCTCGACCTGCTCGCCAGCCTCACCCGCCCGGCCGTCTGGGCGCTCGGCGCCACCAGCGACCTGGTCGTCCGCCTGGTCGGGCTCAACCCGAAGCACGAGCCGGAGGAGATCGGCCCGGACGAGCTGCGCGACATCGTCGCCGGCAACCACGGCTTCACCAAGGAGCAGCGCACCATCATCGCGGGCGCGGTGGAGATCGCCGACCGGCGGTTGCGGGCTGTCCTCGTACCCCGGTTGCAGGTCTTCACGCTCGACAGCGGAACCACCGCGGAGGCGGCGCGGTTGGTGCTGGCCGCCACCGGGCACTCCCGGGCTCCGGTGGTGCGCCACGGCGGCCTGGACGACACGGCCGGGGTGATCCACCTGCGCGACCTGGTGGGGGTGCCCGACGACCGCCCGGTCGACGAGATCGCCCGGCCGCCGATGCTGCTGCCCGACTCGCTGCCGGTGGTGGAGGCGCTGCGCCAGTTCAAGGCGGAGCGCCAGCACATCGCGCTCGTCGTCGACGAGCGCGGCGCCGTCGACGGCATCGTGACGCTGGAGGACATCCTGGAGGAGATCGTCGGCGAGATCTACGACGAGACCGACCGGGACGGGTACTCGGTGCGCCGCGACGCCGATGGCGCGCTGCTGCTGCCCGGCACGTTCCCGGTGCACGACCTTCCGGACATCGGCGTCGAACTGCCGTCGCGCCCGGCCGGTGACTACACCACCGTCGCCGGGCTGGTGCTGGCCCGGCTCGGGCACATCCCCACCGTCGCCGGGGAGGACGTCACGCTCGACGGCTGGGTGCTGGTCGTCGCCGACATCGACCACCGGGCCATCACCGAGGTACGGCTCAGCCGCGTTCCCGACGAGCCCGAAGCGGACGCCGCCACCGACAGCGACACGGACGCCGAGCCGGTGCTGGACGAGGCCCGCAGCTGACCCGTCCCGGGGGGCGGCCGGTCAGTCGCGGGTCAGGTTCTGCAACCGCACCTGGCCCCGGGCGACCAGCCGCTCGCCGGCATCGGTGATCTCCACCTGCCAGAGCTGCTGGCTACGGCCCCGGTGCACCGGCGTGCCGACCGCGGTCAGCTCGCCGTCCCGGACGGCCCGCAGGAAGTCGGTCTGATTCGACACCCCGACCACCGTGCCCCGGTCGGCCAACCAGAAGGCGCCGCCGACGCTGGCCGCGGTCTCCACCACCGCGCAGTACACGCCGCCGTGCAGGAGGCCGAACGGCTGGTGCAGCTCCGGCCGGACCTGCCAGCGAATGACCACCCGGTCGGCGGTCGCCTCCTCGAACGTGAGGCCGAGCAGGGCGGCGAAACCACCCGTCAAGTCCGGAATCTCCACGGCGAACCCCTCCTCGATCAACGGCGGGCAAGCCTAGCCGGGGCAGCTTGCGCCAAACCCGGTACGGGTCGGTGCCGGCGATGGGGGAGAATCGGTGACCGTGACCGACAGCAGCCCCCCGCCGCCCGGGCGGGACTCCCTGACCGACGACCTGCTCTGGCGTGGCCTGATTCAGGACTCGACCGGCCTCGACGAGCTGCGCGAGCTGCTCGACGGTGGGAATCCCGCCACCTACTACGTGGGCTTCGACCCCACCGCGCCGAGCCTGCACGTCGGCAACCTCATGCAGGTTCTGATGGCCCGCCGGCTGCAACTCGCCGGCCACCGCCCGTTGCTGCTGGTCGGCGGGGCGACCGGGCAGATCGGTGATCCCAAGGAGAGCGCCGAGCGGGCACTCAACCCGACCGAGGTGATCGCCGGCTGGGTCGAGGGGATCCGTGCGCAGCTCGCGCCCTTCGTGTCGTACACCGGCGACAACGCGGCGCAGCTGGTCAACAACCTGGACTGGACCGGCGAGCTGTCGATCGTCGAGTTCCTCCGCGACGTGGGCAAGCACTTCCCGGTGAACAAGATGTTGGCGCGGGAGGTGGTGCGGGCCCGCCTGGAGACCGGCATCAGCTTCACCGAGTTCAGCTACCAGCTGTTGCAGGCGAACGACTTCTTCGAGCTGCACCGCCGGCACGGCTGTCGGCTCCAGTTCGGTGGCTCCGACCAGTGGGGCAACATCACCGCCGGCGTCGACTACGTCCGCCGGCGGGGAGCGGGCCCGGTGCAGGCGTTCACCACGCCCCTGGTTACCAAGTCCGACGGTACGAAGTTCGGCAAGAGCGAGGGTGGCGCGGTCTGGCTCGACCCCACGATGACCAGCCCGTACGCCTTCTACCAGTTCTGGCTCAACGTGGAGGACCGGGAGGTCGACCGCTACCTGCGGTACTTCAGCTTCCGCACCCGAGACGAGCTGGAGGAGCTGGCCAAGGCGACCGCGGAACGGCCGGCCGCCCGACTGGCGCAGCGGGCGCTCGCCGAGGAGCTGACCGCCCTGGTGCATGGTCCCGACGAGGCCCGGCAGGCGGTCGCCGCCAGCCAGGCGCTCTTCGGTCGGGGTTCGTTGGACGACCTGGCCCCGGAGACCCTGCGCGCGGCGCTCACCGAGGCCGGCCTGGTGCGTCTCACCGGCGAACTGCCCGACGTGGCGGGTCTGTTGCGGGACTCCGGGCTGGTGACCGGTCTCAAGGAGGCCCGTCGGGTGATCGCCGAGGGCGGCGCCTACGTCAACAACAACCGGGTGACCGCTGTGGACGCCGGGGTGTCACCGGCCGATCTGTTGCATGGTCGGTACCTGGTGCTGCGCCGGGGGAAGCGCTCGTTCGCGGGCGTTGAGCTGGCTGAATAGCCGGCTGTCGACGATGTGACGGGGGACGCGTCCGGCGGATTTGACGATCATCCCGCCGGACGCGTAACTTTCTCTCTGCCAGCGCGGAACGGACGAAACAGGCGAAAGCCTGGAAGGCCGGAGCGCGGGAATGACCGCCGGGTCGGAGGGGTTGCACTCCTTGGAGCCGGTACCGGTGGTGCCCCCAAGATTCGCCGCGAGGCGGATTTGGTGCGGCGGAACCGACCGGGTAAGGTTAACGACCGGCAGGGCACCGGGCGAGCGTGCGGGACACCGCAGCGGCCGGCCTGCCAACCCCGTGACGAGAGCGGCGCAAGCCGGTCGAGACATGGTGCCCGCAGGAGTGGACAAAGCACGACGAACCGCGAAACACCGGTTTGACACGGCGGAAACCAGCGGGTAACGTAGTAAAAGTGCCTGGCGCTGAGAGCGGTGGGGACGCGGTACGGAAATGCCCCGGTTGGGGTTCCGCTGTGGTGGGGCTTCTGGTCGGTGTGTGGTTGTTCTTTGAGAACTCAACAGGGTGCTTGTAAAGCCAGTGCCAATTATGATT
>NZ_JAEVHL010000077.1 GCF_016803395.1 Micromonospora tarensis | reverse complement strand
CCGGCGGGTCGAACAAGGCGCGCCGCCGTCCACGCCGCCCGTCGTACCGGATGGCGTGGCCGAGGAACGACAAGCGCGAGCGTCACCGCGCGGCCGTGCCTGGCGGTCCAGGGCGACCGCCGCCACCGCCGTGGCGATCGCCGCGGCGGTTCCGGCGAGGACGAGTGTCTGGCGCGGCCCGGCCCCAACCGGGCCGGGACCAGCCAGGCCGGACTGGGTCGGCGGGCGCGATGACGCAGACCGCCCCGGCGGGTCGAACAAGGCGCGCCGCCGTCCACGCCGCCCGTCGTACCGGATGGCGTGGCCGAGGAACGACAAGCGCGAGCGTCACCGCGCGGCCGTGCTGGCGGTCCAGGGCGACCGCCGCCACCGCCGTGGCGATCGCCGCGGCGGTTCCGGCGAGGACGAGTGTCTGGCGCGGCCCGGCGTGTTCGGCGAGCCAGCCGAGCAGCGGGGCACCGACGGCGGCGGAGACCGAGCCGGTGACGGCCAGCGCGGCGAGCACCCGCCCGCGCATCGCGCTGTCGGTGTCGAGTTGGGCGCGGGTGCCGACGGTGGTGTCGATGACCACGGCGGCGGCGGCGATCGGCAGGATCACCGCGGCGAAGCTCCAGGTGCCCGGGGCGAGGCCGGCGACGATCTGTAGCCCGCTGGCGAACAGGCCCGCGGCGACAAGCGTCCGGTAGCCCAGGGAGCGCCGCCGGGCCGCGACGAGCGCACCCACGACCGTGCCGATCGCGAACACCGTCGACAGCACTCCATAGCCGGCCGCCCCGCCGGCCAACGGCCCGTCGCTCATCGCCGCCATCGTCACCTGGTAGTTGCGGCCCAGGCTGCCGAGCACGAACGACAGGGCGAGCGCGAGCAGCAGCACCGGCTGCCCACGCAGGTAGGCGAACCCGGCGCGGACACCGCCACGGTTCGGAGCGCCCGCCGGCGCCGCGAGGCCGGCCCCGCCCTCCGGTCGGACGGCGAACAGCGCCACCACGACAGCGGCGAAGCTCGCCGCGTTGATGCCGAAGAGCAGGGCGGGACCGACGGCGGCCACCACGACGGCACCGAGGCTCATGCCGAGGATGCGGCCGGCGGAGTTGGTGAGCGAGCCGAGCGCCAGGGCGTTGCCCAGCGTCTCCCGGTCGACGAGGCTGGCGGCCCAGCGCCCCATCACCGGGCCCTCGATGGCCGAGACGGCACCGGTGGCCAGGGAGATCGCGAAGATCAGCGGTAGGCCGCCGAAACCGGTCAGGGCGACCGCGCCCAGCCCGGCGGCGAGCGCCGCGTGGGCCACCTGGGCGGTGATCAGCAACGGGCGGGCCGGCAGACGGTCGGCCAGGACACCTCCCCAGACGCTGAGCAGCAGGGTGGGTGCCGCCTGGAGCAGCACCGCGAAGCCCATGGACGTCGCCGAGCCGGTCTCCTTCAGGACGTACCAGTTGACCCCGAGGACCTGCATCCAGGTGCCGATGACGGAGACGAACCCGGCGAGCGCCCAGATCCGGTAGTTACGGTGGCGCAGCGCGGCGAAGGTGGCACCTCGGGCCACGACGAACCTCCAGCGATCGGCGGCATGATCGTTCATGCCGATCGCGGCGCGGTTCGGCAGCCGACAAGTCTTGCCGGCTCAAACCTTTGCGCCCAGGTTTGTGAGCGGCTTCACCAGGGGGCGGCGTCCGGCCGGTGGGCAGCGGAGCCACCACGCCGACCGGACGCCCTCAGCTCACCGCGCGGCGAGCGCCTGCGCGGCCGGACCCACCGGGGCCGGCAGGGCACCGACACCGCCGAGGTAGCCGTGGATGGCGGCGGCCGCCGCACGTCCCTCGGCGATGGCCCAGACGATCAACGAGGCACCCCGGTGCATGTCACCGGCCACGAACACCCCGTCGGCGGCGGTCTGCCAGTCGTCGCGGGCGTCGACCGCGCCCCGGGGGTTGCGGACCACGCCGAACTGGGCCAGCAGCGGCTGCTGCTCGGTGCCCTCGAAGCCGATCGCCAGCAACACCAGGTCGGCCGGCAACTCCCGCTCGGAGCCCGGCACCACGGTCACCACTCGCCGCCCGTCGACCTTCTCCACGGTGACCTCGGCAATCCGTACCGCCCGCACCTGGCCGGTGCCGTCGTCCACGAACTCCTGCACCGCCACCGCAAAGACCCGCTCGCCACCCTCCTCGTGCGCCGGGTAGCTGCGCAGGATCCACGGCCAGGTCGGCCACGGGTCCCGCGCCTCGTCGCGCGTCTCGGGCGGCTGCGGGTAGAGGTCGAGCTGGTGCACGCCAGCGGCGCCCTGCCGGTGCGCGACGCCGAGGCAGTCAGCCGCCGTGTCACCGCCACCGATGATCACTACGTGCCTGCCGGCCGCGTCGATCGCTGTGCCGTCCGGCAGTGCCGCGGGGGCCGGCCGGCCCCCGCCGGGCTGGTCGGCGGTCACGGCGGCGACCGCGCGATTCGCCGCGACCAGGTGCGCCATCGCCTGGTGTACGCCGCGAAGCGCCCGCCCGGGGGTCTCCGGGGTGTCCCGGCCCTGGAGCGCACCGCAGGCCAGCAGCACCGCGTCGTGCTCGGCGCGCAGCTGCTCGGCGGTGATGTCCACCCCGACGTTCACGCCGGTGCGGAAGCGCACCCCCTCGGCGACGAGCTGGGCGAGCCGGGCGTCGATGTGCCGCTTCTCCAACTTGAAGTCGGGGATGCCGTACCGGAGCAGACCGCCGATCGCGTCGTCGCGCTCGTACACCGTCACCGCGTGACCGGCGCGGGCCAGTTGCTGGGCGGCGGCCAGGCCGGCGGGCCCGGAGCCGACGACGGCGACCGACCGACCCGACGGCGCCGGTACCGGACGCGGGGTGAAACCGCGGGCCGCCGCCGCGTCGGCGATCTCCACCTCGACCTGCTTGATGGTCACCGGCTGGCCGCCGGAGATGCCGAGCACGCAGGCCGCCTCGCAGGGTGCCGGGCAGAGCCGGCCGGTGAACTCCGGGAAGTTGTTGGTGGCGTGCAGCGACTCCACCGCCGCGTCCCAGTTGCCGGTGCGGACCAGGTCGTTCCAGTCCGGGATGCGGTTGCCCAGCGGGCAGCCGTCGTGGCAGAACGGGATGCCGCAGTCCATGCACCGGGTGGCCTGCTCGCGGACCAGCTCCTCGCCGGCCGGCGGGTACACCTCCCGCCAGTCGCTGATCCGCACCGGCACCGGGCGGCGGGCCGGCAGCCGCCGGTCGTAGCGCAGGAAACCGTTCGGGTCAGGCACGTGCCACCTCCTGGGCCGCCACCCGCGGGGCGGGCGGCACCGGCGCGGCGGGGGCGCTCAGCGCGCCCATCACCGCGTCGTCGACGTCGCGGCCGGCGGCTTCGGCGGCCCGCATGATCTCCAGCACCCGGCGGTAGTCGCGGGGGACCACCGCGGTGAACTCGGTGACCGCCTCCGGCCACCGCTTGAGCAGCTCCTCGGCGACCGCCGACCCGGTCTCGGCCACGTGCCGTTGGACCAGCTCGTGCAGCAGCGACTGCTCCTGCTCGCCGAGCGGCGTCAGGTCGACCAGCTCCGTGTTGACCCGGGCGCGGTCCAGCTGGTGCACGAACGCCGTGCCGCCGGACATGCCGGCCGCGAAGTTCCGGCCGGTCCCGCCGAGCACCACCACGGTGCCGCCGGTCATGTACTCGCAGCCGTGGTCACCGACGCCCTCGACGACGGCGACCGCACCGGAGTTGCGGACCGCGAACCGCTCCCCCACCCGGCCGCGTAGGAAGACCTCGCCCGCGGTGGCCCCGTACAGGATGGTGTTGCCGGCGATGATCTGGTCCTCGGCCCGCCGCCCCGGCTCCGCCTCCGGGTCGAGGAACGGCGCGGCGGCGTCCGGGCGGACGATCAGCCGCCCGCCGGAGAGGCCCTTGCCGACGTAGTCGTTGGCGTCGCCGTGCAGCCGCAGGGTCACCCCGCGCGGCAGGAACGCGCCGAACGACTGCCCGGCCGTGCCGTGCAGCACGAACTCGATGGTGTCCTCGGGGAGGCCGGCGCCGCCGAAGCGACGGGTCACCTCGCCGCCGAGCATCGCGCCGACGCTGCGGTGCTCGTTGCGCACCGCCACCTCGACCCGCACCGGGGCGGCGTCCGTCAACGCCGGGCCGGCCAGCGCGATCAGCTCGTTGTCCAGTGCCTGCTCCAGGCCGTGGTCCTGGGCGCGGATCCCGCGTCGGGCGGCGTCGGCGGGCAGCTCCGGCAGGTGCAGGACGGGTGCCAGGTCCAGGCCGTGTGCCTTCCAGTGCGTCACCGCCGGGGCCACGTCGAGCAGCTCGGACTGCCCGATCGCCTCCTCGATCGACCGGAAGCCCAGCTCGGCCAGGTAACCCCGGACCTCCTCGGCGAGGAAGAGGAAGAAGTTCTCCACGAACTCCGGGGTGCCGGTGAAGCGCTCGCGCAGCACCGGGTTCTGCGTGGCGATGCCGACCGGGCAGGTGTCCAGGTGGCAGACCCGCATCATCACGCAGCCGGCGACGATCAGCGGCGCGGTCGCGAAGCCGAACTCCTCCGCGCCGAGCAGCGCCGCGATCAGCACGTCCCGGCCGGTCTTGAGCTGCCCGTCGACCTGCACGGTGACCCGGTCGCGCAGCTTGTTGAGCAGCAGCGTCTGCTGCGCCTCGGCCAGCCCCAGCTCCCACGGGGTGCCGGCGTGCTTGAGCGAGTTCATCGGGGACGCGCCGGTGCCGCCGTCGTGGCCGGAGATCAGGATGACGTCCGCCTTGAGCTTCGCCACCCCGGCGGCGACGGTGCCGACGCCGACCTCGCTGACCAGCTTGACGTGCACCCGGGCGGTCGGGTTGACGCACTTGAGGTCGTGCACCAGCTGGGCGAGGTCCTCGATGGAGTAGATGTCGTGGTGTGGTGGCGGGGAGATCAGACCGACGCCGGGGGTGGCGTGCCGGGTCCGGGCGATCCACGGCCAGACCTTGTTGCCGGGCAGCTGACCGCCCTCGCCCGGCTTGGCGCCCTGGGCCATCTTGATCTGGAGGTCGTCGGCGTTGACCAGGTATTCGCTGGTCACGCCGAACCGTCCGCTGGCGATCTGCTTGACCGACGAGCGGCGGGCCGGGTCGTAGAGCCGTTCGACGTCCTCGCCACCCTCGCCGGTGTTGGACTTGCCGCCGAGCCGGTTCATCGCGATGGCGAGCGTCTCGTGCGCCTCGGCGGAGATCGACCCGTACGACATGGCGCCGGTGGCGAACCGCTTGACGATCTCGGCGGCCGGCTCGACCTCCTCGATCGGCACCGCCGGGCGGAGCCCGGTGCGCACTGTGAACAGCCCGCGCAGCGAGCCGGCCTGCGCGGCGAGCGCGTCGACCTTTGCGGTGTACTCGCGGAACACGTCGTACTGCCGGCTGCGGGTGGCGTGCTGGAGCAGGAAGACCGTCTCCGGGTCGAACAGGTGCAGCTCGCCCTCGCGACGCCACTGGTACTCGCCGCCGACCTCCAGCCGGTCGGAGCTTGCCGTGCCGGCCGGCGGCCAGGCCAGCGCGTGCCGGGCGGCGACCTCGGCGTGCACGCCGGCCAGCCCCACCCCGCCGATGCGGCTGGGTGTGCCCCGGAAATACCGCTCGACCAGCCGGGTGTCCAGCCCGACCGCCTCGAAGACCTGCGCGCCGCAGTACGAGGAGACCGTCGAGATGCCCATCTTCGACATGATCTTCAGGACGCCCTTGCCGAGCGCCTTGGCGTAGTTGCGCACCGCGACGGGCGGTGCCACCCCGGCCAGCGCACCCGTGGAGATCATGTCCTCCACCGACTCGAACGCCAGGTAGGGATTGACCGCCGCCGCGCCGTAACCGATCAGCACCGCCGCGTGGTGCACCTCCCGGCAGTCGCCGGACTCCACGATCAGCGCCGCCTGCGTACGGGTCTGCTCGCGCACCAGGTGCTGGTGCACGGCGGCGGTGAGCAGCAGGGACGGGATCGGTGCCAGGTCGGCGTTGGAGTCCCGGTCGGAGAGCACCAGGATGCGGACGCCGTCCTCGATCGCCTCGGAGACGTGCCGGCAGATCTCGGTCAGCCGTGCCTTGATCCCGGCGGCGCCCTCCCGGATCCGGTACAGCCCGGACACCCGGACCGCTTTGAAACCGGGCAGGTCGCCGTCCTCGTCGATGGAGAGGATCTTGGCCAGCTCGTCGTTGTCGATGATCGGGTGCGGGAGCACGATCTGCCGGCAGCTCGCGGCACCCGGGTCGAGCAGGTTGCCCTCCGGGCCGATGGTCGACGCCAGGCTGGTCACCAGCTCCTCGCGGATGGCGTCCAGCGGAGGGTTGGTCACCTGGGCGAAGAGCTGGTGGAAGTAGTCGTAGAGCAGCCGCGGCCGGGTGGACAGCGGCGCGATCGGGGTGTCGGTGCCCATCGAGCCGATCGGCTCGGCGCCGGTGCGGGCCATCGGCCCGAGCAGGATCTTCAGCTCCTCCTGCGTGTAGCCGAAGGTCTGCTGCCGGCGGCGTACCGAGTCGTGCGTGTAGACGGTGTGCTCGCGGGCCGGCAGGTCGTCCAGCTCGATCAGCCCGGCGTGCAGCCACTCGCCGTACGGCTGGGCGGCGGCCAGCTCGGACTTGATCTCCTCGTCGTGCACGATCCGCCCGGCGACGGTGTCGACCAGGAACATTTTTCCCGGCTGGAGTCGCCCCTTCGCGACCACGTGGGCCGGGTCGAGGTCGAGCACGCCCGCCTCGGAGCCGAGCACGACGAGCCCGTCATCGGTCTGCCACCAGCGCCCCGGACGCAGCCCGTTGCGGTCCAGCACCGCGCCGACGATCTCGCCGTCGGTGAACGCCACCGACGCCGGCCCGTCCCACGGCTCCATCAGGCTGGCGTGGAAGCGGTAGAAGGCCCGCTTGCCCGGCTCCATGCCGGGGTCGTTCTCCCACGCCTCGGGGATCATCATGAGCACCGCGTGCGGCAGGCTCCGCCCGGCCAGGTGCAGCAACTCCAGCACCTCGTCGAAGTTCGCCGAGTCGGAGGCGGCGGGGGTGCAGACCGGGAAGACCCGGCGGATGTTGCCGGGCACGTTCGGCGAGCGCAGCAGCGCCTCGCGCGCCTGCATCCAGTTGCGGTTGCCCCGGATCGTGTTGATCTCGCCGTTGTGGGCGATGAACCGGTACGGGTGCGCCAGCGGCCAGGACGGGAAGGTGTTGGTGGAGAACCGGGAGTGCACCAGCGCGATCGCGCTCTCCACCCGCTCGTCGCGCAGGTCCGGATAGAACGCCGGCAGCTGGTCGGGGGTGAGCATGCCCTTGTAGACCATCGTGCGGCTGGACAGCGACGGGAAGTACGCCGGCACGCCCCGCTCGGCGGTCTCCCGCTCGGCCTGCTTGCGCAGACAGAACGCCACCCGGTCCAGCTCGATGCTGCTGAGCGGGGAGCCGGCCGGCCCACCGGGGGCGTCGGTGAGGCGTCGCGCGGCGAGGAAGAGCTGACGGACCCGGGGCATCGCCGCCAGGGCGGTCTCGCCCAGCTCGCCCGGGTCGGTGGGCACGTCCCGCCAGCCGAGCAGGTCGGCACCCTCGACCAGCGCGTACTTCTCGACCACCCGCCGGGCCCGCGCCTCGGCGGCGTCGTCGTCGGGGAGGAAGACCAGCCCGGTGGCGTATTCGCCCGCCGGGGGCAGCGCGACGTCGGCCACCGCGCGCAGGAACGCGTCGGGCACCTGGATCATGATGCCCGCGCCGTCGCCGGTGTTCGGCTCCGCACCACGGGCGCCCCGGTGGTCCAGTCGACAGAGCGCGCCGAGCCCGTTGGCGACGACCGCGTGCGAACGCCGGCCGTGCAGGTCCGCCACGAAGGCCACCCCGCAGGCGTCGTGCTCCTGCGCGGGGTCGTAGAGGCCCTGGGCGGACGGACGGGGGTCGGGCGTGGGGGACGCCTGCGGGTACGGCTGTGTCTTGTCCGGGTACGGCTGAGCCACCGGGCCTCCTGTCGTCACTCAGGTTGATCATGTGTGGGGACGACGTCGGCCCGTGGGTCTATTGAGTCTACGTTAGGGCTCGCGTCGGACGGCCACCCGAGATTGATCACACCGTCCACCAGCTGGGACGTGTAGTCTCGCGCGGTGGATCCGCGACACAAGCACGTCTTCGACCGGTTGGAGCACTTCTACGACGCGGTGCCCCGCGACGTAGCCGGTGCGGAGGAGCATGGCGGGCTGGTGCTGTTCGTCCGCGAGGGCGCCGGCTGGCCGTTCTACGCCCGCCCACGGCTCGACGCCACCGAGGCGCCGTCGCTGGCCGACGTGACCTCGGCCCGCGAACGGCAACGGAAGCTGGGCCTGCCGGAGGCCTTCGAATGGGTGCACGAGACCACCCCGGACCTGCTTGCGGTGGCCCGCTCGGCGGGGCTCGCCGTGCTGGAGGCGCCGCTGATGGTGCTCGACCCGACCGCGCTGCCCGACCCGGCGACGCTCACCGACGCGGCGGTCCGGGTGCTGGCCGCCGACTCCCCCGGGTTCGCCGCCGACGTCGCCGCCCGACGCGCGGTGGCCGCGGTGTCGTTCGCCGCCCCCGGCACCGCGCCCGGTCCGGCCGGCCCGGCCGAACGCGACGCGGCCGTCACCGAACTCGAACTCGCCGCGCTGGACGAGGAGCGCACCCGCATCGCCGATGGCCGACGGATCTCCGTGCTGGCCGGCACCCCCACCGAGGGTGCGCTGGCCAGCGGGATGGCGATGCGGGTGGGCGACGTCGCGGAGATCGCCGGGGTGGCCACCCTGCCGTCCGCCCGGCGACGCGGGCTGGGCGCCGCGGTCACCGCCACCCTGGCCCGGGAACTCCTCGCCGCCGGCACCGACCTGGTCTTCCTCTCGGCGGGCAGCGAGGAGATCGCGCGGGTCTACCTGCGGGTCGGCTTCCGCCGCATCGGCACCGCCTGCATCGCCGAGCCCGCCGCCCTGATCCCCTGACGATCAGGCCGGCGGCCGCCACTGGGCGGCGGTGGCGGCGGCGCTGGAGAGCAGTCGCGAGTTGATCGTGCCCAGTGCGGCGTCCCGGGCGCGCAGCGCCAACCGGCCCCGGGTCTGCAGCACCGCCGACATCCGCCGGGTCTGCCGGACCACTGTCGCGGCCCGGGGGCGGCGCACCCGGTCGTACGTCTGGACGGCGTCGGGCAGCCGCGCCTCACGCAGCAACGACGCGAGCGTGGCGGCGTCCTCGAACGCCAGACAGGCGCCCTGCCCGAGGTGCGGCGGCATGGCGTGCGCCGCGTCGCCGAGCAGCACCACCCCGCCGGGCCCGACCGGAAAGCCGTACGCGCGCGGCAGCGGTCGCAGCTCGCGGACCTCCTGCTGCACCAGGTCGGCCGGGTCGGTGGCGTCGAGCAGCGCGCCGACCGGGGCGGGCCAGCCCGCGTACCAGCGGCGCAGCAGTGCGAGCTGGGTCTCCGGTGGTTCCGGGCGGGGCGCGCCGGCGGCGGTTGCCACCCAGTAGATGCCGCCCCGGGTGGAACCACCGGAAGAGCCACGCTCACCCAGCGACGCGGCCACGAACCGGTAACCCGCGCCGAGGATCTCACCGGCCAGCGGCTGATCGTCGGGCAGTCGCGGTGCCTGATACCAGGGGATGACGGCCCGCCAGGCGGCGCACCCGGAGCTGACCACCCGGGACTCCGGGGCGAGTTGCCGGCGGATGCCGCTGTCCGTGCCGTCGGCGGCGACGACCAGGTCGGCCTCGATGGTGTGCCGTCCGTCGCTGACCCCCGGTCGCTCACCCGGCTCGACGCGGACGTGCCGCACGGTCACCCCGGTGCGCAGCTCGACCCGCTCGCCGAGGCCGGCGATCAACGCGTCGTGCAGGTCCTCGCGGTGCACCACCACCGGCATCCGGTCGGCCGGGATGGGCCGTGGCTGCACGAGCCAGTGCCCGTCCGGGCGACGGACCCCGCCGTCGGGCAGCGGGGTGGCGATGGCGGCCAGGCCCGCGCCGAGGCCGAGGGCCTGGAGCGCGCGGACGCCGTTGGGCCAGAGGACCACGGCGGTCGGCTCCGGGCGGACCCGCTCGGCGCGTTCCAGGAGGGTGACCTGCCAGCGGAGCGGGCGAGCGCGCCGGCGACCGCGAGGCCACCGACCCCCGCGCCGACCACCACCGCGCTTCGCATCGTTGCCGCCCCCGCTCAGCTGTCCCGGTCGACGGGACGCGCACCGGTGGCGTCGGCCCGGTCGGTGCCGGAGACCGCGGGCTCGTCCATCGACTCCTGGTCGCGGGACGGACGGTCGACGGGCGTCGCCTCCCCGGACGGCTCGTCGTCAGCCGGCCGGGAGTCGTCGTCGCCCGCTGGTTCCGAGGGGAGGACGCCGGTGTCCCGCCAGGTGGCGTACTGCTCCTCGCTCACCACCCGGTAGCCCTCCGGCGCGGCGGCCCGGGTGGGCGTCTCCCGCTCGGCGAGGTCGACCTGGGACAGGTCGGACGCGCCGGGGGCGGGGTCGTCGTGGCCGCGTCGAGCGGGATGAGGTACTCCCGAGGGCCGCGCACCCGCACGAAGTAGATCAACGCGCCGAGGAAGACCAGGGCGGCGGTCCAGACGTTGAGCCGGACCCCGAGGATCTGGTTGGCGTCGTCGGTGCGGATCAGCTCGATCCAGAAGCGGCCGACGGTGTAGCCCATCACGTAGAGGGCGAACGCCCGGCCCCGGCCCAGCTTCAACCGGCGGTCGAGGAGCAGGACCAGCGCGACGACACCGAGGTTCCAGAGCAACTCGTAGAGGAAGGTCGGCTGATAGAGGCCCGGTTCGAGGATGGGCTGGCCGGCGTCGTCGCGGAGCGCGTGCCCGGGATTGTCCGGGTCCATCCGGTGGATCTCCAGGCCCCAGGGCAGTGTGGTCCGGCCGCCGAAGAGCTCGTTGTTGAACCAGTTGCCGAGCCGGCCGACCGCCTGGGCCAGCGGCAGCCCGGGTGCCAGCGCGTCGGCCACCACACCGAACGGGATGCCGAGCTGTCGGGCGGCGATCCAGGCACCGATCGCGCCACCGGCGACCGCGCCCCAGATCCCGAGACCGCCCTCCCAGATGGCAAACGCCTTCATCGGGTCCCCGCCGGCGCCGAAGTATTTCTCCGGCGAGGTGATCACGTGGTAGATCCGGGCACCGATGATGCCCGTGGGCACCGCCCAGACGGCGATGTCGAGCACCGCGCCGGGCGCGACGCCGCGCTGCCGCAGCCGGCGCTCCGTCACCCAGCAGGCCAGCACGATGCCGGCGATGATGCAGAGCGCGTACGCCCGGATCGGCACCGGCCCGAGCTGCCAGACCGCGGTGCTGGGACTGGGCAGGGCCGCCTGGGGGGACAGCGAGGCGTGGGTCACGGGTGCACACGCTACCGCTGCACACCCCCGCAGCGGCACCCCGGGCCGCCGGAGCGCGCATCTCGGTGACTTATGGTTTGCGCCGTCGTACGCTCTTTGTCCATGAGCGCGCTCACCTGGGCGGTCGCCGCGGTGGTGACCGACGACACCGGCCGGGTGCTGCTCTGCCAGCAGGGTCGGGGGGCGCGCCGCTACGCGCTGCCCGGCGGACGGCTGCGCCCGGCCGAGAGCCCGGTACGGGCCGCCCTGCGCGACATCCGCACGGAGACCGGCTGGGACATCGAGCTGATCGACCTGGTCGGCGTCTACCACCTGACCGGTCCCGGCGGGGCGACAGCGGCCGGCCGCGCCGGGCCACTGCCGGACGTCCTCGTGCACGTGTTCCGGGCCCGCGCCGCCGGCCTCGGCCCGACGGCCAACCCACCGCCCGGTTGCCGGTTGTCCTGGCACTCCGACGCGGCGCTACCCGAGCCGGTCACCCCGCTCACCCGGGCCGCTGTGCTCGACGCGACCGCGGGCCGCTCCGGCGTCCTGCGCGATGTTCGCTGGCTGCCCGGCACCGTGGACGCCGGGCCGGCGGCACCGGAGCAACGCGGTGGGGCCACCGGCCCGTCCGTGCGCCGCTGACCCCGCGAGCAATCCGAGGTCCGTCGCCTGGCCGAGCACGCGGGGCGGACCCGACAGCGCGCGCCGCAGCCGGCGCACGCTCCCGCCGCCCCTGGTCCACTCATCTCCTGGTGAGCGGTATACCTGTGAGGCATAAAAATGCCTCACAGGTATGCCGCTCACCACCCAGATACGGCCGGGGCACGACACGGACAGCAGGTGGCGCGGCATGAGCGCCGCGGACCGGCGAGGGCTCAGCGGGTGGGGTTGCGGACGCCCTCGGCGAGTTCGGCGCTGAGGGTACGCAGGGCAGCCAGCCCCTCCGCCTCGGTGGGTGCGTCGAGCAGGCAGCGCACCAGCGCGCTACCCACGATCACCCCGTCGGCGTAACCGGCGACGGTGCCGGCCTGCGCGCCGGTGCCCACCCCCAGGCCGACACCGATCGGCAGGTCGGTGACCGCGCGGGCCCGGGAGACCAGCGTCGGGGCGGCGTCGGAGGTACGCGCCCGGGCACCGGTCACCCCCATCACGGCGGTCGCGTAGACGAAGCCACGGCAGTGCTCCACGGTCATCGCCAGGCGCGCGTCGGTGGACGACGGCGAGACCAGGAACGTGCGGTCCAGGCCGTGCGCGTCCGAGGCGGCCAGCCACTCGTCGGCCTCGTCCGGAATGAGGTCGGGGGTGATCAGGCCGGTGCCGCCGGCGGCCGCGAGGTCACGGGCGAAGACGTCCACGCCGTACCGCTCGACCGGGTTCCAGTAGGTCATGGTGACCACCGGAGCTCCGGTGGCCGCCACCGCCTCGACGATGCGCATGGTGTCAGCGGTGCGTACGCCCCCGGCCAGCGCGATGTCACTGGCCTGCTGGATCACCGGGCCGTCCATCACCGGATCGGAGTAGGGGATCTCCACCTCGATCACGTCGACGCCGGCCTCGACCATGGCGGTCATCGCGGCGATGCTGCCCTCGACGGTGGGGAAGCCTGCCGGCATGCAGCCGACCAGCACTGCCCGTCCGTCGGCGCGGGCCTTGTCGAAGGCCACTCCGATCCGGCTCATCTCACCGCTCCTTGTCGAGGATGCCGAAGTAGTCGCCGGCGGTGTGCACGTCCTTGTCGCCCCGCCCGGAGAGGTTGACCACGATGGTGGGCTCGCGACCCAGCTCGGCGGCGAGCTTCGGGGCCAGCCCGACGGTGCCGGCCAGAGCGTGGGCGCTCTCGATCGCCGGGATGATGCCCTCGGTGCGGCAGAGCAGCTCGAACGCGGCCATCGCCTCGTCGTCGGTGACCGGCAGGTACTGTGCCCGGCCGGTGTCGTGCAACCAGGCGTGCTCGGGCCCGACGCCCGGGTAGTCAAGCCCGGCGGAAATCGAGTGCGACTCCAGGGTCTGCCCGTCGGCGTCCTGCAGCACGTAGGTCCGGGTGCCGTGCAGCACGCCAGCCGACCCGCCGGTGATGCTCGCCGCGTGCCGGCCGGTGGCCACTCCGTCGCCGCCGGCCTCGAAGCCGTACAGGCGCACGGCCTCGTCGGGAACGAAGGCGTGGAAGATGCCGAGCGCGTTGGAGCCGCCGCCCACGCAGGCGGTGACCGCGTCCGGCAGGCCGCCGGTGAGATCGAGGCACTGCTGGCGGGCTTCGTCACCGATGCCCCGGACGAAGTCGCGGACCATCGCCGGGAACGGGTGCGGGCCGGCGGCGGTGCCGATCAGGTAGTGCGTCTCGTCGACGTTGGCCACCCAGTCGCGCATCGCCTCGTTCATCGCGTCCTTGAGGGTGCGCGAGCCGTTGGTGACCGGGACGACGGTGGCGCCGAGCATCCGCATCCGGGCCACGTTGAGCGCCTGCCGCTCGGTGTCGACCTGGCCCATGTAGACCACGCACTCCAGGTCGAACAGGGCGGCGGCGGTCGCGGTGGCCACGCCGTGCTGGCCGGCGCCGGTCTCGGCGATCACCCGGGTCTTGCCCATCCGCTTGGTGAGCAGCGCCTGGCCGAGCACGTTGCGCACCTTGTGCGCACCGGTGTGGTTGAGGTCCTCACGCTTGAGCAGCACCCGCGCGCCGACCTTGGCGGAGAACCGCCGGGCCTCGTAGAGCAACGACGGGGTGGCCGCGTAGTCGCGCAGCAGCGCGGCGAACTCGGCCTGGAAGGACTCGTCAGCCATCGCCGTACGCCAGGCCCCGTCGAGCTCGTCCAGGGCGGCCACCAGTGCCTCGGGGACGAACCGACCGCCGAAGCGGCCGAAGTGGCCGGCGGAATCGGGCTGCGGGCCGGCCACCGGGGCCAGCGCGTCGGCGCTCATCGGGAATCCTCTCGGTATGACGTCACACCGGTGCGGGGTCAGCGCACCGGTCGGGGCGTTGCCGGGTGGTTGCCTGCGTTGACCAACTCGGCGACCGCCTCGCGGGGGCTCTTCTGGGTGACCAGGCCCTCGCCCACCAGGACCGCGTCGGCGCCGGCGGAGGCGTACCGGATCAGGTCGTGTGGCCCGCGAACGCCGGATTCGGCGATCTTGACGACGCTGCTGGGCAGGCCGGGTGCGATCCGCTCGAACACCGACCGGTCGACCTGAAGGGTACGCAGGTCACGGGCGTTGACCCCGATCACCTGCGCGCCGGCCTCCAGGGCGCGGTCGGCCTCCTCCTCGTCGTGCACCTCGACCAGGGCGGTCATGCCCAGCGACTCGATCCGCTCCAGCAGACCCATCAGCACGTTCTGTTCGAGTGCGGCGACGATCAGCAGGACCAGGTCGGCGCCGTGCGCGCGCGCCTCGTGCACCTGGTAGCTGGAGACCACGAAGTCCTTGCGCAGCACCGGCACGGTGACCGCGGCCCGGACGGCGGCCAGGTCGTCCAGCGAACCGCCGAACCAACGCCCCTCGGTCAGCACGCTGATCGCCCGCGCCCCACCGGCCGCGTAGTCGACGGCGAGGTCGGCCGGATCGGCGATCTCGGCCAACCGACCCTTGGACGGCGACGAGCGCTTCACCTCGGCGATCACGGCCACGCCGGGCTTGCGCAGCGCCGCGTACGCGTCCATCGGCGGCGGTGCCGCCGCCGCCAGTTCACGGATCCGCTCCAGCGGAACCTGCTCCTGGCGTCGGGCGACGTCCTCACGTACGCCAGCCAGAATCTCGTCGAGCACGCTTACGGACGCTGCCTGACCGGCGTCGTCCCCCTCCGCGTGCGCATGCTCAGCAGTCACCAACGGACTCCCCTCTCCGGGCGTCATGGGCCGATGCTAGGGGCAGCCGACCGACGCCGAATGCCGGGGGTATGGCGCTGCTCACGAAAAGGGCTGCGGCATAATGGCCGACTTGCCGTGAACGGTGTGTCACGCAGCGCCACCTCCGGTATCGACGACCGTCACACGGCATGGAGCCTGTCGACGACCACGGTCGGACCGCGGCCGATCCATCGATCATGCCATCAGTTTCCGGCCGCCGCCGACCGACAACGATGTCATTCAATCTTGTGAGGAAGCTCAAGGCCGGGCGCACGGTCCCTGGTCAAGGCCGGGGCGGGACAGTTGACCCGGCCGTCACGACCGCGAAACGTCAGCCGGCCAGCATCTTTCTCGGGCAGACTCGATGGCGCGCCCGCTCCGACCGCCGCAACTCCTCGTGCGAGGTGACCATGAGCAACTCCGAGCCGCTTCCGACCATCGGACTGACCACCATCTCCCGGACGGTGGCATCGCTCGCCGTCGGGGTGGTGCACAGCGTGGAACGGGCCGTGGTGGGCGAGGGACGGGTGCGCACCGCGCGGGGCAACGCCTGGGAGGCGGTCTGCGCCGACCGGGCCCGCGCCGACCAGCGCGCCGAGCAGAACCGCCTGTTCGCCGAGCTGACCGCCGCCCGCGCGCCGGTCGCCGCACCCAGTGGGAGCGCCAGCCCGTCGGCTGACACCCGGCAGCCAGCCGGCACCCGGGTCAGTCGGCGGTCGGGTCCTCGCCCCGGTCCAGCGCGTTCCACGCCTCGGTGGTCCGCCGCCCGGCCAGTGGCGTCGACGGCCCGCCGCCGACTCGGCCTCCGGAACAGCTCGCGACGGGCGCTCGTACCGTGCGCCCATCGCCGGCCAGTCGCCGCCGCGCCGGGCCGTCCACCCGCCGCCCACAGCGGCCAGCAGGCCACCGAGCAGGCAGAGCGCCGGCCACTGCCGGCTCGCCGAGCCGACCCACGTCGGCACCCAGCCCGTAGCCGCCGCCGGCCGCCACGGCCAGCCCGAGCACGCCGAGCAGCACACCGAGCACCTGCCGTGCTCGGCCCCGGGTAGCCAGCACCGCGCCACCACCAGCCAGGGTCACCAGGGCCAGCGCCGGCAGCCAGGGCAGCAGGCTGGCGCCGGTACGGGCGTCCCGTACCGGCGGTAGCGGCGCCGGACGTGCGGTGAACTCGACCGACCAGTTCCGCGTCGCGGCCCACAGCGCGAGGCCCGCGCCGGCCAGGCAGAGCAGCACGGCGTACGTCAGGGCCCGCCGACCCACGGCGGACCGCGACCCGTCCTGCTGTTGGGTGACCGCGCTCACCGGGCTTGCCTCTCGCTCGCGACTGCGGGGCTCCGCTGCGCTGCGCTCCTCGCGCTCACCGGGCCGGCCGCAGTGTCTCGGCGGCGGCTATCGCGGCCAGCACCGCCGCGGCCTTGTTCCGGGTCTCCTGCTCCTCGGCGGCCGGGTCCGAGTCGGCGACCACCCCGGCCCCGGCCTGCACGTAGGCGCGGCCGTCACGGATCAGCGCCGTCCGGATGGCGATCGCCATGTCCAGGTCGCCGCCGAAGCCGAAGTAGCCGACCGTGCCGCCGTAGACACCACGCCGGACCAGCTCCAGGTCCTCGATGATCTCCATGGCGCGCACCTTGGGCGCGCCGGAGAGGGTGCCGGCCGGGAAGGTCGCGGCGAGCGCGTCGAAGGCGGTCTGGTCGTCACAGAGCGTGCCGGTGACGGTGGAGACGATGTGCATGACGTGGCTGTACCGCTCGATGGTGGCGAACTCGGGCACCTCCACGCTGCCCGGCTGACAGACCCGCCCGAGGTCGTTGCGGCCCAGGTCGACGAGCATCACGTGCTCGGCCCGTTCCTTCGGGTCGGCGAGCAGCTCGGCGGCGAGCGCGGCGTCGGCGGGCGGGGGGTGCCGCCCCCGCGGCCGGGTGCCGGCGATCGGGTGCAGCAACGCCCGGCGCCGCCCGTCCGGCGTGCCGGTGACCTTGAGGTGCGCCTCCGGCGAGGAGCCGACGATGTCGAACCCGTCGAAGCGCAGCAGATACATGTACGGGCTGGGGTTGCTGGTCCGCAGCACCCGGTAGACGTCCAGCGGGTCGGCATGCGTCGACCGTTCGAACCGCTGGGAGAGCACGATCTGGAAGCACTCGCCGGCCCGGATCGCCTCCTTGGCCGCCTCCACCGCCTTCGGGTAGCCACCGTCGGGCGTACGGCAGAACACGTCGCCGGTCGGCGGACGCTCCACTGTGGAAATCATCGGCGGGATGGGCCGGGACAGCGCCGTGGTCATCGCGTCCAGCCGGCCCACCGCGTGGTGGTAGGCGGCGGCGACCTGCGGTGCGCGGTCCGGGGCGTCCAACGGCGGCAGCACCGCGTTGGCGACCAGGATCGCCGAGCCGTCGTAGTGGTCGAGCACCACCAGGTCGGTGGCGAGCATCATGCCCAGCTCCGGCACGCCCAGGTCGTCCTCGGTCAGCTCGGGCAACCGTTCGAAGCGGCGGATCAGGTCGTAGCCGAGATAACCGACCATGCCCCCGGTCAGCGGCGGCAGGTCGTCGGACGGGTCGCCGGACGGGCCGGCCAGCGCGGCCACCGTCTCGCGCAGCATCCGCACCGGGTCGCCCTCGGTGGGCAGCCCGGCCGGCGGCTGGCCGAGCCAGCTCGCCACACCGTCGCGCTCGACCAGTGTCGCGCTGCTGCGTACCCCGATGAAGGAGTACCGCGACCAGGCCATGCCGGCCGAGCCGACACCCTGCTCGGCCGATTCCAACAGGAACGTGCCCGGTCCACCGGCCAGCTTTCGGTAGACGCCGACCGGGGTCTCGGCGTCGGCCAGCAGCCGCCGGGTGACCGGCACCACCCGCCAGTTGGCGGCCAGCGCGGTGAAGGTGTCCAGGTCGGGGGTCAGGGCGCCGTCGGTCATGGGAGTGCCTCCGGGGTAGTGACGGGCAACTCGGTGAAGAAGCAGGTCCGGTGACCGGTGTGGCAGGCGGCCCCCACCTGGTCCACGCTCACCAGCAGGGCGTCTCCGTCGCAGTCGAGGGCGACGGACCGGACGTACTGGTGGTGCCCGGAGGTGGCGCCCTTGACCCAGTATTCGCGACGGCTGCGGGACCAGTAGGTGGCCCGGCCGGTGGTGAGGGTGCGGTGCAACGCCTCGTCGTCCATCCAGGCGACCATCAGCACCTCACCGGAGTCGTGCGCCCGGACCACGGCGGCGACCAGGCCGTCGGGGCTGCGCCGCAGCATGGCTGCGATGGCCGGGTCGAGCCGGGACGGACGAGCCGGCGTGACCGCCTCGTTCGGATCACTGGGAACGCCGGTCACCGGCGGGTCAGGTACGGGCACAGTCGCCAATTCTCCCGCACGGGGCGCCGGCACGGGTGACCGCTCCCGCCGGGGTTGCGGACGCGGCCCGGCGGGCCGGGCCAACTGGGCGACATAGCGGTCCAGCCGGCCGTCGACCAGGGCCGCCGCCAGGTCCGCTCCCGCCGCCTCGGCGATCTCCTCGGCGTACGGCCGGACCAGCGGCAGCGTGCCGGCGACCAGCCGTACCGCCGCGGCCCAGAGCTGCCCGGTGGCGCCCGGACGCAGCCCGAGGCAGAGCAGCATGTCCGCCCGGTAGCCGGGTGGGGCCACCGGCAGCTCCAGGGCCGCCGCGAAGGCCGCCCGACGGGAGTGCACCCGCACCGACGGGTTGGCCGGGCGCAGCACCGACGGGCAGAGCCGGGCCAGGTCGGCGACGGCGAGCCGAACGCCGAGGCGGTCGTTGGCCACGCGGGCGGCGGCGGCCTTACCCAGCGTGGCGATCAACTCTTCGAGTCGGGGCGGTTCGGCGGGCTGGCAGAGCACCGGCAGGTCGATTCGGGGCCGCCAGTGCGGATCAGCCCAGAGCAGTCGTGCCGGCGCGGTGACCGGCAGCCCGAACGCCCAGTCGGCCGGTTCGCCGAGTCGGTGCACCCAGGACCGGACGTCCCGGGCGGCCACCGAGACGTGGGTGACCTGGCCTGCGGACTCCGCGAGGTAGGCCCGCCGGGCGGCGTACGGGGCACCGCCGACCAACACGTCGAGGTCGACGTCGCTGTGCGCGGTGGCGGCGCGACGGGCATGGCTGCCGCGCAACAGGATGCCGACGACCGGCCGCTCGGCGGCTTGCCGCAACCGCGCGGCCCAATCCTGAAGAAAACCGCTGTCCGGTAACGGAGCGTGACCCACCGCGCCATCGTGCCGCACGTCCGATCGGCGCGCAATGCCCGTTGGCGGACTTCGTGTCCGGTCCGGAGCCTACTGCCCGTTCTCGCGCCACCTGCGACTGCCGACAGTCGGCCACCCGTCCCGGCGTTGCGCTCGGCCGGATATTTCATCTAGCGTTGATTTCAACAGATGATGAGTTCCTTTCGGAGGTGCGTGATGGACGACGCGATAGCCGTCCGGGACCTGGTCGTGGACCGGGGTGGGCGGCGGGTGCTGGACGGCGTCACCTGCCGCGTCCCGCGCGGCACTGTCACCGGGTTGCTCGGCCCCAGCGGCAGCGGCAAGACCACCTTCATGCGGGCGGTGGTCGGAGTGCAGGTGGTCGCCGGCGGAACTGTCACCGTGCTCGGCCAACCAGCGGGCACCCCCGCGCTGCGGCAACGGGTCGGCTACCTGACCCAGGCGCCGAGCGTCTACGCGGACCTGACCGTCCGGGAGAACGCCCGCTACTTCGCCGCCCTGTACGGGCGGGGGCGCGGCGAGGCCGACCGGGCGATCCGCGACGTCGGGTTGGCCCCGGCCGCCGGTCAACTGGTCGCCACCCTCTCCGGCGGTCAACGCAGTCGGGCCTCCCTGGCCTGCGCCCTGGTCGGGGAGCCGGAGCTGGTCATCCTCGACGAGCCGACCGTCGGCCAGGATCCGGTGCTGCGGGCCGATCTGTGGGCCCGGTTCCACGCGATGGCAGCCGCCGGGACCACCCTGCTGGTGTCCAGCCACGTCATGGACGAGGCGGCCCGCTGCGACCGGCTGCTGCTGATCCGCCAGGGGCGGTTGATCGCCGACGACACCCCGGCCGCGGTCCGCGCCGCCGCCGGCGTGGACGACCTCGACGAGGCGTTCCTGCGTCTCATCCGGGCCGGCGAGGCGGCCACCACCAGCACCGACGCGGCAGCCACCCGGGAGGCGACAGCATGAACCCGCGAATCCTGGCGGCCACCACCGGCCGCATCCTGCGTCAGCTCCGGCACGACCGACGGACCATCGCGCTGCTCGTGGTGGTGCCGGCCGTGCTGCTCACCCTGGTCTACTTCATGTACGCCGACCAGCCGACCCCGCCGGGGCAGCCGACCACGTTCGACCGGATCGCGCTGGTGATGCTCGGCATCTTCCCCTTCGTGATCATGTTTCTGGTGACCAGCATCGCCATGCTCCGAGAGCGCACCTCCGGCACCCTGGAGCGGCTGCTCACCACCCCGTTGGGCAAGCTCGACCTGCTCTTCGGCTACGGCATCGCGTTCGGGCTGGCCGCCGCCGTACAGGCCGCCATCGCCGCCGCCGTGGCGTACTGGGTCTTCGACCTGGACACCGCCGGCAACATCGGGCTGGTGATCGGGATCGCCGTGCTCGACGCCGTGCTCGGGGTCGCTCTCGGGCTGCTGTGCAGTGCCTTCGCCCGCACCGAGTTCCAGGCAGTACAGTTCCTGCCAGTCGTGGTGGTCCCCCAACTGTTGCTCTGCGGGCTGTTCGTGGCCCGCGACCAGATGGCCGGCTGGCTCCAGGCGCTCAGTGACGCCTTCCCCCTGTCGTACGCCATCGAGGCGTTGCAGGAGGTCGGCGCGCACGCCGAGCCGACCGGCCGGATGTGGCGGGACGTGGCGGTGGATCCTCGACGGCGACGCCGGGGACGCCGAGGTGGTGCTCGCCGGTGACGTCTTCTACAGCGCGGCGATGGCCCGCCGGGTCCTGCGGTTCCTGCTCCGCGCCACCCGGGCCGGCGCACCGGCGCTGGTCGGTGATCCCAACCGGGCGTTCCTGCCCCGGGACCGCTTCGACGAGCTGGCCGCGTACGACGTGCCGGTGCCCGAGGCGTTGGAGAGCGTGCGGGTGAAGCGCACCACCGTCTGGCGGCTGCGGGCCGGGTTGCCGGGGGCCTCCGGCTAGCGTGTCCGGGTGCTGTTTCGCAGCTGGGCGCAGGTGACCGACCCCGGATGGCCGGACGTGGCCCGGGTGTCGGACCAGGTCGGCGGCACCCACCTGGTCGTCACCCGGCACGCGCTGGTCCGCCAGGTCCTCGCCGACCCGGTCAGCTACCGGCCGGACAACGCGCTGGACGCGGTGACGGCGATGCCGGTGACCGCGCTGCGGGTGCTCGCCGGGCACCGGTTCCGGCTACCGCCGACCCTGGCGAACAACTCGGGCGCCAGCCATCCGCGGATCCGGGCGATCGTCGCCGACGCGCTGCACCCCGCCCGGGTCGCCGCGCAGCGCCAGTGGCTCACCGGGCTGGTCCGGGACCGGGTCACCCGGATCGGCGGCACGCTGGACGCCGGTGAGCCGGTCGACCTGCACGCGGAGCTCGCCGCCGACCTGCCGCTGCTGGTGCTGGCCCGGCTGGTCGACCTGCCGGACGCGTCGGTCGGCGCGGTGAAGGAGTTCGCCCGCGCCGCGCTGGAGCTGTTCTGGGCACCACTGGACGCCGACCGGCAGCTGGCGCTCGCCACCGAGGTGGGCCGGTTCCACCGGGTGCTGCGCGACTTCGCGGCCACCGGCGGCGGCCTCGCCGCCGAGCTGCGCGCGGCCGGGCACCCGGCGGACGTGGTGGTCGGCGCGCTCTTCTTCCTGCTGGTCGCCGGGCAGGAGACCACCTCGCAGTTCCTCACCCTGCTGCTGCACCGGCTGGCCGGCGAGCCCGCGGTACGGGCCGGGCTGCGCGCCGGTGACGTCACGGTGGCCGACGTGGTGGAGGAGGGGCTGCGGCTGGAACCGCCGATCGTCACCTGGCGGCGGGTGGCCGCGACGGAGAGCACGCTGGGCGGGACGGCGGTGCCGGCGGGCACCAGCCTGGTGCTGTGGCTGGGCCGCGCCGGCCGGGACCCGGCGGTCGTGGAGTTCCCCGACGAGTTCCGTCCGGGCCAGCGTGGCTCGCGCCGGCACCTGGCGTTCGGGGCGGGCGCGCACCGCTGCGTCGGGGACGTGCTGGCCCGGATGGAGGCGACAGTGGTGGTGGCCGAGGCCGCGTCGCTGCTGGACGGGGTGGACGTGGTCCGTGCGCCCTGGTGCCCGGACAACCTGACCTTCCGGATGCCGGACGCGTTGGTGGTGCGCCGCTCGGGCGCACCGGCTGATCGGGCCTGACCGCACCTCGGTAGGTTTCCGGGCGTGTCTGCGACCCCCGCTCGTCGGATCCTCGCCGTCGTACCGCTTTTGGCAGTGCTCGTGCTGAGCGCCTGCACAGCCGATCCCGCGGTGCACGCCCGGCGGATCACAGTGGACCAGCCGACCCCGTCGGCGCCGCTCCCCTCGCCGTCGACCTCACCGTCGGCCTCACCCTCCCCCACCGCGAAGCCCGCGCCCGGCAGCCTGGAGTGGTACGTGGCCCAGGTGCCGGCCTTCGCCGAGGCGCCACCACCGCAACCGGTGCCGCTGCCCAGCACCGGCAGCGCCGCGTTCTGGCACCGCCTGCCGACCGACCAGAAGGTCGCCTTCATCACCATCGACGACGGTGGTCTGGCCCGTCCGCCAGCGGTGGCCGAGTTCGTCTGGCGGGCGCACATCCCGGTCACCATGTTCCTGAACTCGCCGGCGGCCGAGGAGCACGACGTCTACTTCCGGCAGATCCAGGTGGCGGGCGGTGCCGTCGAGAATCACACGATCAACCACACCTCCCTCGCCGGGCGCTCGTACGGCCACCAGAAGCAGGAGATCTGCGGTGCGGCCGACCGGCTGGAGGCACTGTTCGGCAGGCGACCGACGCTGTTCCGCCCCCCGTTCGGCGAACACGACTCCACCACGTTGCGGGCCGCACACGACTGCGGCGCGAAGGCGGTCCTGCACTGGACCGAGACCGTCCACGAGGGAAAGGTTCGCTACCAGACCCCGAGAAGGTGGTACACCCCGGCGACATCCTGCTCATGCACTTCCGGCCGGCGCTGATGGACGACCTGCTCGCGGCCCTGAAGGCGATCCACCGGGCCGGGCTCACCCCGGCCCTGCTCACCGACTACATCCGGTGACCGCACCGTCGCCGGCCTGACGAAAGTCAGGGTCAGCCGCTGCCGTTCGGGCGCGGTGCGGCGACCGGCCGCTCGCCTAGCGTCAACGCATGATCACACTACGTGGGTTGACGAAACGGTTCGGGTCGACGGTGGCCGTCGACGCGTTGACCGTCGACATCGCACCCGGGCGGGTCACCGGTTTCCTCGGCCCCAACGGGGCTGGCAAGTCCACCACCATGCGGATGGTCCTCGGCCTGGACCGTCCCACGGCCGGCCAGGCGCTGATCGGCGGGCGCGCGTACCGGGAGCTGCGCCGACCGCTGCACGAGATGGGTGCGCTGCTCGACGCCCGGGCCATCCACCCGTCCCGGTCCGGCCGGGCGCACCTGCGGGCGATGGCGCAGAGCAACGGCATCCCGCTGCGCCGGGTCGACGAGGTGTTGGACACCGTCGGGTTGGACGCGCGGGCCGCCGGCAAGCCGGGACGCACCCTCTCCCTCGGCATGGGCCAGCGGCTCGGCATCGCCGGCGCGCTGCTCGGCGACCCGCCGGTGCTGATGTTCGACGAGCCGGTGAACGGCCTCGACCCGGACGGGGTGCGCTGGGTGCGGCAGCTGATGCGCTCCCTGGCCGACCAGGGGCGGACCGTCTTCGTCTCCAGCCACCTGATGAGCGAGATGCAGCTCACCGCCGACCAGCTCGTCGTGATCGGCCGGGGACGACTGCTCGCCGACGCGCCGACCGCCGAGGTGGTGGCCCGCGGCACCGTCGCGGTTCGGGTCCGCAGCCCGCAGCCGGACGGGCTGGCCACCCTCGCCGCGCGTCTCACCGCCACCGGCGCGACCGTCGAGGCCGCCGACCGCGACGAGCTGACCGTCACCGGCACCAGCGCGGACCGGGTCGGGGACCTGGCGTACGAGCTGGGGGTACGACTGCACGAGCTGAGCGCGCACGGCGCGTCGCTGGAGCGGGCGTTCATGGAGCTGACCGCCGGCAGCGTCGAGTACGCGGGCGGGCCGACCGGGGGTGAGCGGCGATGAGCACCGACACGCGTTCCGGCACCGCTGCCGCTTCCGGCAGCACGACCGCCTACGGCACCGTGGCCGCCGAGTGGACCAAGCTCTCCTCGGTGCGCAGCAGTTGGTGGACCGCGCTGGCCGGGCTGCTGGTGATGGCCGCGAGCGCCGGCCAACTGGCCATCTACGCCGCCAACGCCAACACCAACGACGACCCGACCGACGACCGGGGGATCGTCACCGTCGGCAGCGTGCTCGTCGACTCGGTCGAGCTGACCCAGTACGTGATGCTGGCGCTGGGCCTGCTGGCGATCACCGCCGAGTTCACCAGTGGCACCATCCGGACCACGTTGCAGTGCACCCCGTCCCGGGGCCGGGTGTTGCTGGCCAAGGCCGTGGTCGCCGGCAGTGTCACCTTCGCCCTCGGTCTGCTGCTCGGCGGCGTCGGTGCCCTGGTCGCCCGGCCGGTGCTCGGCGAGTGGGGCAGCGCGCCCGCCGCCGACACGATCGGTGACATCGTGCGGGTCGCCACCTACCTGGCGCTGGTCGGTGTGCTCGCGCTGGGCCTCGGCGCGATGCTGCGCAGCGCGGTACTCACCGTGGTGGTGCTCCTCGCCACCCTGATGATCGTGCCGCTCTCCCTGCAGGAGCCGGACATCGACGTGCTGAACCGGATCGCCGACGTGTTCCCCGGGGTGGCCGGCGGGCACTTCCTGGCCGGCGACACCGCGCCGTACCCGAGCCTGGTCGGGTTGCTGCTGCTCGCCGGGTGGGCCGCCGCCGCGCTGCTGCTGGGCCGGGCGGCGCTGCGCCGCCGCGACGCGTAGCGGGTACCGGCTGGACGGGTAGTTTTCAGCCTGGCCGGGGTCACCGTCGGTCACCTCCATCGGGGCGGATGCGGTAGTGAGCGGTATACCTCAGAGGCATAAATATGGGTCTTCTGCTGGGTTTGTGGGTTGTTTGGTGGTCATCGTTTGGGGAGTTGGGGCCGGTGGCTGCCGAGGCTGAGCATGGCCAGGGCGATGAGGG
>NZ_JAEVHL010000076.1 GCF_016803395.1 Micromonospora tarensis | reverse complement strand
GCCGAGCGGGCGGCGGCGCTGCACCGGGCCGCGGACGCGGTGGCGGCGGCCACCGAGGAGTTGGCGGCGGCGGTCACCGCCGAGATGGGCAAGCCGTTGGCGGACGCCCGCGGCGGCGTCGAGGCGGGCATCAGCACCCTGCGACAGTACGCGGAGCTGGCTCCGCTGCGCGGCGGACGGACGCTGAACGGCTCGGCGGAAGCGCTGGACTTCCTGACCCCGCAGCCACGCGGTGTGGTGGCCGCGATCACCCCGTGGAACGACCCGGTGGCGGTCTCCTGCGGGCTGCTCGGCGCGGCAGTGGTCACCGGAAACGTGGTGCTGTACAAGCCGAGCGAACGGACCCCCGCGACGGGTTGGCTGCTGGCCCGGGCGCTGGACCAGGCCCTGCCGGCCGGGGTGCTGTCGCTACTCACCGGCGGCCGGAGGTCGGTGCGGCACTGGCCGCGCAGGACGTCGACGTGGTGGCCCACGTGGGCGCCACCGCCACCGGCCGGGCGATCGCCGCCGCGGCGGCCCGCACGGCGCGAAGGTGCTCCTGGAAAACGGCGGCAGCGACCCGTTGATCGTCGACGCCGGCGTGACCCGCGGTGGGCGGCGGAGCAGGCCGCGCTCGGCGCGTTCGCCAACGCCGGGCAGATCTGCGTGGCGGTGGAGCGGATCTACGCGCACCGGGACGTGGCCGAGGACTTCGTGGCCGCGCTGGTCCGGCGGGCCGAGGCGCTGCGGGTCGGGCCGGGTCGGGACCCGGGCACCGAACTGGGCCCGCTGGTCGATCGGCGACACCGGGACCACGTGCACGGGCAGGTGGCGGCGGCGGCGGCGGACGGCGCGCGGGTGCGGGTGGGCGGCGAGGTGCCGGCCGGGCCGGGGGCGTTCTACCCGGCCACCGTGGTCACCGACTGCCGCCACGACATGCCCCTGGTGCGGGAGGAGACGTTCGGGCCGGTCGCTCCGGTGGTGGTGGTCGACTCGTTCGAGGAGGCGCTGCGCTGCGCGGCGGACTCACCGTACGGGCTGGCGGCCACCGTGTTGACCGGGTCGATGAGTCACGCGCAGCGGGCCTGGCGGGAGCTGCCGGTGGGCACCGTCAAGGTCAACGCGGTGTTCGGGGGCGCGCCGGGCGGCGCCGCGCACCCGCGCCGCGCCAGCGGGCAGGGCTTCGGGTACGGCCCGGAGCTGCTGGACGAGTTCACCGCCACGAAGGCGGTGCACATCGAGGCGCCGGGTGGCGGGCACTGGTGAGGCGAACAGCACGGGCGGACGCAGGGGTGGTGCGTCCGCCCGTACCGCGTCGGGCTGCGCCGCGCGGCGGTCAGTCGCCGCGGGCCTTGCGGGTGGCGCGGTCGTTGGCCTTCTCGATCGCCGTGACCAGCTCCGGCTTGGTCATGCTGGACCGGCCGGGCACGTCGAGTTTGCGGGCCACCGACATCAGGTGGTCCTTGGTGGCGTTGGCGTCCACCCCACCAGCGGTGGGTGCCCGTCGTTCCGGCCCGCCACCGGCGGCCTGCTGGTCGCTGGGGCCCTTGCGGCCCTTCGGCTCCCAGTGGTCGCCCACCTTCTCGAACTCGTGCTTCACCGCGGCGAAGGCGGTGCGGTGCGACCGCTCCCCCTCGCCGTAGGTCTCGACCGCCGAGTCGTGCGTCTTCTCCCAGGTGCGCTGCGCCTTATCCGGAGAGCGCCGCAGCGTGCTGGGCAGGTCCTCGCGCCCGGGCATCTCGTCCTCCTCCGTGTCGACAGGGTCACAGTGACCGTTCCCGCGTGACGCGGCGGCAAACCATAGTGGCGGCGGCCGGGCAGTGGGTGGGTTTGTCGATTTCTCCATCCGGGTACCGCCGCGTCCAGGCCAGACCGGACGACCGGTCATCCGGCGGCCGGGGCGCAGGGAGCGGGCATGACGACCACGGAGCCGGGTACGACGCTCGACGGCACACCGGGCGCCGGGGTTCCCCGGCGGATGCGGCAACTGAGCTGGCGGACCTGGCGCGGGGTGCTGGTGCGCAGCGTGCAGGGCTTCGTCAACGACAACTGCTCCGACTGGGCTGCCGCGCTGACCTACTACGGCGTGCTGGCGCTCTTTCCGTCCGCCATCGTGGTGGTGGCGCTGGTCGGTCTGGTCTCCGACGGAGAGCGGACCCTGGACACGGTGGTCGACCTGGCCAACCAGGTGGGCGCCGGGTCGGTGTTGACAGACGACAAGGGCGGCGTGGTCGGGGCAATCCGGACCGTGGTGCTCGACCAGAGCAACCCCAAGCTGCTGCTGAGCTTCGGCCTGCTCGGCGCGCTGTGGTCCGCGTCGGGCTTCATCGGCGCGTTCACCAGGGCCTCGAACGCCGTCTACGGGGTGACCGAGGGCCGGCCGGTCTGGAAGCTCCGGCCGTTGCAGATCGGCCTGGCGGCGATCTCGCTGGTGCTGCTCGCGGTGGTCGCCCTCGCGTTGATCGTCAGCGGGCCGGTCACCGATGCGGTCGGCGACCTGGTCAACGCCGGCGGCCTGGCCCGCACGACCTGGAGCGTGGCGAAGTGGCCGGTGCTCGCCCTGATCATGATGGTGCTGCTGTCCCTGCTGTTCTGGATCGCGCCGAACGTGCGGCAACCCCGCTTCCGCTGGCTCACCCCGGGCGGCGCGGTGGCCCTGGTCTCCTGGGCGGCGGCCTCCTTCGGCTTCGGCCTCTACGTGGCCAACTTCGGCTCGTACAACACCACCTACGGCAGCCTGGGAGCGGCCATCGCGTTCCTGGTCTGGCTCTACCTGTCCAACTCGGCGCTGATGCTGGGCGTGCAGATCAACGCCCAGGTGCAGCGCGGGCGGCGGTTGCAGGCCGGCGACCCGGACCCGGCGGAGCCGGTGCTTCCGCCGCGCCGGCCCGCCGACGACTGACCGCCGATTCCCGGCCGGATGTCCGGTCCGGGGCCGGGGCGAGCCGGTCAGTGGCCCCGGTGCCGGTTTGCCGGGCGGGGTGCCGGGTAGCGCAGAAGGCATGGAGCGTGGCAACAGCAAGCACGGACCGAGAATCGACGAACAGATGAGTCAGGAGGTCAGCGGCCTCGTGCAGGGGCCGGGGACCGGTGGCTCTCGGGTCGACGAGTCGCGGGTGCCGGAACCGGCCGGTGAGGACCAGCCGGAGACGACCACCGCTCCGGCGGGCGATCTGCGCACCGGCACTCCGCAGGGGATGAGCTCCACTGACGTCGAGCAGCGCAGCCGGTTGGGCCGGTTCATCTCGATGAGCGCGCTGCCGGGCGATCGTCTGGTGCTCGTTGCCAGCGCCCGCGAGAACGAGGCGCCGGACGACATCGTGGCGGCGCTGGAACGGCTGCCCGAGGGCACCGTCTACCAGACGGTGTCCGAGGTGTGGGCCGCCCTCGGCAACAAGAACGAGACAACTCGCTGGTGAGAAGGGTCGCCCCCGATCCGGCAATCCGCCAGCGGCTGAAGGAGGTTTCCCGATGAGTGGCGTTACCGAACATGTCGACGTTTCCGTGCCGGTCCGCACCGCGTACGACCAGTGGACGCAGTTCGAGGAGTTCCCCGAGTTCATGGAGGGCGTGCAGGAGGTCCGCCAGCTCTCCGACACGATGACCCACTGGACGGTGGACATCGCCGGGGTGAAGCGCGAGTTCGACGCCGAGATCACCGAACAGCTTCCCGACGAGCGGGTCGCCTGGCGCTCGACCGACGGCACCCAGCAGGCCGGCGTGGTGACCTTCCACCGGCTGGACGCGGAGAAGACCCGGATCACCCTGCAGCTCGAGTTCGAACCGCACGGGGTGGTCGAGCAGGCCGGCGACAAGCTCGGCATCGTCGACCGGCGCGCCAAGGGCGACCTGGAGCGGTTCAAGACCTTCATCGAGCGGCGCGGTCAGGAGACCGGCGCCTGGCGCGGCGCGGTGGACCGTCCGCAGCCCTGACCCCAGCACAGCGACATCCGATGGCCGCCGGAGTTTCCGGCGGCATCGTGCGGTGCGGCGTCGTTTGCGGTCAACGGGCCCGGGTACGGCTGTTGCATGACCGATGACAACAGAGTGTGGCGGGACGAGGAACGGCTGCCGCTGGAGGAGTTGGAGCGCGCCGTGTCGGGTTCCAGCCTCGATGGGCAGGCCGACGACGTGACCGGCAACGACGCCGGCGAGGAGGCCGCGTTCGGGCACGGTCCGGCGGCGACGGACCGCGAGGGGCGGGCCCAGCGCGGCAACAGCCGGCAGGCCACCGACCCGCAGCGCGCCTACCGCCCGTCCACCACCGGCCGGACCGGGCCGGACGTCTGACCCCGCGCGCCGGGCTGGGCTGGCACCGGCTGGGTGGCCGGCCCTGCCGTGGGGCGGCGGGCTCCCCACTCGTACAGCAGGATCAGGGCCAGCGCGAGCGCCAGCAGGGCCGAGCCCAGCACCTGCACCGAGGTGTTACCGATCAGCACGCCCAGTCCGGCCGGGACGAGCGCGGCGCCGATGCCCGCGGCGCCGATCTGCAGCCCGATGGCGCGGTCGGCGTGCGCCGCGCCGACCCGTTCGGCGGTGGTGAGCGTGAGCAGCGGGAACACCGGCGCGGCGGCGAAGCCGACCACCACCAGGCCGAACACCGCCAGGGCGGCCGGCCCGGGAACGGCGATCAGCGCCGCGCCGACGGCCATCCCGGCCAGGCTGACCCGCAACACCAGCCCCGCCCCCAGGCGCTCGGCCACCACACCCTGCACCACCCGGCCGACGAAGAGACTCCCCCAGTACGCGGAGACGCAGCCGCCGGCGACCGCCGCGCTCAGCCCGCGTCCCTCGGTCAGCAGCAGGAACGCCCACAGGCCGGCGGACACCTCGATGGCCACGTACAGCGCGAAGGCGAGCGTCCCGGACCAGACCGCCGGCAGCCGCAACGTGGCCCCGACCGGCACCCGGACCACCGGGGCCGTCCCGCCGGCGGTGTCCGCGTCGGTGCTGGTCGGTACGCCTCGTTGCCAGGCCCGCACGGTGAGTGCGAACGCGGTGGCGAGGACGAGCTGGGCGGCGGCCACGATGCCGTACCCCCAGCGCCAGGCCAGCCCGGCGCTGAGCACCCCGGTCATGATCAGCGGGCCGATCGCCACGCCCAGGCCGAAGAAGGCGTGCATCCAGTTCATGTGGCGCGCCCCGAAGGCCCCGGCGGCGTACGCGTTGAGCCCGGAGTCGATGGCGCCGGAGCCGAGCCCGAGCAGCAGCGCACAGCCCACCAGCACTGCCAACGCCGGGCTCATCGAGTAGCCGGTCAGCGCCAGGCTGGCCAGCACTGTGCTGCCGGCGAGCAGGGCACCCACACCGATCCGGGCCAACGTGAAGCCGGCCAGCACACTGGAGGTGAGATAGCCGACGGTGCCGGTGGTGAGCACCCAACCGACCGCCTCGGTCGGCACGCCGAAGTCGTTGCGGATCGAGGGCCAGCCGACGCCGATCAGGCCGTCGGGTAGGCCGAGACTGACGAACGCGAGATAGGCCAGCAGGAGCAGCGAGGCGCGGGGGCGCGCGGGCGGGGTGGACACGGATCACCATCCTGCCGCAGGGGCACTCTAGCGGCGTCGGCACCCGATCTCGCGCCGCGCGAAGAAGTCGTGTCCGGACGGTCGAGAAAACGGACAGCTCATCCAGAATCGGCCGATCGGAGGACGGCAATCCGGCTGGTTCGCGTAAGAATTTCGGGATGCATCAAGGCTCCGGAATCCTCTCGGCGCGTCAGCGCGGCTCGCCTGGCTCGGCTTCCTGCTCGCCGCCCTGCAGGCGCCCGTGTCCGCCTGGCTCGTCAGCGACGACTCGTGGCTGTTCAGCCTCTGCGTCGCGCTGATGGTGGCCACCGTGATCATCGCCGACGACGCCGCGCGGCGACGCCCGGCCAACGCGACAGGCGACTAACCCTCCTCGTCCGGCCGGGCCTCGTGCCCCGGCCGCCCCCGGGTACGGCGGCGTTCCTTCATCTCCGCCTCGTAGAGGTGCCGGCGTCCACCCACCAACTCGTCGCGGGCCTGCTGGTCCAGCTCCCGGAACAGCGCGTGGTAGCCGTCGTCGAAGTCCTCGACGATCTGGAAGGTCCACCGTCCGGCGATCACGTTGCGGCCTACCAGCTCCGTCTCGATCCGGTCGGCGAGCGGTCCGTGCCCGGCGTCGCGGAGCTGTCGCACCGCGTCGTCGAGCATCAGGTCGGCGTGCCCGATCAGCTGGTGCATCGAGTACAGGTGCCCCCGGGCCCGCTCCGCGCACTCCAGTGCCTCGCTGAGCTTGCCGAGCGCGGCGACCGTCGCGTCGCTGACCCCGTCCGGCCGCCGGTGCCGCTGGTCCGGTCCGTCCGCCTGCTGTCCCATCCGTGCCTCCGTGCCGTGTGCCGCCATCCGCGGGTGGTTCTCCTGCTGCCCCGTCTGTGCCGGATCAACCCTCAGGGTCAGCGGCGATCACCCCAGTGGCGCGGCCGACATCCGCCGAGCGGCCGAGGTCGACCCGGTCACCGGTCGGTTAGCCTCGGTCACCATGCGTGTGCCGTTCAGCCGGGTCGCCTCCCGTACCGCCGTCGACTCGGCGCGGTCCACCCTGGCCGCTCTCACCGTCTCCATCGGCACGGCCGGGCTCGCCGCCGCCGCCGCGCGTCCGGGGCTGCTGGCCCGGATCGACCAGCACGCGGCCGCCGTACGGGACAGCCTCGACGGGGACCGTCGGCCGCTGACCAGCGCCGCGTTGGCCGGCTACGCCGAGGGGGTGCGCGCCGCCGCGGTGGAGCACGGGTGGGTGCCGCCAGCCGGGCCGGTGGACTGGGACAGCCCGGAGTGGCCGCTCACCCGGTTGCTCGCGGTCTGCGCGCTGGCCCGCTCACTCGATCGGGACTGACACCCGCGAGGAGGGCGCCCCGCGTGGTACGCGGAGCACCCTCCCACTCGCCGTGCCGGCAGATCCCGCTACGAGCGGTACTGCTGGGCCTCGTCCACGCGGGGCATGGCCTGGGTGCGGTCGCCGCCACGGTCGGCCATCTGCCGCTCCACGTCACCACGCCCGGCCGACGCGGCCTGACGCTGCTGCTGCACCGCCCGGGCCTCCTCGGCGGCCCGACGCAGCCAACCGTCCCAGCGGTTCTGCATCGGCTTCACCAGACCACCGCCGACCCCGACGATCAGGATGCCGGCCACCGTGGCGAGCACCGCGATCAGCACCGGGGTGGTCACCGTGGTGGCGATACCCACCTGGTTCAGCGCGGCGATCACGCCGAGGGCGATGATGAAGATCGCCGTCAGGTCGGCCAGGACCTTGCCGTACGAGAGCCCTCCCAGCGCCCCGGTGACCAGATCCCGGACGGCGTTGGCGATCGCGGCCGCGATCACCACGATGACGATCGCGATGAACGCTCGCGGCAGCCAGGAAACCACGCCACTGATCAGGTCACTGATCGCGTTGGGCCCCCAGACTCCGAAGGCGAACTGCAAGGTGAACAGCAGTACGGCGTAATACGCCAGTCTGGCCAGGATGTCGCTGGCGTCGTACTTCGTTCTCTCCAGGGCCCGTTTGATCCCGCCACGTTCGACCGCCTGGTCGAAGTGCACCCGTTCGAGCACCGTATCCACGATCTTGAGGACGGCTCTGGCGATGAGCCAGCCGACCACGAGGATGACGATGAAGGCCACTGCCTTCGGGATGAAGAGCAGCACCGACCTCCAGGTGTCGGCGATGGCATCGCCGATGTCGGCCTGCCGGACCGCGAGGGTCTTCAGCATGATGTCCCTCCTGTCGCATGGAAGTGCGCCGGGCGCATACCCGGCAACCGGTCCGGCAGTCCGCGCAGCGTGTGGCGTTTTTTTCCGACAGACCCCCGGACAGGGGCCGTGAACTGCCCGAACGGCCGTGGCGACGACCGCGGCGACGGCCCGCCGCCGTGGTCGGATGCCTTTTCCGGTCGGCCGACTAGGCTGCGGACATGCCAGGAACGGTCGGGCGAGTCCCCACGCCAGCAACTCCGGGCCCGGGCGCACCCACCCGGTCCGGCACGACCGCTGCCGTGCTCGGCCACGACTGGGCGAGCACCCCGCTGGGCCCACCGGAGGCCTGGGACACGGCGCTCCGGGCGGTGATCGAGCTGATCCTCGCCTCGCCCATGCCGATGGCCCTGGCGTACGGCGACGACCTCGTCCTGCTCTACAACGCCGGCTACGCCGAGTTGCTGGGCACCAAACACCCGGGGGCCCTGGGCCGCCCGGCCGCCGAGGTGTTCGCGGACATCTGGGCGCTGCCGGGTGTCGGTGCGGTGATCGAGCGCAGCTACCGGCAGGGCGTGCCGTTCCTGGAGAAGGAGTCCACCCTGCCGCTGGTCCGTGGGCACTCCGCGACAGTGCAGCAGGCAGTCTTCACCCGGGGCCACTCCCCGGTGCGCGACAGCGCCGGGCAGATCGTGGGCGTGTTGACGGTCGCGGCCGAGACCACCCACGTCACCGAGCAGTTGCAGAGCCTCAGCGAGGTGGCCGCAGCGCTCGCCGGCACGCTCACCCTCGACGACGTGGCCCGGGTGGCGCTGCGGTACGCGATCACCACGTTCGACCCCGACCAGGCCTCGTTCGCGGTCGACGAGGGCGGCGGCGGCTGGCGGATGGTGCGCCGGGTGCGGGGCGAGCTGCTGGACGAGGCCGACGAGCGACTCCCGCCACTCTGGCGGCGGGCGGCGACGGACTGGCCGGCGCCAGTGGTGCAGGCGGCCCGCTCCAGTGGCCCGTCGTTCGTCCGGGACGGGCAGCCGCTGCGGGACACCGCGGTGGACCGCCACGACCAGAAGATCCGGGCCATGGCCGCCCTCCCCCTGGGCACCTCGGTCGTCCGTGGTGGCCTGGCGGTCGGCTACCAGGCCCCGCACACCTGGTCGCCGGCCGAGCGGGCGCTGCTGGCCGCCTCGGCCGAGCTGATCGGCCAGGCCGCGGAGCGGGCCCGCCGGTTCGAGACCCAGCACGGCACCGCCCAACTGTTGCAACGCAGCATGTTGCCCGAGCACCTGCCGGACCTGCCCCGGCTGCGGCTCGCGGCCCGCTACGACCCGGGCGTGGACGGCAACGCGGCCGGGGGCGACTTCTATGACGCGTTCCTGCTGCCCAACGGCGCGCTCGGGGTGGTGCTGGGCGACGTCGCCGGGCACGACGTGCAGGCCGCCGCGCGGATGGGGCAGGTCCGGGCCGCGCTCCGCGCGCTGGCCCTGGCCGACCCGGCGCCGGACGCGGTGCTGGCCGGCCTGGACCGGCTGGTGACCAGCCTCGGCGCGGAGGCCGGCACCCACGAACTCTTCGTCACCGTGGCGTTCGGGGTGATCGACGCGGAGCGGCGGGAGCTGACAGTGGCCAGCGCGGGCCATCCCGCGCCGCTGATCCGACGCGGCGACCCGGGAGGTCGGCCACACGCCGAGTACGTCGACGTGCCGGCCGGCCCGCCACTCGGTCTGGGCGGCCGGCCGGGCACCACGACTGTCGAGTTCCGCCCCGGTGACACCCTGCTGCTGTTCAGCGACGGGGTGGTGGAACGTCGCCGGCAGAGCCTGACCGCCGGGCTGGCCACCCTCGGCGAGGCCGTCGCCAAGGCCGGCAGCGGCGACCCCCGCGCGCTGTGCGCGGTGGCCACGGCGGCGATCCCGGGCGGCACGGAGGACGACGTGGCCGTGCTGGCGGTCGAGCACGCCCTGATGCCGAGTCGTTCGGCGAGCATGGAGGTGCCCGCGGAGCCGACCGCGCCGAGCCGGGTCCGGCACTGGCTGACCGGGCAGCTCACCGAGTGGCAGGTGGCCGAGTCGGTGATCGGGGCGGCGGTGCTCTGCACCAGCGAGCTGACCACCAACGCGTTGCTGCACGCCGGCACCGCCGCCCGGGTGGAGATCGACCTCAGCCCCGAGCGGCTGCTGGTCTCGGTCGCCGATTCCGGCACCCGGGGCACCGTGACGCGGCCCGCACCGACACGTTGAGCAGTCGTGGACGCGGTCTCGGCCTGATCGAGGAGCTCAGCGACGCCTGGGGCACCGACCCGTCGGTGCGCGGCTCCACGGTCTGGTTCGAGATCCTCACTCCCCGGACCGAGCACCCCTAAAGACCGCTCAGGAGGGTAGGAGGACGCCCATGCGTACTGACAGTCCCGCAGGGGTCCTCTTCGACGTCGACGGCACGCTGGTCGACACCACCTACCTGCACACGGTGAGTTGGTGGGAGGCGTTACGCCAGACCGACCAGCCGGTGCCGATGGCGACCGTGCACCGATCGATCGGGATGGGGTCGGACAAACTCCTGGACCACCTGCTCGGCCCGGAGCGGAACCGCGACGACGACCCGAAGCTGCGCGACGCGCACGACACCCTGTACGCGGAGTACTGGGAACGCCTCACGCCGCTGCCCCGGGCGGCGGACCTGCTGCGTGCCTGCGCCGAGCGTGGGCTGCGCATCGTGCTCGCCACCTCCGCCTCGGAACCGGAGGTCGGTGCCCTGCGGCGGGCCCTGGCCGCCGACGACGTGATCGACACGGTCACCTCCTCGGCGGACGCCGAGCAGAGCAAGCCGGCACCGGACATCCTGGTCGCCGCCCTGGAGCAGTCCGGGTTGGCCGCCGAGCGGGTGGTCTTCGTCGGTGACTCGGTCTGGGATGTGGTGGCGGCCGGCAGGCTGAACATTCCGTGCGTGGGGCTGACCTGCGGTGGCACCAGCCGCGGCGAGCTGGCCGGCGCCGGTGCGGTGGCGGTGTACGACGACCCGGCCGCGCTGTTGGACGAGTTGGCGGACTCACCGCTCACCCGGCCCCGGTGAGGCTCACTCCGGTTCCGCGACGCGGACGCGCATAGCCGGGGGCCGCTCGGGGCATGGTCTCTCACCACCTGCCCCGCGCCTCGCGGGTGCGGCGGAAGGGTGGTGCCGTGGAGCCGGTAGATGTGGCGTTCGCACTGGTGGGCCTGGGTGCCCTGCTCGCGGGCATCCTGCCCCGCGTGCTGGAGCGACGCCCGCTGTCCATGCCGATCGCCTTCCTCGTCCTCGGCATGCTGGTCTTCCTGCTGCCGGTCGGGCTGCCGACCCCGGACCCGCTCGCCCACCCGGAGCTGACCACCCACCTCACCGAGATCGGCGTGATCGTCGCGCTGATGGGCGCCGGACTCAAGATCGACCGGCCGTTGAGTTGGCGCCGGTGGTCGTCCACCTGGCGGCTGCTGGCGATCGCGATGCCGCTGTGCATCGCGGCGGTGGCAGTGCTCGGCTGGTGGTGGGCGGGGCTGGTGCCGGCCGCCGCGTTGTTGTTGGGCGCCGCGCTGGCCCCGACCGACCCGGTGCTCGCCGCCGACGTGCAGGTCGGCGAACCGACCGACGTGGAGGACTCCGAGGACGAGGTCCGCTTCGCGTTGACCTCCGAGGCCGGCCTCAACGACGGGCTGGCGTTCCCGTTCGTCTACGCCGCCATCGCCATCGCCTCGACCAGCCTCGCCCCGGGCGACTGGTTGGCCGAGTGGTTGACCGTGGACGTGCTCTGGAAGGTGAGCGTCGGCGTCGGCGGTGGCCTGCTCATCGGCTGGCTGCTCGGCAAGTTGTTCTTCCGCGCGCCCAGCGAGCTGCGGCTGGCCCGGCACGCCGAGGGCTTCCTGGCGCTGGCCGCCACGTTCCTGGCGTACGGGCTGGTGGAGGTGGTCGGCGGCTACGGATTCCTGGCGGTGTTCGTGGCCGCCCGGGCCATCCGGGCGGCCGAGCGGACCCACGAGTTCCACTCGGTGCTGCACGACTTCGCCGAGCAGGTCGAACGGCTACTCACCCTGGTGCTGTTGCTGCTGCTCGGCGGCGCGATCGTGGGTGGTCTGCTGGTCCCGCTGACCTGGCCGGCCGCCGGCGTCGGGCTGGCGCTGGTGTTCCTGGTTCGGCCGCTGACCGGCTGGTTGTCGCTGCGCGGCGCCCCGGGACGGCGGCCGAGCACTGGGTCATCTCGTTGTTCGGCATCCGCGGCGTCGGCTCGTTCTACTACCTCGCGTACGCCACGACGAAGGCGGACTTCCCGCAGGCCGAGCTGCTCTGGGCGACCGTCGGTCTGGTGGTGCTCGTCTCCGTCGTGGTGCACGGCATCACGGCGACCCCGGTCATGCAACTGCTGGACCGGGCGGGTGAGCGGACCTCCGACCCGGCGGAGCGGGACGCCGACGCGCAACCCGTCGCGGCGGCCGGGCACGCCTGAGCGCGGGGTTCAGGCCAGCCGGGCGGCCAGCGCCCGGCCCAGGTCCCGGCCGGAGCGCCAGGCGCTCTGCACCCTGGGCTCACCGAACGCGTCGCCGGCCAGGCCGATCCCGTCGGCGTCGAGGTGGTGGGTGGGGCCGGTGGGGTCGCCGGACGGCTTCGCGTACGTCCAGCGGTGCACGTGCGTGTCGACGGCCTGCTCGGGCAGGCCCAGCAGGTCCCGGACGGCCTGCTCGATCGCCGGCCCGGCCCCGGTCGGCTGCGCCAGGTGCCCGGCGGCGAACTCCGGCACGGTGTGCGCGACAAGCACCGGCGCGCCGTCACCGCGCCGGTCGCCGTCGTCGCAGACCAGGCTGAGGATCGGGTGGTCGTTGACGAACGCGCCCCGGAAGTCCGGCCAGCGTCGGGTCGGGAAGCGCAGCACCGCGGCCAGCGACGGCGACCAGCGCTGCGCCTGCACGACCCGGGTGGCGTCGGTCAGCGCCGGGTCGAGCAGCAGGGCGGCCTGCGGGCCCGGCATGGCCAGGACGGCCGCCGCACACGGTTCACCGTCCACCACGGGTCCGGGCTCGACGACCAGCACCAGCCGGTCGACGGTCACCGGCACCGCGCCGGCCAGGTGTTCGACCAACGAGCGCAGCCCACCAGGGGCGGCGAAGCGCATCGGCCCGGGGACCTCCCGGCGCCCGGCGCGGTCGTACGCCTGGAAGGTGTCGGTCCACTCGCGGACCAGCCCGGCGGCGCGCCACTGCTCGACCAGCGCCGCGAAGTCCGGATCCCGGGCGGTGAAGTACGCCGCGCCGATGTCCGCCGGCCGACCCTGGAAGCGCTTGCTGGCCATCCGGCCACCGCTGACGTGCCCCCGCTCCCGCACCCGCACCGGCACCCCGGCCCGGGTCAACTCGACCGCACAGCTCACCCCGGCGATGCCTGCCCCGATCACCACCACGCCCGACCGGTCCACGCTCATCCGGTGATCGTAGGGGGCGGCGGCCGGCAGGCATGAACGGCGCGGGATCGGGGTACTGGCACACCTGTTCGAAGAAAGGGTGATGGCCATGACGGACCACAGCAACGAGCAGACCGACCCGAGCGCGATCAAGGACCCGGACGAGTGGGTCACCGGCGACGAGCCGCCCACTGCGGCCCAGGAGTCCTACCTGGCCACTCTCGCCCGGGAAGCCAACGCCGAGCTGCCCGACGACCTGACCAAGGCCGAGGCGTCCAAGCGCATCGACGAACTTCAGGCGGAGACGGGCCGAGGCCGGTAACCCGGCACCCGCACCCGCGCAGCGCCGGTAGTCACCGGCGGGGTAGCCGGTGCAGCTCCACCTCGACCAGGCGACCGGCGCGGATGTCGGCGGTCAGGTAGGTGGCGTGGGGTTGCGAGCGGCGGTCGGTGGGCGAGCCGGGGTTGAGCAGGCGCAGCCCGCCGGGCGCCTCGGTGTCCCAAGGGATGTGCGAGTGCCCGAAGACCAGCAGGTCGACGTCGGGAAAGCGGGCCGCGCACCGCTTCTCCCGACCGGTCCGTGGCCCGGTCTCGTGCACCACGGCGACCCGCAGGCCGTCCAGCTCGACCCGGGCCACCTCGGGTAGCCGGGCGCGCAGCGCCGGGCCGTCGTTGTTGCCGTACACCCCGACCAGGCGGCGCGACCGGGCGGTGACGGCGTCGAGCAGGCTCTCGTCCACCCAGTCGCCGGCGTGCACCACCACGTCGGCCTCCTCGATGGCCGACCAGAGGGGCCCGGGCAGGTCCCGGGCCCGCTTCGGCAGGTGGGTGTCCGCCGTGAGCACCAGACGCATGCCGGCATTGTCCCCCGAGCCACGGCCCTTCGCGGTGTCAGCGGACGGGTGGCTCACTGACGCGTCGGGCTGAAGTGCGCCGGGGGCATGCCCAGGCCGCGCAGCGCCGGGTCGCGCTCGACGTCGGTCAGCACACCCGCGGCGTTGATCAGGCCGATGTGGGAGAACGCCTGCGGAAAGTTGCCCATCTGCTCCCCGGTCAGCGGGTCGATCTGCTCGGCGAACAGTCCGAGGTCGTTGACCCGCTCCGCCAGCCCCCGGAACAGCTCGTGCGCCCGCTCCCGCTCACCGGCCAGCGCCAGGCAGCACACCAGCCAGAACGAGCAGATGAGAAACCCCGCCGGGTCGCCCTCCCAGCGCCGCAGCAGGCCGTCGTGCGACAGCTGTCGCTCCACCGCACGGATCGTCGACCGCATCCGCGGGTCGTCGGCCCGGACGAACCCCACCAACGGCATGACCAGCACGGACGCGTCCAGGTCGGCCGAATCGAAACTCCCGGTGTACGTCTGGAGCCGGTCGTTCCACCCGCGCTTGAGCACGGCCGCGCGCACCTCGTCGCGAGCGGTCGTCCAGCGGGCCACGTCCTGCGGCTCGCCGAGCCGGTCACCGAACCGGACCGCCCGGTCCAGCGCCACCCAGCACTGCACCTTCGAGGAGACGTGGTGGTGTTGGACCCCACGCTCCTCCCACATGCCCGCGTCGGGCAGCTTCCAGTCCCGCTCGGCCTGGTCGGCGAGCAGCCGGAGGACGTGACGCACCTCCGTGCCGAGCGGCTCCAGCTTGTCGCGCATCAACCAGGCGGCGTCCATCGCCTCGCCGAAGATGTCGGTCTGCCGCTGTTGCCAGGCGTCGTTGCCGATCACCACCGGCGGGCTGTCGCGGTAACCGCCGAGCTGCTCCAGGTGGTGCTCGGTCAGGTCGCGCTCCCCCAGCACCCCGTACATGATCGGCACCGGCTTGTCGTCGACCCGGCCCATCGCCCGCCCCAACCAGGCGAACTGCCGCTGCACCTCGGCCAGGCAGGCCGAGCGCCACAACGCGCGCAGGGTGAGGCTGAAGTCGCGCACCCAGACGTAGCGGTAGTCGTAGTTCCGGTCCCCGCCGAACTCTTCGGGCAGGGACGTGGTCACCGAGGCCACCACCGCGCCACTGGGTCCGTACGTCATGCCCTGCACCACCAGCCGGCTGCGACGCACCTGTTCGGCGTAGAGCCCCTGGTAGTCGTGCTCCCCGGCCCAGGACCGCCACCCGGCCACGGTGTCGGCGATGGTCCGGTCGGCGTCCGGCACCTCCGGCAGCGAGGCGTCGTAGGTCGGGGCGTACCCGAGGGCGAAGTTGTGTGTCGTGCCGGCGCGGGCGGTGAACGTCGCGGCGGCCTCGCCGTCGCCGGGGGTCATCCGCACGCTGGCGCGCAGGGTGAGCCGGGCGGCGCCGGCGATGGCCTCCAGCATGTCGTCCCGCTCGATCAGGTACGCGATGGTGCGGCCGTACTCGAAGCGCGGCCGGTAGTGCACCCGCATGGGTACCGCCCCGGAGAGTCCCCGCACCGAGCGGACCAGCACCTGCGGCGAGTGCACCCCGATGTCGTGGCCACGCGCGCCGGGCTCGAGCGCGAGCGCGTCGGTCAGCGCCACCTCCCCCTGCGCGGTGCGGAAGACCGTCCGCAGCACCAGGGTGTCGTCGAGGTAGCGGCGTTCGACGGTGTAGTCGCCCGCCGGCCGGATCGACCAGTGCCCGGCGCCGTCGTCGAGCAGGCGTCCGAACACCGACGGGGCGTCGAACCGGCCCGGGCACCACCAGTTCACCGAGCCGGTGTGGTCCACCAGCGCCGCGCTGCGCCCGTCGGCGAGGAAGCCGTAGTCGCTGATCTGTCCGCTCTGCACCGGACTGCCTACCCAGGCCGATCGGAGCCAATCCCCGCCGGGTGCGGCACTCACCGTGTCGGCTGGCGTTACCGCCCGGCGTGGGCGGGAACGCGGTGAGCTGACGAGGGAGGATGCTCATGACGTCAGCTTCGGGGCCGACCGCCGGGTGGCGGTCCGGCACACAGGGTGGCGACCTGCTTCCGTCCGGGCCGGCCGGGCGCCTGTCGGCGCCGGCCGGTGACGGCCACGGGCCGGAGACCGGGCCGCCCACCGTGACGATCGGCTCGTACCCGGACTATCCGGCCGCGCAGCGGGTCGTCGACTATCTGGCCGACAACCGCTTCCCGGTGGAGCACAGCGCCATCGTCGGCACCAACCTCACCCTGGTGGAGACGGTGCTCGGGCGGATGACCACCGGGCGCGCCGGCCTGCTCGGCGCCGGCACCGGCGCCTGGTTCGGCCTCTTCATCGGCCTGCTGTTCGGCATCTTCACCGTCGGCAACTGGCTGGCGGTGATCCTGGTCGGGCTGGTCATCGGTGCGATCTGGGGTGCCGTGTTCGGCGCGGTCGCGCACGCGATGACCGGCGGGCAGCGCGACTTCACCTCAGCCAGCTCGCTGCGGGCCGGCCAGTACGCGGTGATCGTCGACGCCCAGCTCGCCGACCAGGCCCGACAGCTGCTCGGCCGGATGCCGCTGCCCGGCTCGGCCGCGAACGCCCACTGAGCGACGATCGACGGCCGCCCCGGCAGCACGCCGGGGCGGCCGGTCAGTCGTGGTATGCCAGCTCACCGGCGCGCAGCGGCACGTCGACCCGGTTCTCCGGAGGCGCCAACGGGCAGGCCCAGCGGTCGTCGTAGGCGCAGCTCGGGTTGTAGAGGTAGTTGGCGTCCAGCCGGACCCGGTCGCCGGGCAGCAGCTCGACACCCCGGCCGAAGGTGCCCTTCACGGTGTCGGTGAGGTACCGGCCGCCCCCGTAGCTCTCCGGCCCGCAGGTGCCGTCGCGCAGCGGAACGAACAACCCTCCCCCGTACGCCTCGATCCACCACAGCGTCAGCGGCCCCCACGGCGTCTCGGCCACCGCCACCCGCCGGTAGGCGACCACTCCGTCCGGGCCGCCCGTGTCGATGCGCAGCTCACCGCTGGCAGCGCGCAGGGGCGCCTCGACCACCGCCTCGGGATTGGGCGGGAAGTAGCGCACCCCGGTGAAGCCGGGCCGATCCGCTGGCGGGACCGGGCTCTGCGGGTGGGTGGCGAACAGCTCGTCGCGGCCGGCGCGGAAGCCGGCCAGGTCGACGTCGGACAGGTACAGCCGGGCCACCCGCTCCCGCCAGTCGGCCAGCTCCAGATCATCCACGCCACCGAGCCTATGTCGTCGCCGGCTGGCGCCTCAGCGTGGCGGCCAGTTGCTGAGGACGGCGTCGAGGGCGTCCAGGGTGCGGGCCCACGAGTCGTCGGTGGCGCGGGGGGTGTGCCGGAAGCCGCCGGTCCGCTCCAGGCTGACGAACCCGTGGAAGGTGCTGTGCATCATCCGTACCGCGTCGGTCTGGTCGGGCTCGGCGAGCCGGTAGCCGCGCAGGATCGCCCGGGTCATCTCGGCGTGCCGGACGCCGGCGCTCGCGGCGGCCGTCTCCGGATCGAGGTCGATCTGCATCGCGGCGTAGCGGCCCGGGTGCGCTCTCGCGTAGTCCCGGTACGCGTTCGCGAAGGCCACCAACGCGTCCTTGCCGGCCCGACCGGCGAGCGCGCCGGCGACCCGGTCGGCCAGCTCCGCCAGCGCCAGCAGGGCGATCCGGACCCGTAGCTCCTGCGCGTTCCTGAGGTGGAAGTACAGACTCGCGTCCTTCACCCCGAACTGGCGGGCCAGCGCGGCGACTGTGACGTTCTCCACGCCCACCTCGTCGGCCAGCTCGGCCGCGGCCAGCGTCAGGCGCTCGACGGTTACCCCGGCACGTGCCATCCACCACACTCCCTTAGTCTCTTGCCTAGGAGGACTAGGCTACTACCTATGTTAGTCGCAACTGAGTCCACCATCCGCGCCTCCTTCGTCAACCTGACCCAGGGCGAGTCGAAGCGGCTGGCCGTACCGAACGATCTGGGCCTGCGACAGTGGGACGATCTCGACTTCCTCGGCTGGCGGGATCCGGCCGCGCCACAGCGGGCCTACCTGGTCGCCGAGACCGCCGACGGGTTGGTCGGGGTGGCGCTCCGGGTCGCGCCACAGCAGGCCGGGCGGGTGCGACGCAGCATGTGCTCGCTCTGCCTGACCACCCACACCGGCGACGGCGTCGCGCTGATGACCGCCCGCAAGGCCGGCCCCGGTGGGCGACAGGGCAACTCGGTGGGCGTCTACGCCTGCTCCGATCTGGCCTGCTCGCTCTACCTGCGGGGCCGGAAGCACGCCGGGCCGCGGATGCACGAGACCCTGACGCTGGCGGAGAAGATCGATCGCACCACCAGCGCGCTCACCGCGTTCCTCCGCAGGGTCACCGAGTGATTTCGAGGGCAGCTAGCGGTCGCTGGCCAGCCGGGCGTGCAGGTGCTCGTCGTAGCGGCGGCCGTCGCCGTACCGGTACGACTCGCGCAACGTCCCCTCGGCCGGGTAGCCGGCCCGGTCGGCGACCCGGCAGGACGCCGGGTTGGCCACGGCGTGACACAGCTCCACCCGGTGCAGCCCGAGGTCCGCGAACGCCCACTCGGTGAGCCGGACGACGGCGCGCACCGCCACGTGACGTCCGCGCGCCGCCGGCGCCGTCCAGTAGCCGATGGAGGCGTCGCCGTGCCGGATGTGGTGCAGCGACACCGAACCCAGCAGGTCACCGTCGGCCGCCGAGGTCACCGCCAGCGAGGCGTGGTCCCCGGCGGACCAGTCGGCGCGGCGGCGCACCCAGAGCAGCGCCACCTCGTCGTCGATCGGGCCGTCACCCTGCGGGTTCCACTGGGCGATGGCCGGGTCACGAAGAGCGTCGCGCACCGCCGGAGCGTCCTCGTCCCGCCAGGGGCGCAGCACCAGGTCGGCGACGGCGAGCTGCAGATGTTCCACGAGGGCGCAGTCTGGCACATTCCACCGCTGCCACGCGCCCGGATTAGTGGCGACTTCCTTCAAAGCTGCACGAGCCGGCCGACCCGACAGCGAAAAGGTGACCGGGACAACGGTGAACCGCACTAGTTAAATTTTTAAGGAGTGCTATCGTCATCGGCATGACCGAGAGCCTGGGCAGCACGAGAGAGGCCGCCTGGCGGGCCTACATCGAGGCCAGCCAGCGTCTCTACACCCAGCTGGAAGAGGACCTGCGGGCCGACAGCGACCTCAGCTTCGCCGACTACCACGTGCTCGTCCTGCTCTCCGAGGCTCCCGGGCAACGGCTGCGGATGGGCGAGCTGGCCGGTCGGCTGATCTTCTCCCCCAGCCGCCTCACCTACCAGGTCTCCTCGATGCAGCGGCGGGGCCTGGTCAGCAAGGAGCCCTGCCCGGACGACCGACGCGGCAGCGAGGCGGTGCTCACCGCCGCCGGGCTGCTCGTCCTGCGGGAAGCCGCACCCCACCATCTGGCGTCGGTGCGTACCCACCTGATGGACGACCTCGACGACGCCGAGGTCGCCTGCCTCACCCGGGTCTTCGACCGGCTCGGCGAGCGCCTGCGGGCCTCGCGGGCCGACTCGACCACCCCCACCACCCGTTAGGAGCCTCCGATGCCCGCGATCACCGTTGACAACGTTCTCGTGCTGCCCCGCCTGCCCCGGCTCGACGAGAGCACCGCGTTCCGCCCGGTCCGCACCGTGACCACCGCGCCCAGCGGGTTCGAGGGCGAGGGCTTCCCGGTGCGTCGCGCCTTCGCCGGGGTCTCGACCACCGACCTGGACCCGTTCATCCACCTCGACCAGATGGGCGAGGTCGACTACGCGCCCGGCGAGCCCAAGGGCACGCCGTGGCACCCGCACCGCGGCTTCGAGACGGTCACGTACATCATCGACGGCGTCTTCGACCACCAGGACTCGCACGGCGGTGGCGGCACCATCACCGACGGCGACACCCAGTGGATGACGGCGGGCAGCGGTCTGCTGCACATCGAGGCGCCACCGGAGCACCTGGTGGTGAGCGGCGGGCTCTTCCACGGCACCCAGCTCTGGGTCAACCTGCCCCGCTCGGCCAAGATGAACCCGCCCCGCTACCAGGACATCCGGGGTCGCGAGTCGGCGCTGCTCAGCACGCCCGACGGCGGCGCGCTGATCCGGGTCATCGCCGGCGAGGTCGCCGGGCACCGCGGCCCGGGTTCGACCTTCACCCCGATCACCATCACGCACGTCACCGTGCAGCCGGGGGCGCAGGTCGACCTGCCGTGGCGGCCCGATTTCAACGCCCTGGTCTACGTGCTGGGCGGTCGCGGCACGGTCGGCGTCGAGCGCCGGCCGGTGCGCACCGGCCAGCTCGCCGTGCACGGCCCGGGTGACGCGCTGCGGTTCGGCGCCGACCCCGCGCAGGACAGCAACACCCCCGCGCTGGACCTCTACATCATGGGTGGACAGCCCATCCGGGAGCCGGTGGCACAGTACGGCCCGTTCGTGATGAACACCCGCGACGAGCTGCTCCAGGCGTTCGAGGACTTCCAGGCCGGCCGCCTCGGCGTGATCCCCACCGAGCGGCTGCCGCACACCGGCGGCCAGGGCGCACGGCCCTGACCTCGGTCACGAGCTGAGCACGCTGCCGGCGCCTCCGGCTCACCCCGGGGGCGTCGGCAGCGCCTCAGGAGACCGCGAAAATCCCGGCGACACCCAGAATCACCATCAGCAACACCGCTACCAGCGCACCCCGTTCGCTCTCCACCGCCGGCTCGCGGTACTCGGTCACGGGATTCGTCGTGTCGCGGGGCATGGTGTGGCCTCCTCGGCTGTTGTCGCGTCGCTGGCGATGGCGTCGGCCAGGTCACCGGTCTGCCGGCCTGGCGTGCGGACCCGCGTCCGGGGTCCTACCGTGAGGACGTTGCCGACCTCCAGGGGGGCTGGACGGTGCCGTTGCAGGACTGGTTTCTCACCGCGGAGGAACGCGCCAACCCGGTATCTGGGATACCCGTCTGGAGCACGGGAAACCTCGCCGAGCCGTTGATTCACGGTGCCGCGTACTTCGACCGGCTGGTCGACGAGGTGGCGGCGCTGGGCGCCGGTGACCACCTGTTCTTCACCGACTGGCGGGGTGACCCGGACCAGCGCCTGCGCTCGGACGGCCCGACGGTGGCCCAACTGTTCGCCCAGGCCGCCCAGCGGGGTGTCGTGGTCAAGGGCCTGATCTGGCGCTCCCACCTCGACGTGCTGGCGTACAGCGAGGCGGAGAACCGCGATCTCAGCGAGGCGGTCTCCGCGGCCGGTGGCGAGGTGCTGCTCGACCAACGGGTCCGGCGCGGCGGATCACACCACCAGAAACTCGTGGTGCTGCGGCACCTGGGCGCGCCGGAGCGGGACGTCGCCTTCGCCGGCGGGATCGACCTGTGCCACAGCCGCCGCGACGACGCCGCCCACCACGGTGACCCGCAGCCGGTGCAGATGTCCCAGCGGTACGGACCCAACCCGCCCTGGCACGACGTGCAGCTCGCGGTGCGGGGCCCGGTGGTCGGCGCGTTGGACACCCTGTTCCGGGAGCGCTGGACCGACCCGATGCCGCTGGACTCGGAGAACCCGGTGGCCTACCTGCGGGACCGGTTGCGCGGTTCGGATCTGCGCCCCGACCCGCTGCCCACGCAACCGCCCGATCCGCCACCCTGCGGTCCGCACCAGATCCAGGTGCTGCGCACCTATCCCGCCGTCCGCCCCCGGTACTCGTTCGCGCCGGACGGGGAGCGGACCGTGGCCCGGGGTTACACCAAGGCGGTGCACCGCGCCCGCCGGCTGATCTACCTGGAGGACCAGTACCTGTGGTCGGCTGAGGTGGCCGACCTCTTCGCGCACGCGCTGCGGGACAACCCGGACCTGCACCTGGTCGCCGTGGTGCCCCGCCACCCGGACGTGGACGGCAGGCTGGCGCTGCCGCCGAACATGGTCGGCCGCGAGCAGGCGCTGGCGCTGTGTGAACGGGCCGCGCCGGACCGGGTGCACGTGTTCGACGTGGAGAACCACGCCGGCAACCCGGTCTACGTGCACGCCAAGGTGTGTGTGGTCGACGACGTCTGGGCCAGCGTGGGCAGCGACAACTTCAACCGCCGCTCCTGGACGCACGACAGCGAGTTGTCCTGCGCGGTGCTCGACGACACCCGCGATCAGCGGGAGCCCGTTGATCCGGCCGGGCTGGGCGACGGCGCCCGGGCCTTCGCCCGGGACCTGCGGCTGCGGCTCTGGCGCGAGCACTTGGACCGAGACCCGGACGGCGCGGACGACGCCGACCTGCTGGACCCGGCGGACGCGGTCGCGGCGATCACCGCCGCCGCCGACGCGCTGCAGCGCTGGTACGACGACGGTCAGGTGGGTGAGCGGCCACCTGGCCGGCTGCGCCCACACCGCCCCGAACGGCTGCCGTGGTACACCCGGGCCTGGGCGTTGCCGGTGTACCGCCTGGTCTACGACCCGGACGGCAGGCCGCTGCGGGCCAGACTCGCCGGCACCTGGTAAGCCGATCGGGCCGGCTCCGGCGGCGCGACCGGATGCACGCTCAGCCCACCGGGGTAGGCGAACGAGGAGCGCGGTGAGTAGTAGCCGAAACCGATGGTCAGCGGGTTGGCCGGTCGGAGCGCGTACATCGGGTGGCCGGGCCGGAGGAACTCCACCGACTCGATCTCGAACGGGCTGACCGGCTCGGCGACGAAGGGGTACGCCGAGCTGAGGAGTTGGCCGTCACGGCGGGTGAAGTAGCGGTGGTGCCCGCTGCTGATCACGTGCCCGGTCTCCCCCACCCGACACCGTGCCCTGATCAACGGCGTGCCGTCGATCTCCGTCTGGGACAGCAGGTCCTCGCCGGTCACCTCGATCCGGGTCCGGCCGGCGAGCACCGGGGCACCGCGCGCGACGGCGTACTCCCGGACCAGCCGACTGGAGGCCACGTAGTGGGTCCACCAGCCGCCCGGGTTGAGGCCACCGGGAGCGTCGACGCCCAACAGCGACACCCCGAGGTAGGTCAGCGAGTACGCCCCGAAGCCGGAGGTCTGCGTCTCGTCGTCGACGACGTACTGGTTGAGGAAGACCTGGCGGTCGGGTCGGGGGGAGAGCCCTGGCGGGACGAGCGCGGCGACCGCGTCGGGATCCGCCGGCAGCCAGCTGAAGTAGAGGGTGCGACTGTTCACGACGAGCTGGGGAGCGGCTGGATCGAGCACGGTGCCTCCGAACCGGATGTGTACACGCGACGCTACGGCCGGTCCCGCCAGCGGGACAACGACGGATAGGCGACAGTCCTGCCGTGATGTCGGGTTTCATGTTGACCGCTCGATCCGGGCCGGGCACCGACCGGGTCTGGCCGGCTGGACGACCGGTCAGCCGGTGGTGACCGGAAATCGGGTACGGCTCCTCACAGCCACTCCAACTTCCGTGCGGTTTGTCCAATTCGTTATCGAACACACCTTAAGTACATCAACCTTTCGGCTAGATTTCCGGGAGCCGATCAGGTTAAGGTGACTCCCGAACGGCCCATTGGAAGCTAAACCAAAGCGTCACGTCTTTTTGTCAGCGGACGAGGTGCAGGGAGGACCACCATGACCGCGCCAACGATCACCGAGCAGTCGAGTCCGGCCGTCAAGGCCAGCACCAAGCTCGACCCGCGCGCTCTCACCGACAGCGCCGCCGACCTACTCAACGCCATGGCCGCGCTGCCGGCCAACCACCCGTCGCGCGCCGCGCTGCGGGACCGGGCGATCGAGGCCTGGCTGCCGCTGGCCAACCACCTGGCGCACCGCTACAGCGGGCGCGGCGAGCCGAACGACGACCTGGCCCAGACCGCGGCGATCGGCCTGATCAAGGCGATCGACAAGTTCGACCCCTCGCGCGGTGTCGACTTCGCCGGTTACGCGATCCCCACCATCATCGGTGAGCTCAAGCGGCACTTCCGGGACCGCACCTGGGACATCCGGGTGCCCCGCCGGTTGCAGGAGCTGCGGCTGGCCATCTCCGACGCCAACAGCTCGCTGCTGCAGACCCTCGGCCGTTCGCCGACGGTCGCCGACATCGCCGCCCACCTCAAGCTCACCGAGGAAGAGGTGCTGGAGGGCCTGGAGGGCGCCCGCGCGTACAACGCCGTGTCGCTGTCCACCCCGACCGGTGACGGCGAGCGCGCCACCGAGCTGGGCGACATGCTCGGCGGCGAGGACACCGAGTTCGAGCTGGCGGAGCTGCGGGTCGCCCTCGGCCCGGCGCTGGCCACCCTGGACGAGCGCGAGCAGAAGATCCTCACGCTGCGCTTCTACGGCAACCTGACCCAGTCGCAGATCGCCGACCAGATCGGTGTCTCGCAGATGCACGTCTCGCGGCTGTTGACCCGGGCACTGACCAAGCTGCGCGGTCAGCTCGACGGCACGTACTGAGCAGTTCACGACAGCGGGACCGGGTCGGCTGACCCGGCCCCGCTGTCGTCGCTGCCCTGTCACGCCGGCGTGACAGGGCGTACCTGTGGAGTCGCCTCGACCCGGCCCGGGCCGGCAGCGCGCCGGTGCGAGACTGGGCCGTGCTCTCCGACGTGACCCTCGACCTGCCGGTACGCCCGGTGCTGCCGGCGCTGCTCGCGGCACTCGACGCGGCCGGCGCCGGAGTCCTGGTGGCCCCGCCGGGCACCGGAAAGACCACACTGGCGCCGCTGGCCGTGGCCGATCGGGTGACCGGTCGGGTGGTGATCGCCCAACCCCGGCGGGTGGCGGCCCGCGCCGCGGCCCGGCGGATGGCCGAGCTGCTCGGCGAACAGGTCGGCGAACGGGTCGGCTACGCGGTCCGTGGCGAACGCCGCGTCGGCCCGGCCACCCGGATCGAGGTGGTCACCACCGGCCTGCTGGTCCGACGGTTGCACCACGACCCGGAACTGCCCGGTACGGGTGCGGTGCTGCTCGACGAGTGCCACGAACGCCAACTCGACGCCGACCTCGCGCTGGCGTTCAGCGTGGAGGCGCGCGCCACCCTCCGGCCGGACCTGTGGCTGCTGGCGATGTCGGCGACCCCGGACACCGACCGGTTCGCCGCGCTGCTCGGCGGCCCCTCCCCGGCTCCGGTGGTGCGGGCCGACTCGGCGCTACACCCGGTGCGGCGGATCTGGGCGCCACCGGCACGCCCGATCGCCCCGCCCGGGGCGGGGCCGGTGGACCGGGCCCTGCTCGACCACGTGGCCGCCACGGTCCGGCGCGCGCTGCGCGAGCAGGACGGTGACGTGCTGGTCTTCCTGCCCGGGGCGGGCGAGATCGCGGCCGTCGCCGGCCGGCTGAGCGACCTGCGGGAGGCGGTGGCACTGCTGCCGCTGCACGGCCGGCAACGCGGCACCGAACAGGACGCCGCCCTGCGACGCGCCGACCGGCGGCGGGTCGTGCTGGCCACCGCGCTTGCCGAGACCAGCCTGACCGTCCCGGGCGTGCGGGTCGTGGTGGACGCCGGGCTGTCCCGGGTGCCCCGCATCGACCTGGCCCGTGGGCTCGGTGCGCTGGTCACCGTCCCGGTCTCCCGGGCCGCCGCGACCCAGCGGGCTGGTCGGGCCGGCCGGGAGGCCCCCGGGTACGTCTATCGGTGCTGGTCGGCGGCGACCCACGAACGGCTACCCGCCCGCGCCGAGCCGGAGATCGCCACCGCCGACCTGACCGGTTTCGCGTTGGAGTTGGCCGCCTGGGGCGACCGGACGCGTCGGGCTCGCGCTGCCGACGCGCCACCGACCGCCGCGATGACGGTGGCCGGGAGACCCTGCTGACCCTGGGCGCCGTCGACGCGGACGGTGGGATCACGGCGCGGG
>NZ_JAEVHL010000075.1 GCF_016803395.1 Micromonospora tarensis | reverse complement strand
CTTGCGATCTTCTAGGGTGGGGTTGTGGCCCGAAGTGTGTATCTGACGAGCGTGGGGTCCGGCGGGGGGGAAGTCGACGATCGCCCTCGGGTTGCGGAGTTGCTGTCCCGCCAGGTCGGGCGGATCGGCGTGTTCCGGCCGTTGGTCGCCGACACCGGGCAGGACCCGATCCTCGCCCTGCTCAGCGAGCGCTACCGGGTCGAGGTGCCGCTGGCCGAGCTGGCCGGGGCGAGCTACGCCGAGGCTGCCGCGCTGGTTGCCGACGGCCGACGGGAGCAGCTGATCTCCGCCATCGTCGAGCGTTACCGGGCGGTGGAGCGGCAATGCCCGGCGGTGGTCGTGGTGGGCAGCGACTTCGACGACCCGGGCGACCCGGCCCGCCCCCGCGAACTGGCCTTCAACGCCCGGCTGGCCACCGAGTTCGGCAGCGTGGTGGTGCCGGTGGTGGACGGCTTCGAGCAGGAACCCGCGGCGGTCGCGGCGGCGATGCGGGGGGCGTACCACGATCTGGCCGACCTGGGCGCGACAGTGCTCGCGGTGATCGCCAACCGGGTGACCGAACCGATGACGCTGCCCGACCTGCCGGTTCCCGCGTACGCCATCCCGGAGGTGCCGAGCGTGTCGGCGCCGACGGTGGCCGAGGTGGCGGCGGCGCTCGGCACCACCCTGCTGGCCGGGGACGACGCCGCGCTCGGTCGGGACGTGCTGGACTTCGTGGTCGGCGCGGCGCATGTGCCGACCCTGCTGAGCCACCTCACCGACGGCGCTCTGGTGATCACCCCCGGGGACCGGGCCGACCTGCTCGTCGCCGCGAGCGCCGCGCACGTGGCCGGGCAGGTGTCGGTGGCCGGGCTGGTGCTCACCCTCGGCGAACAGCCCGACCCGAGGGTCATGCGGCTGGTCGAGGGGCTGAACACCGGGCTGGCGGTGCTCTCGGTACGCAGCGACAGCTACGACACGGTGGCCGCGTCCAGTCGCATCGAGGGGCGGCCCAGCGCCGCCAATCCGCGCAAGGTGGAGGCCGCGCTCGGCGCGTTCGAGCGCTGCGTCGACACCGACGACCTGGCCCGCCGGCTGCGGGTCAGCCGGTCGACGCGGGTCACCCCGCTGATGTTCGAGAACGAGCTGATCGACCGGGCCCGCTCGAAGCCCCGGCACCTGGTGCTGCCGGAGGGCACCGACGAGCGGATTCTGCGGGCGGCGGAGATCCTGCTGCGCCGCGGAGTAGTCGAGCTGACGGTGCTCGGCCGGCCGGACGACATCGCCCGCCGCACCCGTGAGCTGGGCATCGACCTCGGCGACGCGAACGTGGTCAACCCGGTCACCAGCGGGTGGCGCGACGACTTCGCCGCCGAGTACGCCCGGCTGCGCGCCCACCGGGGCGTCACCGTCGAGTTGGCGCACGACATCGTGGCGCAACCCAACTACTTCGGCACGCTGATGGTGGCCACCGGGCGGGCCGACGGCATGGTCTCCGGCGCGACGCACACCACCGCCGCGACCATCCGACCGGCGTTCGAGATCATCCGCACCCTGCCGGACGTCTCGGTGGCCTCCAGCGTCTTCTTCATGCTGCTCGCCGACCGGGTGCTGGTCTACGGCGACTGCGCGGTCAACCGCGACCCGGACGCGGCCCAGCTCGCCGACATCGCGATCTCGTCGGCCGACACCGCGGCCCGATTCGGCATCGAACCCCGGGTGGCCATGCTGTCGTACTCCACCGGCAGCTCCGGTGCCGGCGCGGACGTGGAGAAGGTCGCCGCGGCCACCGCGCTGGTCCGGGAGCGCCGACCCGACCTGCTGGTCGAGGGGCCGATCCAGTACGACGCGGCGATCGACCCGGCGGTGGCGGCGACGAAGTTGCCGGGCAGCCCGGTCGCCGGTCACGCCACGGTCTTCATCTTCCCGGACCTGAACACCGGCAACAACACGTACAAGGCGGTGCAGCGCTCCGCCGGTGCGGTCGCCGTCGGCCCGGTCATGCAGGGGCTACGTCGACCTGTGAACGATCTGTCCCGGGGGGCGGGAGTGCCGGACATCGTCAACACGGTGGCGATCACCGCCATCCAGGCAGCCACCGAGGAGGCGTCGTGAGTCGGGTGCTGGTGCTCAACTGCGGGTCGTCCTCGGTGAAGTGGCGCCGCTACGACGGTGAGCGGGCCCTCGACCACGGCACCGTCGAGCGCGTCGGTGAGCCCGGTGGCGGCCCGGCGGACCACACCGAGGCGGTCCGGCAGATCCTGGACGGGCTGGACCTGACCGGGCTGACGGCGGTCGGGCACCGGGTGGTGCACGGTGGCCGGACGTTCAGCGCACCGGTGCTGGTCGACGACGCGGTGTTGGCCGCGATCAGGGACCTGGTGCCGCTCGCCCCGCTGCACAACCCGGCCAACCTCGCCGGCATCGAGGTGGCTCGCGCGGCCCTGCCGGACATTCCGCAGGTCGCCGTCTTCGACACCGCGTTCCACCACACCCTGCCCGAGGCCGCCGCGACGTACGCGATCGACCGGGACACCGCCGAGCGGTACGCCATCCGTCGGTACGGCTTCCACGGCACCTCGCACGGGTACGTCTCCCGCCGCACCGCCGAACTGTTGGATCGCCCGTACCAGCAGCTCAACACGATCACCCTGCATCTGGGCAACGGGGCCAGCGCCTGCGCGGTGGCGAACGGTCGCAGCGTCGCCACCTCGATGGGCCTGTCGCCGTTGCAGGGGCTGGTGATGGGCACCCGCAGCGGCGACCTGGACCCGGCCGTCATCTTCCACCTGCGCCGGGAGGGTGGGCTGTCGGTTGACGACATCGACGACCTACTCAACCACCGCAGCGGGCTGCTCGGGTTGACCGGCGTCAACGACATGCGCGAGGTGCTCCAGCGCCGGGCGGCCGGCGACCCGGCGGCGGAGCTGGCCTTCGACGTGTACTGCCGACGCATCACCGGCTACGTCGGGGCCTACTACGCGCTGCTCGGCCGGCTCGACGCGATCGCCTTCACCGCCGGGGTCGGCGAACACGCGGCGCCGGTCCGGGCCGCCGCGCTGGCCGGCCTGGAGCGGTTCGGCATCGCCGTGGACGACACCCGCAACGACGGTGCCGGCGACCGGGTTATCTCACCCGAGGGCGCCGAGGTGAGCGTCTGCGTCATCCACACCGACGAGGAACGGGAGATCGCCCGGCAGACCCGGGAGGTGGTGGGCGCGGCCTGACGCCGCCCCGCACCTCGCCCGGATCAACCGGTCGCCGACCAGACGACCGGATCAACCGGTCGCCAGCCAGGCGCCCGGATCAGCTGGTCGCGAGCCAGGCGACGAGATCAGCTGGTCGCCAGCCAGGCGACGAGGGCCACCAGCACCACGACGACCACTGCTCCGACGATGATGACCGGCAGCCGGGAGGGGGCCTCCGTCGGCGCTGCGGCCTCCGGCGTCTGATTGAAGGCGCGGAACGCCTCGGTGTTGCCGCTGGGGTCCGTGTAGTTCTCAGGCATGCCGGTGACCCTAGCGAAGCTGGTCACCCGGCACCGTCCCCGGCCCACGGCGTCCCAACGGTAGGACCCGGCCGGCGGAGGTGACCCGACCGGGTGGCGGGCGCAGCCGAGCCGGACGGCGGGGCCGGTCCGCCCGCCCAGGCACCTACCGTGGAACGATGGGGGCGGGGCGGCTGAGCGCCGTACTGGTGACAGCGCTGCTGGCCGGCTGTTCGCCGGCCACGGCCGTGGCGGGTGAAGCAGCCGGGTCGGTGTCGGCGCGTCGAGCGCCCGAGGGGTCGTACGCCGTCGGCGTGCGTACGCTCACCCTCGATCCGCGCTCGGCGCGCCCGCTACCGGTGACGATCTGGTACCCGGCGTCGGCCGACGGGGTGGCGGCCGGACGCTTCCCGGTGGTGATCTACAGCCACGGGCTGGGCAGCCGGCCCGACCTGCACGCCGGGCTGACCACCCGCTGGGCGGCGGCCGGCTTCGTGGTGGCCGCGCCCGCGTACCCGCACACCCGGCAGGGTGCCGCGCACTTCACCCGAGCCGACGTACGCAACCAGCCCGCCGACGGGTGGCGGCTGATCCGGTACCTGGGCGGCCTCGACCGGGCCGGCGTCGATCCGCTCGCCAATCACCTCGACCTCACCTCGATCGCCGCCGCCGGACACTCGGCCGGCGGCTTCACCACCTCCGGCATGTTCAGCGAGGGACACCCGGCCCGGTTACGGGCCGGGATCGTGATCGCCGGCGGCGGGCTGCCGGGCAGCTTCGCGGGGCCGACCGCGCCGGTGCTCTTCGTGCACGGCACCGCTGACCCGGTGGTGCCGGTGACGGTCGGCCGGGCCGCGTACGCGCGTACTCCCGGGCCGGCCGTGTTCCTCAGTTTGCTCGGTCAGGATCACGGCCGGTACCTCACGCCGGGGCACCCGGGGTTCGGTCCGGTCCTCGCCACCACCACCGACTTCCTCCGCTGGGCCCTCTACGGCGACCCGGCGGCCGGTGCCCGGCTCCCCGCCGACGCCCGATCCCCCGCCCTGACCCGGTACGAGTCCCGCCCGGCCCAGTGACCCGAGCAGCCCGCGCGGATCGTTGGTGAGCGAAGCGGCACAGCCCGTCGATGCCCACCTGGCCGCTCCGTCGGGCAGGGCACAATCGGATTCATGTCGCCACGCGTCACCTCCGCCCTGCTCGCCAGCGCCGTGCTCCTGGCCGGTCTGGTCGGCTGCTCCGCGGACGCCCGGAAGGCCGAGAGCTGGCAGCCACCGGCCGAGCCGCAGCCCGCCGCCACGCCGACACCGCAGGTCCCCGCCGGGAAAGCCCCGCAGCGCACCTTCGCGGTCGGCGTACGCCAGCTCAAGCTGAACCGGGACGGCCGCGCGCTGCCGACGACGCTCTGGTACCCGGCGACCGGGGAGGCCGGCGGCGCGGCCAAGCGGTCCGCGACGGCGGCGGAGGGCCGGTTTCCGGTGGTGATGTTCAGCCACGGGCTGGGCGGCCGACCGGACGACTACGCCACGCTGCTGACCCGCTGGGCGGCGGCGGGCTTCGTGGTGGCCGCGCCGACGTTCCCGCACACCTCCCGGGGTGCCGACAACAACGTGCTCGACGTGCTCAACCAGCCGGCCGACGTGTCGTACGCGCTGGACCAGGTGTTGGCGTTGAACGCAAAGGCCGGCGAGGCGCTGCGCGGCCGGTTGGACGGTGAGCGGGTGGCCGCGGCCGGGCACTCGGCCGGCGGGGTGACCACCATCGGGCTCTTCACCGCCAGCCGGGACGAACGGCTGGACGCCGGCGTGGTGTTCGCGGGCACCGCGCTCGGGGTGGGCACCGCGTTCGCCGGCGCTGCCGCACCACAGCTGTTCGTGCACGGCGAGCTGGACGAGGTGATCGACTACGCGGCGGGCAAGGCCGCGTACGACAAGGTGCCGTGGCCGAAGGCGATGCTGAGCCTGCCCAAGGGCGACCACGGGCGGGCGCTGCTCAGCGACGGCGCCACGCTGCGGGTCGTGTCGGACACGTCCGTCGAGTTCCTCCGCTGGTCGCTCTACGGGGACGCGGCGGCGAAGAAGCGCATCCCCACCGACGCGACGCGCGGCGACATCGCCACCTTCGACGACCACCTCTGACCACGCCCGGCCAGTCGCGCCCGCTGCCCCGGGCCGCTCCGCTCCGCCCCGGGCCGCCCCGCCCCGGGCCGCATCAAGATCCGCGCAACATCAGGGATGTTGCTGCCTCAACGCGACCCGAGGCAGCAGTTTCCCTGTTGTTGCGCCGGGCAGGCGGAACGCGCCGCAGCCTGCCTGCCTGGCCGGCAGGACCGACCCAAGATCGCGCAATAACCGGGAAATAGTGGCCTCCCAGAACGGTCAGGCCACTATTTCTATGATGTTGCGCGATCTTGGGCGGGCGAGGGCGGGGCAGGGCGAGGGGCGAGGCGCGGGCGAGGGGCGAGGTGGGGCTGGCGATCCGCGAGCGCGGCGGAACGTCAGGCTGTGTGGTCGATGACGATCTTGCCGAAGGCCTCGCCGGAGTGCATTCTGGCGAAGGCGTCCTCGACCCGGCTGAAGCCCACCACGCTGTCCACCACCGGCCGCACCTCGTTGTCGGAACAGAACTCCAGCAGCTCGTACAGCTCACCGGGCGTCCCCATCGAGGTGCCCAGGATCTCCAGCTGCATCGCGAAGACCCGGCGCAGGTTGACCGCCGGCTCGTGCCCGGCGGTCGCGCCGGAGACCACGATCCGGGCCATCGGCGCGGCCGACTTCAGCGAGTGGTCGAAGGTGGCCGCGCGACCGTCTCGATCACCACGTCGACCCGTTCCGGCAGGCGGGCACCGGGTTCCAGGGCGGTGGCGCCGAGGGCCGAGATCCGGTCCCGCTTCACGGCGTCCCGGCTGGTCGCGTACACCCGCTTGCCCATCGCGACGGCGAGCGCGACGGCCGCGGTGGCCACGCCCCCGCCCGCGCCCTGCACCAGCACGCTGTCCGCGTCCGCGACGCGGCCCTTGGTGGTCAGCATCCGCCACGCGGTCAGCCAGGCCGTGGGCAGGCAGGCCGCGTCGGTCGCCGCCATGCCGTCGGGCAGCGGGACCAGGTTCGATCGGGGTACGGCGACCCGCTCGGCGAGCGTCCCGGGGAAGTGCTCGGAGAGGATGGAAACGCCGCGCGGGTCGCCCGGAGTGACGACCACCGGGTACACCACCACCGGGCGGCCCTCCGGGTCGTCCCCGACCGCGTCGCAACCGAGGATCATCGGCAGCTGCGCCTCGGTGAGACCCACCCCGCGCAACGACCAGAGGTCGTGGTGGTTGAGCGAGGTGGCCCGCACCCGCACGGTCACCCAGTCGTCGGCTGGCGGGGTCGGCTCGGGCCGCTCGCCGACGGTGAGCGCGGCGAGCGGTTCGGCGTCGTCGAAACGGGAGGCGAAGGCAGCACGCATGATCCGCACGGTAACAAGCTGAGCCCTCGTTAAGAAGCCTGCTGCGCCCAGGTCGGTCCGGCGTGCTCCGCCGGAACGGCCTACCGGCGGGCGACCCCGTCGCGGCGGGCGGCTTCGGCGACCGCCTCGGCGACGGCTGGCGCGACGCGTGGGTCGAGCGGGGACGGAACGATCGCGTCGGCGGTCAGCGACTCGACCACCACACCGGCGATGGCGTCCGCGGCGGCGACCTTCATCGCTTCGGTGATCCGGGTCGCGCCGGCGTCCAGCGCGCCGCGGAACACCCCGGGAAAGGCCAGCACGTTGTTGATCTGGTTGGGGTAGTCGCTGCGCCCGGTGGCGACCACCGCGACGTGCCGGGCGGCCACCTCGGGGTGCACCTCCGGGGTCGGGTTGGCCAGCGCGAACACGATTCCGCCGGGTGCCATGCCGGCCACCGCCGCCTCGGGGATCTGCCCACCGGAGACCCCGATCAGCACGTCCGCGCCGCGCAAGGCCTCGGTGATGTCGCCGTGCCGGCCGTCGGCGTTGGTGCTCGCCGCCAGCTCGGCCTTGGTGCCGGTCAACTCGGTGCGGTGTCGGCCGATGATTCCCTTGGAGTCGCAGACCACCACCTGGTCGGGGTTGACGCCCCCGGCGACCAGCATCTTCGTCACGGCCACCCCGGCCGCGCCCGCGCCGCTGACCGCCACCCGCAGGTCACCGAGCTTGCGGTTGAGCAGCGTCGCCGCGTTGCGCAGCGCGGCGAGCACCACGATCGCGGTGCCGTGCTGGTCGTCGTGGAAGACCGGGATGTCCAGCGCCTCGTCGAGCCGACGCTCGACCTCGAAGCAGCGCGGCGCGCTGATGTCCTCCAGGTTGATGCCGCCGAACGAGGGGGCCAGCGCCCGGACCACGGCGACGATCTCGTCCACGTCCTGGGTGTCCAGACACACCGGCACCGCGTCCACCCCGGCGAACTGCTTGAACAGCACCGCCTTGCCCTCCATCACCGGCAGCGCGGCGCGCGGGCCGATGTTGCCGAGACCGAGCACCGCCGAGCCGTCGGTGACCACCGCGACCGTGTGCGACACCCAGGTGTACTCGTCCACCAGGGCGGGGTCGGCGGCGATCGCCTCACACACCCGGGCCACCCCCGGGGTGTACGCCAGGGAGAGATCTTCCCGGCTGGTGAGCGGCACGGTCGAGGTGACGGCCATCTTGCCGCCGCGGTGCAGCAGGAAGACGGGATCAGCGGGGTCCACGGTGGACGAAGACATGGTGGTGACTCCAGGATCTGTCGAGCAGATGTGAGGCGGCGGGCCCGGCCGCGAGGTGGGCGGCGAGCGGTGGCACGCGGCGCGGGGGGTCACCCGGCACTTTCCGAGCATAGTGTCGACCCTCCCCCTCGGATGTGAGCAGGGTCATATCCGGCGGCGAGGCACCCGTCCGGGGCGGGGCCAGTAACGAGCCACCACCCTGGCCCGCACGTCGGCCACCCCGTACGCCCGGGAGTCGTCGGTGATCAGGTCGTTGTCGCCGCGCAGCCACCAGCCGCCTTCCTGCGGGCGGACCGCACGCTTCACCACCAGCAGCTCGGGCCGGCTGCGGAAGACCGCGACCACCACGTCCCCGGCTCGGATCGGGCGGCCGCCGGGGCGGACCAGCACCGCGTCGCCGTGCCGCAGGGTCGGCGCCATGGACGGACCGGTCACCAGGACGGCGGCCAGCGGCCCGCGCAACCGGGGGGCCTCAGCCGGGTGATCGGTGGTCACTGGTTTCACCTCCACCCGGTTCGGGGAGCACTCCCAGGAGTAATGTCGCCTTTGATCATCGCAAACTTCCCATGGAGGAATCCGATGCGACTTCCGCGCATCCTTGCGCCCCGCGTCACCGCGAGCGCTCACTGCGACCTGCCGTGCGGTGTCTACGACCCGGCTCAGGCCCGGATCGAGGCCGAATCGGTCAAAATGATCTGCGAGAAGTACCAGGCGAACACCGACCCGGAGTTCCGCACCCGCGCCATCATCATCAAGGAGCAGCGCGCCGAGCTGGTCAAGCACCACCTCTGGGTGCTCTGGACCGACTACTTCAAGGCCACCCACTTCGAGAAGTACCCGCAGCTGCACCAGCTGTTCAACGAGGCCACCAAGCTCGCCGGCGCCGGTGGCGTCAAGGGCAGCCTCGACCCGGCCACCGCCGACAAGCTGCTCGGGAAGATCGACGAGATCTCCAAGATCTTCTGGGAGACCAAGAAGGCGTGACCGCCCCGGTCATCCCGACGATCCGGCCGGCACGTCCCGAGGACGTGCCGGCCGTCGTCGCCATGGTGCACGACCTGGCCGAGTACGAGCGGGCCCCGGAGCAGTGCCACCTCACCACCGACCAGCTGGCCGCGGCCCTGTTCGGCAGCGCCCCGGCGCTCTTCGGCCACGTCGCGGTGGACCAGCACGACGAGCCGATCGGCTTCGCGCTGTGGTTCCTCAACTTCTCCACCTGGGCCGGCGTGCACGGCATCTACCTGGAGGACCTCTACGTCCGGCCGGCCGCCCGGGGCACCGGAGCGGGTCGGCTGCTGCTCGCCACCCTCGCCGACATCTGCGTACGACGCGGCTACCGGCGGCTGGAGTGGTCAATGCTCGACTGGAACCCGGCCGCCGGTTTCTACGCCTCGATCGGCGCGGAACAGGTGACCGAATGGGTTCCCTATCGGCTCAGCGGCGACGCGCTCCGCGAGCTGGCCGACCATGCCACCACCGCCGGCACGCGTCCCGACCACTGACCGGGTAGAGTCCCCGACCGGGGGGATGAGGCGTGACTCAACTGACTGGCCAACCAGTGACCGACGATGACGTGGTGCACCTCACGGTGCCCGCCGACGGCGGTTACCTGGGTGTGCTTCGCACCGCCACCGCCGGTCTCGCGGCCCGGTTGCAGTTCGCGCTCGACGAGATCGAGGATCTGCGGATCGCTGTCGACGAGGCGTGCGCGATGCTGCTCGCCATCGCCACCCGCGACGCCGAGCTGGAGTGCCGCTTCGCCGTCACCGAGGACGCGTTGACCATCGAGGTGACCGTGCCGACCGTCCGCGGTGCCACGCTGCCCGCCGAGTCGTCCTTCGCCTGGAAGGTGCTCACCGCGTTGACGAGCTCGGCATCCGCCACGGCCGCCGACGGTCGGGCCACGATCGCGCTGCTCACCCGCCGCTCCGCCGGCTACTGACCGGCGCGGCGCACGCCGACCCCGTCACTCGAAGCCGAGGGCACGGGTCGTCGGCGGGCTGATCAGCAGCCATGCCACGCTCAGGCCGAGCACCATCAACGGCACGCCCAGCCAGCCCAGCCCACCCTGGATCATGAACCACCCGATCGGCAGCAGCATGAGCTGGAGCACGATCGCGGGGGCCCGCGCGCCCGCCTGACGGCGCAGCAGCCCCCGGCCCAACGCCCAGAGCACGACCGCCGCCCCGATGGCGAACACGGTCACCAGCAACGCCGAGAGACGGTCGGTGCTGGTGGCGGTGAGATCGGCCCAGACCAGCCAGCCGGCGACCAGCCCGACGGCAGCCGCCTCCGCCCACAGCAGCCGGACCGCCCAGCGGAGCGTGACGGGAATCGGAGCCGAGTCGATGGTCACGCGCGCCACGATACCCGGGTCATCGAGAGGTACAGTGCCGCCCATGCGGGCCGTCCTGGTGGTCAATCCGAAGGCCACCACCACCAGCGAACGCAGCCGGGACGTGCTTGTCCGGGCGCTGCGCAGCGAAGTCGACCTCAGCGTGCGCTACACCCGCCGACGCGGGCACGCCACGGCGTTGGCCCGGGAGGCGGCCGCGGAAGGGGTCGACCTGGTTGTCACCCTGGGTGGTGACGGCACGGTGAACGAGGTGGTGAACGGTCTGATGACGGCCGAGCCGCCGGCTCGCGCCGACGCTGCCCCGATGGCGGAGCGACTGCCGGCGCTGGCGACCGTCCCCGGCGGCTCGACAAACGTGTTCGCCCGTGCGGTGGGTCTGCCCCGGGAGTGGCCGGAGGCGACCAGCATGATCCTGGAAGGGCTGCGGCTGGGCCGGAGCCGGACGGTGGGGCTCGGCCGCGCCGACGATCGCTACTTCACCTTCTGCGCCGGGTACGGTCTGGACGCCGCGGTGATCCACCGGGTGGAGCAGGCCCGGCGGAAGGGGCGGGTGTCCACGCCGTCGCTCTATCTGCGCTCGATCATGAGCCAGTACTTCTTCGCCTCGGACCGGCGGCACCCGGCGATCGTTCTGGAGCGTCCCGGCGAGCCGGCGGAGGCCGAGCTGGCGACCGTCATCATCCAGAACACGGCACCCTGGACGTACCTGGGCGACCGGGAGGTCAACCCGAACCCGAGCGCTCGTTCGATCTCGGGCTGGTGTGGCGGTGACGCAGGCCCGTTCGCCGGTCCCCGGTGGGGTCAGCCCTTGGCTGCCTGGGCTTGAAGCTGCCGGAGGTTGTTCAGCTCGGTCTGCTGGGTGGCTTTCATGGTCTGGGCCACCCGCACCACCTCGGCGTTGTCGGTCTCGTCGAGGGCCGCGTCGATCATGTGGATGCCGCCCAGGTGGTGGTTGTACATCAGGGTCAGGAACTGGCGGTCGATCTCGATGCCCCGAGCGTCGCGCAGGGCGGTCATCTGCGCCGGCGTGGCCATGCCCGGCATCAGGCCGTCCTTGACGGTGGCCCCGTCGGACATCCACGCCATCGGCGGTTTCGACCCGGTGGGGCTCAGCCCCCACTCGCGTAGCCAGGTCTGCATCGCGCCGATCTCGCCCTGCTGCCCGGTGGCGATGTCGACGGCGATCTGCCGCACCTCGGGGAGGGTGGCCGACCGGTACGCGATCAGGCTCATCTCCACCGCCTGCGCGTGGTGGGTCGTCATGTCCCGGGCGAAGCCCGCCTCGACCGACGCGTCACCGGGCCGGGTCAGGCGGGGAGTGAGCAGACCGCCGGCATACCCCAGAAGCAGGCCGACCACCAGCATGATGGCGAGGGTCAGCACGCCGTAGCGCGACGCCGGGGCCCGGCCGCCCTGGTCCGGGGCGGCCGGGAGGTCGTCGTCGTACTCGCTGTCGGTGGTTGCCGGAGCGGTCATTGCTGTCCTTACTGGGTGGGCGGCTGCTGCTGCTGCTGGAGCTCACGCGGCGTGGTGCCGGTGGCGGTGATGCCGGTGTTGCAGAGCGCCGTCGGACCCTCGACGGAGGCGTTCACCCGCAGGTCCTTGATGAACTCGTCGATCCGCGAGTCGTCGGCGTTGTCGACCTTGAGCTGGTAGCCCCACGCCTGGAGCGAGATCGGCTTGTCCAGGCCCTCGTACGGGCTCATCAGCATCTTCTCGACGCCGCGCACCTTGCCGGCGAGCTTGTCGACCTGGTCCTTCGGCAGGTCCGGCCGGTAGGTGATCCAGACCGCGCCGTGCTCCAGGCTGTGCACCGCGTGCTCGCTGGCGATCGGGGCGTCGTAGACGTCGCCCATGCAGTTCTGCCAGGCGGCGTTGTGCACCCCGCCCACCGGCGGCGAGTACTTGTAGGTGAGCGGGCCCGACTTGTGCGACTCGTACTTCAGGCTCTCGGGGTCGGACTTGCGGATGTTGGAGATGCCGTCGATGGCGTTGGCCCGCTTGTCCCACGGCTTGGAGCCCTGGAACGACGCCCAGGCGCCGTACCCGATGATGCCGGCCACGAGCACGCCCACCGCGACGAAGAGCGCGATCGGGCCCCACGCCCGGCCCTGGCTCACCTTGACCGGGGTGACCGGCTTGCGCGGGCCCTTGCCCCCGGCCCGGGGGGAACCCGCCGGCTTGCCGGAACCGGCCTTGGCGCCGGACGCCGGCCGGCCCGCGGCCGGCTTCTTGCCGGTGCTGACCACGGACGGGCGGCGCTCAGGGCCACCCGGGGTGCTGATGCTCATCGTGCCTCGTCAAGTCGGTCGGTCAGGGGAGTGGCGGGCCGGATGACGCGCAGGGGAGCCGCCGAGTGCCCGAGTCTACCCCCGATAACATGGTTGGGTGACTCCTGCAGAACTAGCCTCGGTCGTCCTTGCCGCCGCCCACGCCGTCTTCGAGCAGCGTGGGCTGGACCGCGCCGCGCTGCCGGCGAGCACTGTGGTGGAGCGACCGCGCAACCCCGAGCACGGCGACTACGCGTCGACGCTGGCTCTGCAGTTGAGCAAGAAGGTGGGTGTTCCGCCCCGGGAGCTCGCCGCCGCCCTGAGCGAGGAGCTGGGCCGGGCGTCGGGTGTCAAATCGGTGGAAATCGCCGGGCCGGGCTTCCTGAACATCCGGCTCGACGCGGCGGCCGCCGGTCAGCTCGCCCGGGTGATCGTCGAGGCCGGCGCGGAGTACGGCCGCAGCGAGCGGCTCGCCGGCGAGAAGATCAACCTGGAGTTCGTCTCGGCCAACCCGACCGGGCCGGTGCACATCGGCGGGGTCCGCTGGGCGGCCGTCGGTGACGCGCTGAGCCGGTTGCTGCGGGCCACCGGCGCCGAGGTCGGCACCGAGTACTACTTCAACGACGCCGGTTCGCAGATCGACAGGTTCGCCCGGTCGCTGCTCGCCGCCGCCAAGGGTGAGCCGGCGCCTCAGGACGGCTACGGCGGGGCGTACATCGCCGAGATCGCCGCCGAGGTGCGGGCCCGCCGGCCGGAGGTGCTGACCCTCGACGACGCCGCCGCCCAGGAGGTCTTCCGGGTCGAGGGCGTCGCGCTGATGTTCGACGAGATCCGCTCCTCGCTGCGCGACTTCGGGGTGGAGTTCGACACCTACTTCAACGAGAAGGACCTGCACGACCGGGGCGAGCTGGACCTGGCGTTGAACCGGCTGCGTCAGCAGGGGCACCTCTACGAGTCCGAGGGCGCCACCTGGCTGCGCACCACCGACTTCGGCGACGACAAGGACCGGGTGCTGCGCAAGTCCAACGGCGAGTGGACGTACTTCGCCGCGGACTGCGCCTACTACCTGGACAAGCGGGAGCGCGGCTTCGAGCGGGTCGTGATCATGCTGGGCGCCGACCACCACGGCTACATCGGCCGGATGAAGGCGATGGCGGCCTGCTTCGGCGACGACCCGGAGCGCAACCTGGAGATCCTCATCGGGCAGCTGGTCAACCTGCTGCGCGACGGCGCCCCGATGCGGATGAGCAAGCGGGCCGGCACCGTGATCACCCTGGAGGACCTGGTCGAGGCGATCGGCGTGGACGCCTCCCGGTACGCGCTGGCCCGCTACTCCAGCGACTCCCCGATCGACATCGACATCGAGCTGTGGACCCGGGCGACCCGCGACAACCCGGTCTACTACGTGCAGTACGTCGCCGCCCGGACGGCGGGCGTGGCCCGCAACGCCGCCGAGGTGGGGCTGCTGCCGGGCGACGCCGACGCCTTCCGGCCGGAGCTGCTCGACCACGAGAAGGAGAACGAGCTGCTCAAGGCGCTCGCCGAGTTCCCGGCGGTGGTCGCCACCGCAGCCGAGCTGCGCGAGCCGCACCGGGTGGCCCGCTACCTGGAGGAGAGCGTCGCCGCCTCCTACCACCGGTTCTACGACAACTGCCGGGTGCTGCCGCTGGGCGACGAGGAGGTCACGGACCTGCACCGGGCCCGGCTCTGGCTGAACAACGCCACCCGCACGGTGATCGCCAACGGCCTGCACCTGCTCGGGGTCTCCGCCCCCGAGAGGATGTGACGGCGTGCGCGCTCACGAGGCCGGTGCGCTGCACGGTGACATCGGCAGTCGGGGTCCGGCGTGGCTGCGTACCCCGGAGGACGTCAACGCCCTGACGCCGGCGCTGTGGCCGCGCAGCGTGACGCGCGGCGCCGACGGCGCGCTCGCCGTCGCGGGCCTGAGCGTCCGCGACATCGCGGCCGAGTTCGGCACCCCGGTGTACGTCTTGGACGAGGCCGACCTGCGGTCGCGCTGCCGCGACTTCCGGGCGGCCTTCCCGACCGAGGACGTCTACTACGCGGGCAAGGCGTTCCTCTGCCGGGCGGTGGTCCGGATGATCGCCGAGGAGGGCCTTTTCCTGGACGTCTGCACCGGTGGTGAGCTGGCCACCGCGCTCTCCGCCGGGATGCCGCCGGAGAAGATCGGCTTTCACGGCAACAACAAGTCGACCGCCGAGCTGAGCCGGGCGCTGGACGCCGGGGTGGGACGGATCATCGTCGACTCGGTCACCGAGATCGACCGGCTCACCGCGCTGGCCCGGGAGCGCGGGGTCCGCCCCCGGGTGCTGGTCCGGGTCACCGTCGGGGTGGAGGCGCACACCCACGAGTTCATCGCCACCGCCCACGAGGACCAGAAGTTCGGCTTCTCGCTGGCTGGCGGGGCCGCTGCCGCCGCCGCTTTCAAGATCCTCGACGAGGGCGTGCTGGAGCTGCGCGGCCTGCACTCGCACATCGGCTCGCAGATCTTCGACGCCAGCGGCTTCGAGGTGTCGGCCCGCCGGGTGCTCGCCCTCCAGGCGCAGATCCGCGACGCGCGCGGGGTGGAGCTTCCCGAGCTGGACCTGGGCGGCGGCTTCGGCATCGCGTACACCACCCAGGACACCCCGGCCACCCCGCAGGAGCTGGCCAAGCGGCTGCGCCGGATCGTCGACGCGGAGTGCGCGGCGGAGAACCTGTCCGTGCCCCGACTGTCCATCGAGCCGGGGCGGGCCATCGTCGGGCCTGCCGTGTTCACCCTCTACGAGGTCGGCACGGTCAAGGACCTCGACGGCATCCGGACGTACGTCAGCGTCGACGGCGGGATGAGCGACAACATCCGCACCGCCCTGTACGACGCGTCCTACTCGGCGACGTTGGCCTCCCGGGCCTCGGGCGCCCAGCCGTTGCTCGCCCGCGTGGTGGGAAAGCACTGTGAGTCCGGGGACATCGTGGTGAAGGATGAATTCCTGCCCGCCGACGTGCAGCCCGGAGATCTTGTCGCGGTGCCCGGGACCGGTGCGTACTGCCGGAGCATGGCCAGCAACTACAACCATGTGCCCAGGCCACCGGTGATCGCGGTGCGCGACGGTCTGGCACGCCTGATCGTCCGGCGGGAAACCGAAGAGGACCTGCTCGCTTTGGATGTGGGATGACGTCACCTGTGCGCTTGGCACTGCTCGGCTGCGGCACGGTCGGCCAGGAGGTGGTCCGGCTGCTGCACGAGCAGTCAGCCGACCTGGCCGCGCGGATCGGCGCTCCGCTGGAGATCGCCGGCATCGCCGTCCGTCGGCTCGGCCGCGACCGCGGTGACCTTCCGGTCGACGAGGAGCTGTTCACCACCGACGCGCTCGGCCTGATCAAGCGGGACGACGTGGATGTGGTGATCGAGGTGGTCGGCGGCATCGAGCCGGCCCGGAGCTGGCTGGTGGAGGCGCTGCACGCCGGCAAGAGCGTGGTCACCGCCAACAAGGCGCTGCTCGCGGAGGACGGCGTGGCGCTGCACGAGGCGGCCGCGGAGGGCGGCGGCGACCTCTACTACGAGGCGTCGGTGGCTGGGGCCATCCCGCTGCTGCGCCCGCTGCGCGAGTCACTGCACGGGGATCGGATCAACCGGGTCACCGGCATCGTCAACGGCACCACCAACTTCATCCTCTCCGCGATGGACGCGACCGGCGCCGGTTTCGCCGAGGCGCTGGACGAGGCCACCGCCCTGGGATACGCGGAGGCCGACCCGACCGCCGACATCGAGGGTTTCGACGCGGCGGCGAAGGCGGCGATTCTCGCCTCGCTGGCGTTCCACACCCGGGTCGGCGCGGCCGACGTGCACCGCGAGGGCATCACCGAGGTGACCGCGGCGGACGTGGCCAGCGCCCAGGCGATGGGCTGCACCATCAAACTGCTCTGCATCGCGGCCCGGGGAGTCGACCCGACCGGCCGGGAGACGGTGAGCGTCCGGGTGCACCCGGCGATGATCCCGCGCAGCCACCCGCTGGCCAGCGTCGGCGACGCGTTCAACGCGGTCTTCGTCGAGGCGGACGCCGCCGGGCAGCTGATGTTCTACGGTCAGGGCGCCGGTGGCGCGCCGACCGCCAGCGCGGTGCTCGGCGACGTGGTCGCGGTGTCCCGCAACCGGCTCGCCGGGGTGCGCGCGGCCAGTGAGAGCTCGTACGCGGACCTGGCCGTCCGGCCGATGGGCGAGGCGTTGACCCGCTACCACGTCAGCCTCGACGTGGCCGACCGCCCGGGTGTGTTGGCCTCGGTGGCGGGCGTGTTCGCCAGGCACGACGTGTCGATCGCGACGGTCCGGCAGGGCTCGGCCGGCGGGTCGCCGGGGCGCGACGGCGCCGAGCTGGTCATCGTCACGCACGTGGCACCGGACGCCGCGCTCGCCGCGACTGTCGACGAGCTGCGCGGCCTGGAGATCGTCCGGTCGGTGACCAGCGTGCTGCGGGTCGAGGGCGACGCCTGACTCGTTGCACCATCGATGGGGCGGCTCGCGCGTCCCGCCAGGTGGGTAAGCCGGGGTGTGCCAGCGGCCGTTCCGGCAGGTTGGTCCAAGGTGGCCGTGATGCTCGGGTCGACGCGGCGGTAGAGGCGAGGAGAGCGACATGTGGCGTGGTCTGATCGAGGCGTACCGGGATCGGCTGCCGGTCACCGCGGCCACGCCGGTCGTCACGCTGCACGAGGGGAACACCCCGCTGTTGCCGGCGCCGGTGTTGTCCGCCCGGATGGGCTGCGAGGTGTACCTCAAGGTGGAGGGCGCCAACCCGACCGGCTCCTTCAAGGACCGGGGGATGACAGTCGCCGTGTCCAAGGCGGTCGAGGCCGGCAACAAGGCCATCATCTGCGCCTCCACCGGCAACACCAGCGCGTCCGCCGCGGCGTACGCGGCTCGGGCCGGGATGACCTGCGCGGTGTTGGTGCCGCAGGGCAAGATCGCGTTGGGCAAGCTGGCCCAGGCGTTGGTGCACGGCGCGAAGCTGCTCCAGGTGAGTGGCAACTTCGACGACTGTCTGTCGCTCGCCGCGAAGCTGGCCCAGGACCACCCGGTCGCGTTGGTCAACTCGGTCAACATCGACCGGCTGCACGGCCAGAAGACCGCCGCCTTCGAGATCGTCGAGGCGCTCGGTGACGCGCCCGACATCCACTGCCTGCCGGTCGGCAACGCCGGCAACATCGCCGCCTACTGGATGGGCTACGCGGAGGAGTCGGCCGCCGGCGCCACCACCCGCAAGCCCAAGATGTACGGCTTCCAGGCCGCCGGTGCGGCACCGATCGTGACCGGCCAGGTGGTGCCGGAACCGTCGACCATCGCGACCGCGATCCGGATCGGCAACCCGGCGAGCTGGACCAAGGCGTTGGACGCCCGGGACGCCTCCGGCGGTCTGATCGCGTCGGTGACCGACCGGGAGATCCTGTCGGCGTACCGCCTGCTCGCCCGCGAGGTGGGGGTCTTCGTCGAGCTGGGCAGCGCGGCCAGCGTGGCCGGCCTGCTTCAGCAGGCGGCGGCCGGCGCGGTGCCGTCCGGGTCGACGGTGGTCTGCACGGTGACCGGTCACGGGTTGAAAGACCCGGAATGGGCGATCTCGACCGCCCCGGCGCCGTTGACCATCGCGAACGATCCGCTGGCTGCGGCGCGCGCCCTCGACCTGGCCTGAGCGAGCCGCCGCCCGGCGGCGGGCACGCGTCCGGTCGGACGGCGTGGGGGCGGCGGGGGTCGGAGGAGGCGAGTCCGGCACACTTTCGGGTATCCCCGCCCGCATTCTCGTTCAGGAGTGAGCCAGGCCGATGTCGCTGCTCGCCAGATTCAGCCTCGCCAACCGAGGGCTGATCGCCCTCATCGCGGTGGTGACCACGGTGTTCGGAGCGTTCGCCGTGCCGTCGCTGAAGCAGCAACTGCTGCCGTCGCTCGAGTTCCCGGCCGCGTTCATCGTGGCTCCCTATCCCGGTGCCGGGCCCGAGATCGTCGAGTCCCAGGTGACCGAGCCGATCGAGAACGCCCTCCAGGGCATCCCGGGGTTGGACAAGGTCACCTCCACCTCCCGCGAGGGGGCGGCCACCGTCCAGGTGACCTACGAGTTCGGCACCGACCTCGACGACGTCGTCAACAAGATGCAGACCGCGCTGAGCCGGATCGACGCGCAGCTGCCGGAGAGCGTCGACCCGCAGGTCATCGCCGGTAGCACCGACGACCTGCCGGCGGTGGTGCTGGCCGCAGCCGGCGGGGACGACCAGCGGGCGCTCGCCGAGAAGCTGCGCGCGACTGTGGTGCCGGAGCTGGAGGGCATCGAGGGCGTACGCACGGTCGAGGTGACCGGCACCCGCGACGACGTGGTGGTGGTCACCCCGGACCCGGCGAAGCTGGCCGCCGCCCGGATCCAGCCGACCGCGATCGGCGCGGCACTGAAGACCAACGGCGTGGCGGTCCCGGCCGGCGCGGTGACGGACGGTCCGCTGGCCCTGCCGGTGCAGGTCGGCACGCCGATCGCCACCGTGGAGGATCTGCGCGGCATCGTGATCTCCCCGGGGGCGACGCCTGTTCGGCTGGCCGACGTGGCGACGGTCGAGCAGCAGCTCGCTCCGGCCACGGCGATCACCCGGACCAACGGCAAGGACAGCCTCGGCATCGCGGTCACCGCGGCGCCGGACGGCAACGCCGTGCAGATCTCGCACGAGATCCGGGACCGGCTCGGCGACCTGAAGAACGCCTCCGGCGCGGAGTTGACAGTGGTCTTCGACCAGGCTCCGTTCGTCGAGAAGTCGATCGAGTCGCTGACCACCGAAGGGCTGCTCGGCCTGGTGATGGCGGTCATCGTCATCCTGGTCTTCCTGCTGTCGGTGCGCTCCACGGTGGTCACCGCGGTCTCCATCCCGCTCTCCGTGCTGGTCGCGCTGATCGCCCTGTGGATCGGTGACTACTCGCTCAACCTGCTCACCCTCGGCGCGCTGACCATCGCGGTCGGCCGGGTGGTGGACGACTCGATCGTGGTGTTGGAGAACATCAAACGACACCTCGAGTACGGCGAGGAGAAGCGGCACGCCATCATCACCGGCGTCCGTGAGGTGGCCGGTGCGGTGACCGCGTCCACCCTCACCACGGTGGCGGTGTTCGCGCCGATCGCGCTGGTCGGCGGGTTCGTGGGGCAGCTCTTCGCGCCGTTCGCGATCACCGTGACGGTGGCCCTGCTCGCCTCGCTGCTGGTGTCGCTGACGGTTATCCCGGTGCTCGCGTACTGGTTCCTCAAGCCGCGCGGCGGCACCGCCGACGACGAGGCGGTGCGGCGCGGCGCGGAGGAGAAGGAGCTGCGCAGCCCGTTGCAGCGGGCGTACCTGCCGGTGATCGGGTTCGCCACCGGCAAGCGGTCGCACCGTTGGATCACGGTGGGGCTCGGTCTGCTGGTGCTCTTCGGCACCTTCGGCCTGGCCCAGAAGCTGGAGACCAACTTCCTGGACGACTCCGGCCAGGACACCCTCAACATGAGCCAGGAGTTGCCGGCCGGCAGTGGCCTGGCGGCGACCGACGCGGCGGCCAAGCAGGTCGAGTCGGTGCTGTCCGGCACGAAGGGCGTCGAGACGTACCAGGTGACCGCCGGCAGTGGGGACAACCCGTGGGCGGGCGGCGGCGGCAACAACGTCGCCAGCTGGTCCCTGGCGCTCGACGGCGACACCGACGCGAAGCAGATGCGCGAGGTGCTGCGCAAGGAGTTCGACAAGCTCGGCACCGCCGTGGGCGAGATCAGCTTCGGTGGCGGGCAGGAGGCGTCGACCAGCCAGCTGGAGGTGATCGTCCAGGCCAGCGACCCGGAGGCGCTGACCCAGGCCGCCGAGCAGGCGCGGGCGGCGATGGCCGGCGTCCCGGATGTCGAGGACGTCTCCACCAGCCTGGCCGCCCGGGTGCCCCGGGTCGACGTGACTGTCGACCGGGTCGCCGCCGGGCGGGCCGGGCTCACCGAGGCCGCCGTCGGGCAGCTCGTCTCGCAGGCGTTCCGGGGAGCGCCGCTGGGTCAGGTCGCGCTCGACGGCCAGCAGCAGAACGTGGTGCTGCGGCTGGGCACGCAGCCGCCGATGACGGTGGAGGAGCTGCGGGCGCTGCCGGTGGGTCCGGTGAAGCTGGACGACATCGCGGACGTCACGCAGGGCGAGGGGCCGCAGCAGGTCACCCGGATCGACGGTGAGCGCAGCGTGTCGGTCACCGGCGCGGCGACCGGGTCGAACCTGGGCGCGACCACCAAGGAGTTGCAGAAGCGGCTGGACGGCATCAACGTGCCGGGTGCCACCTTCACCATCGGTGGCGTCAGCGCGGATCAGGCGGACGCCTTCGCGGACCTGGGCCTGGCGGTGCTGGCCGCGATCGCGATCGTCTTCCTGATCATGGTGGCCACGTTCCGCAGTCTCACCCAGGCGCTGATCCTGCTCATCTCGATCCCGTTCGCCGCGACCGGTGCCATCGGCCTGCTGTTGATCACCGGAACGCCGCTCGGTGTGCCGGCGTTGATCGGTGTGCTGATGCTGGTCGGCATCGTGGTGACCAACGCGATCGTGCTGCTCGACCTGGTCAACCAGTACCGGGCGCGGGGCATGGGGGTCCGGGAGGCGGTGGTCGAAGGTGGCCGACGCCGGCTGCGCCCCATCCTGATGACGGCGGTGGCGACGATCTTCGCGCTGCTGCCGATGGCGCTCGGGTTGACCGGTGAGGGCGGCTTCATCTCCCAGCCGCTGGCGGTCGTGGTGATCGGTGGTCTGCTCAGCTCGACGCTGCTCACGCTGATCCTGGTGCCGACGCTCTACGCGATGGTGGAACACACCAAGGAGTCGCTGCGGGGCCGGCGCGCTCGGCGGCGCTCCGGCGAGCCGGCGGCGACCGGGCCGGAGACCGACGAGGTGGCCGCCCCGAACCAGGTCGCGGTGCCGAGCGGCGCGCCTGCTCCGGCTGCCGCCGGCGCTCCGCAGCCGGGCGGGCGACCCGCGCCGTCGGCCGCTCTGGTGGAGGGCACGGACCAGTTCGAGGTGCTGCGGCTGCCCCGTAGCCGTACCTCCCCGCTGCCCCCGACGGAGCCGACCGAATAGGTCGGATCACATCTCGGCGCGCCCCCGGCAGGATCCTGCGGGGCGCGCCCGCTTCGCTGGGGGAAATACTCCGACCCGACTGAGCCACACCTTGTGTAACTTCTTGCATACTCCTGGTAGGCAGGTGGGGTGAAGCGGGGCGCCGATGACCGAGCACGCGCGGGGCTGGGGGCGACGCGCCCTGTTGCGTCGCGGTCTGCTCGTCGTCGGTGGCGCGGTCATCGGCGCGGGCACGTCCGAGGCGTGGTGGAGCACCCATCGCCGCACGCCGATCGCCGGCGGCCCGGCCAGCGCCACCTACGGCAACGGCCGCCAGGGGGTCGGCTCCGGCGCGCTGGAGGTGGTCTGGTCCGGACCAGCCACCGGACGCCTGGTGGCTCTCACCTTCGACGACGGCCCGGCCCCACAGTGGACCCCGATGGTGCTCGACACCCTGGCCCGGCACCGGGTCCCGGCCACCTTCTTCATGGTCGGGGAGCAGGTCCGTCGGCACGCCGAGGTCGTCCAGGGCCGGCTCACCGGGCACGAGGTGGGCAACCACAGCTGGCAGCACCGGGACCTGGCCGAGTTGGACGCCGTCGAGGCCTACGACGACCTGCGCCGCAGTCACGACGCGATCGCCGAGGTGACCGGGAGGTCGCCCCTGCTGTTCCGCCCGCCGTACGGTCACCTGGGTGGGGCGGTGCTGCACGGGGCGACCCGGTTGGACTATCGGCTGGTGCTCTGGTCGCTGCAGATGGTGGAGCGTGAGTTCCCCGACGATCCGGCCGGTCACGCCCAGCGGATCGTGGCCCGTGTCCGACCGGGAACGATAGTGCTCGGCCACGACGTGGGGGCGCGTCGACGGTTGGTCGCACTGCGTGGTCTGCCCGACATGATCAACGGGCTCCGGTCGCGCGGTTACACCTTCGTCACCGTCTCGACGCTGCTGGGAGCGGGTGTAGCCCCGACAGTGACCAGGTAGGGTCCCGCTGCGTGACGTCCACCCTCTCGGTCCTGACCGGCAACCGGAGTTTCCGCAATCTGTTCCTCGCCGAACTGGTGGTCTTCGGTGCCGACTGGTTCGTCATGGTGCCCCTGCTGGTGCTGCTGCCGCAGTTGACCGGCAGCGGGGTGTGGGGCGCGCTGGTGCTGGCGGTGGACACCGGCGTGGTGGCGTTGCTGCTGCCGTACACCGGCACGATCGCCGACCGGTTCGACCGTCGGAAGATCATGATCGCGGCGAACGTGGCCGCGCTGGCGGGGGTGCTGCTGCTGCTCGGCGTGCGCGCCGGAACGGCGTGGTTGGCGCTGGTGGCGATCGGGGTGGTGGCGGTCGCCAAGGCCTTCTACTCGCCGGCCGCCCAGGCGGCGCTGCCCAACGTGCTGGAGCCGCACGAGCTGGCCGCCGGAAACGCCGTCGCCGGGTCGGCCTGGGGCACCATGACCGTGGTCGGCGCCTCACTCGGCGGCGTGCTCAGCACCGCCGCCGGCCCGTACGCCTGCTTCTGGGTGGCGGCGGTGGGCCTGGCGCTGGCGGCGGGCCTCGCCACCCGGATCCGTCGGCCGTTGCAGGCACCGCGGGACACCGACCGACCAGCCCAGCGGACCTGGTCGGCCGTCGGGGAGGCGCTCGGCTACATCGGTCACCGCCCCCGGGTGCTCGCGCTGGTCACCGTGAAGTCGGCGGTGGGTCTGGGCAACGGCGTGCTGACCGTCTTTCCGTTGCTGGCCGGCGTGTACGGGGTGGGCCCGCTCGGCGCCGGCCTGCTCTTCGCGGTGCGCGGGGCCGGGGCGTTGGTGGGGCCGATCCTGATGCGTCGGGTGCTGACCAACCGGGCCTGGCTGCTGCCCGGGCTCGCGCTGTCCATGTCGCTCTACGGACTGTCCTACCTCGGCACCTCGGTGGTGCGCTGGTTTCCGCTGGTGCTGCTGCTGGTCTTCGTGGCGCACTTCGCCGGTGGCAGCAACTGGGTGATGTCGAACTTCGCCCTCCAGGGTGAGGTGCCGGACCGGTTGCGCGGGCGGGTCTTCGCCACCGACATGATGCTCGCGACGCTGGCCATCTCGGTGAGCCAGCTGGCGGTCGCCCTGGTGGTGGACGCGGTGGACGAGCGGGTGGTGCTCGCCGGCTGCGGGCTGGTCACCCTGGTGTACGCGGTCGGCTGGCGGATCGCCACCCGGCGGCTCTCGCTCACCGACCCGGTCGCCGAGCCGGTGCCGGACCCGGCCGGCTGAACTCGACGGTCCCAGGCTGCGGGCTCGAAACCAGACTGTCGCCGCCGAGCCCTAGCATGAGCGCGTGCCGACGAACTTCACCGCCGGGCCGGTCCGGGTCCGGACGCCCGCGACCAGCGCCAACCTGGGCCCGGGCTTCGACGCGCTGGGCCTCGCCCTCGGGCTCTACGACGACGTGGCCGCCGAGGTCGCGCCCGGTGGCGTCCGGGTGACGGTGACCGGGCAGGGGGCCGGTGAGCTGCCCGACGACGACCGGCACCTGGTGGTGCGGTCCATGCGCGCCGCGTTCGACAGGCTCGGCGGCCACCCCGACGGGCTGCGGGTGGAGTGCGTCAACCGGATCCCGCAGGCGCGCGGGCTGGGCTCCTCGTCCGCCGCGATCGTCGCCGGGGTGCTGCTGGCCCGAGCCCTCGTCGTCGATGGGGAGCACCGCCTCGACGACGACGCCGCGCTCCGGCTGGCCGCCGAGATCGAGGGCCACCCCGACAACGTGGCGCCGTGCCTGCTGGGCGGCTTCACAGTGGCCTGGTCCGAGCCGGGCGGCGCCCGGGCCGTCTCCCTGCCGGTCGCCGACGCGGTGCGGTCCACCGTCTTCGTCCCGGCGGAACGCGGATTGACCGCGACCGCGCGGGCGGCTCTGCCGGCCACCGTGCCGCACGGCGACGCCGCGTTGACCGCCGGGCGGGCGGCACTGCTGGTGCACGCGCTCACGGCGGACCCGACCCTGCTGTTGCCGGCCACCGTCGACCGGCTCCACCAGGATTATCGCGCGGCCGGGATGCCCGGCACATTTTCCCTGGTCAGCGCGTTGCGAGCGGCGGGTGTGGCGGCTGTGGTCAGTGGGGCCGGGCCGACTGTGCTGGCGCTCAGCGAGCCTCCAGCGGCCTTCCCAGTGGGAACAGACTGGCAGATCTGGCAGTTACCGATAGACGTCAGCGGCGCCCGGGTCGCCCGGGGTAGACTTGGACACGCCGAGCGGGACCCTGTTGCCGCAGGTCGGAAGAGTTGATTACGCTCTAGACCTAGCACAGCCGCGAAGCACGCGATCTCCTGCGGGGCGGCGCACCCCCGAAGCTCTCGGCGGTCAGCCCGTCCACCCCTGCCAAAGGCCCACGCCGCACCGCAGTTTCCACAGGTCGCCGCAGACGGCGAGACCTGCTCACCGACGTTGGTGAGTCGGGATACCGACCGGCTGCTGTGTCACAGACTCCCGCGACGCGTCCTTGCGAGGCGGGTGCACCGAGGCCGCCCGGCCACCTGAGTTCCGACTCCGGGCAGTCCCGGCCTTATCGAGGGAAGGAATCCATTGAGCGACACCACCGACGTGACGTCGGATGTTTCCAACGTCGCTGGCGATGCCACCGCCGCCGCTCCCGCCCGTCGTCGGCGTAGCGGCACCGGTCTGTCGGCGATGCTGCTGCCAGAGCTGCAGAGCCTGGCTGCGTCGCTCGGCATCTCCGGCACGGCTCGCATGCGCAAGGGCGAGCTGATCGCCGCGATCTCCGAGCGGCAGGGCGGCAACGCCGCCGGGACCCCTCGACCGCCGCGCCGAGGTCGCGGCCGCGGCCGCGCCGACCCGTGAGGGGGTGCGCGCCGACGTGCGGGAGACCGCCGACCGGCCGGCAGCGGAAGGACGCAGCGCCG
>NZ_JAEVHL010000074.1 GCF_016803395.1 Micromonospora tarensis | reverse complement strand
GGAGTGGGGAGTGGGGTCAGGCGGCGGTGGACCAGATGGCGCGGAAGGCGGCGGCTTCGCCGGCCAGCCAGCGTTCGATCTGGTCGGGCTTGGCGTCGGTGGGCATGTGGTGGGCCCTACCGCGACGGACGTCGACCAGGACCGGCTCGGCGTGCGGGAGGACCGCGTCCATGTGGCGGGCCATCAGGTGCAGGGTGGCGAGCACCGATTCCTCGCTCGGTGGGGTCTCGTCGAAGTGCAGGCGGACCGCTTCGGCGCGACCGTCGGCATGGCGTACCCCGAAGTGGGGGTTGATCTTGACGGGTAGGTCGCCCAGCATGGCCAGGGCGTCGCGGGTCTGGACCAGGTCGACGGCGGCTGGCTCGCCGAGGGAGTGCAGCCAGGCCGTGGCGCCAGGAACGAGCGCCTGGTAGAGCGGGCGCCAGCGGGGCTTGACCACGTCGACCACCCCGGTCAGGTGCGAGCCGCCGGTGTGGAAGGCGATGTCGGCCTTGAGCGCCTTGACGAACTGGCCGTGTGGGTTGAAGCCGGACCGACTGGCGCGCTGCTTACGCAGCCCGCCGACGAAGGTCGCCTTGGTGGGGCCGGTGCGGTCGACGTAGCGGGTGAAACCGAGCAGGGTGGCGTAGGGGGTGAGGGGCGTGGAGGCGGGCGCGGTCACGGGCGTCCTCCCAGGTCAGGAACTCGATTAGTACATACATTCTAATCGACACCTCTGACATCGCCCAGCGATTCTGGGCACCGGAAGGGCCGTCCTGTCAGCTGGTGTGGGCACCGCGCCGGGACCTGCCGGCGCTCCTGGGGCGGGTCAGGAACGGAAGGCGGCGAGGATGACGTCCGCGTAGCGACGCCAGACCGCCGGCTCGCGCTCGTCCAGCACGATGAGCTGGCGAATGACGCCGCACAGGACGATCCGAACGTCGAGCACGCCGGTGTCCGGGCGGAGTGGGCCGGCCGCCTTCGCCGCCTCGACCAGCCTGCCGATCAGGTCAACGAGCCTGGCGGCGGGCACCAGGCGCGCCTCCAGGAACGCCGCCGCGAGGCCGCGGTCGCGGCGGAGATGTTCGAGCAGGTCGGGCAGGTAGGCCACGAAGGCGCGGTAGGCGTCGTCGGCGGCGATCGCGGCCAGCGTGCGCTCCTCCAACGCGCGGAAGCTCTCCCGTGCGACGGCCAGCACCAACTCCTCTTTACTGGGGTAGCTTCGGTAGACCGTCGCCCGTCCGACCCCGGCCCGGGCGGCCACCTCGGGCACCGTGACGTCCAGGCCGCGTTCGGCGAACAGTTCCCGGGCGGCGGCGATGACCCGGTCGTGGTTGCGCAGCGCGTCCGCGCGTCGGGGCGCGTTTCCGGTCACCGTCCGTCGGGGTTCCGAGAGGCGGGCGTCTCGGACCCCCTCGTCAGTCAACGTCGAAACCGGTCTCGTAAACCTGCTGGAAGCGGCCGTCCTCGGCCAACGTCGCGAAGAAGTACATCTCGCGGTGGACGACAGTCCCGTCGGTCAGGGTCATCTTGTAGCGGTGCCGCTCGGCGTACTGCGAACCGTCGTACAACTCCTCGAGCACTGTCACCTCGCCCTCGGCGACCTGGCTGCGGATGCCCGCGCACATCTGGGCGAACTCCTCGCGGTCGCGGGTGCGACCGTCGCTGTTGTGCGTAAAGCCCGGCGCGTAGTACTTGTCCAGCGCCTCGGGCAGTTCCAGGCGCGGCGCGAACGCCACGTCACGGATCGCGTCGCTGATGCGTACCGGTGTCATCGGCAGTCTCCTCGGCTATCCGGACACGTGAGTCCGGTTAGTTGGGACAGTACCGGGCGGGCGGGCGCGGTGCGAAGTGATGCCCGCGACACCACGGGGCCAGCCGGTCCGGCCGTCGGTCAGCCGACCCGGGGCGGTGTGCCGGCGGTGAGCGCGGCGGTCAGCCGGGTGATGCCGAACTCGAAGGTCTCGTCGAGGTCGCCGCCCAGGTTGAAGGCGCCCGCGAGCTCCATGCTGACGAAGCCGTTGGCCCAGGCGGTGATCATGCGGGCGCCGGGCAGGGCGTGCTCGGGCCCGGCGAGATCGGCGGCGACGCGCAGGGCGGGGGCGCTGGCCAGGGTGAGGGTGTCGAGGTCGGGCCGGGTCTCCGCCGGACCGTTGTTGAAGATCAGGTGATAGCCGGCCGGGTGGGCGTGGGCGAACGCGCGGAAGGCGTGGGCCAGCTCGCGCAGGTCCCTGCGCGGGTCGCCGCTGCCGGCCACGGCGTCGAGTCGCTCGCCCATCTCGCGCACGGTGGCTTCGGCGACGAGCCGGATCAGGGTGTCGCGGTTGCGGACCCGCTTGTACAGCGAGGGCGCGCGTACGCCGACCCGCTCGGCGACCGCCTGCATGGTCAGGCCCGGAAGTCCCTGCGACTCCAGGATGTGGCGGGCGGCCGTGACGATGTCGGCGAGCGAGGTGCGGTCGGGGGTCGGCATGCGGTGCTCCTTCGCGGGTGGTGAGGACCGACACCATGATAGCTATGGACCTTAGGCATCATGGCTATGTATCGTAGCTATCAGATCGTCGCGTCATCTTCGGGAGGCAGCATGAAGCTCGGGCCACACCTGCACCGCATCGGCAACGACATCGTCGCCGCCTACCTGATCGAGACCGAGGAGGGCGTGACGGTCGTGGACGCCGGCCTCGCCGGTCACTGGGCGGACCTGGTCGCGGAGCTGTCCGGCATGGGCCGTTCGCTCGCCGACGTCCGGGGTCTGATCCTCACCCACGGCGACACCGACCACATCGGCTTCGCCGAACGGCTCCGGCGCGACCACGGCGTACCGGTCTACGTGCACGGCGCGGACGCCGCCCGCGCCCGCGGCGAGGTCAAATCCAAGGTTCCCTTCGGCCCGTTCAAGGTGGGCGCGACGGCGCGTTTCATCTGGTACGCGAGCCGCAAGGGCGGGCTGCGCACCACCTACCTCAGCGAAGTGGTCCCGGTGCGCGACGGTCAGGTGCTCGAGCTGCCCGGCGCGCCGCGCGTCATCGGGATGCCCGGCCACTCGCCGGGCAGCATCGCCGTGCACGTGCCGATCGCCGACGCCGTGTTCGTCGGCGACGCGCTGACCACCCGACACGTGCTGACCGGTCGGCCGGGCCCGCAGCCGGCGCCGTTCACCGACGACCCGGCGCTGGCGCTCGCCTCGCTCGCCGGCATCGAGGACCTGGGGGCGACCTGGATCCTCCCCGGTCACGGCACGCCGTGGAACGGTGGCGCCGCCGAGGCGGTGCGCCGGATCAAGGCGGCCGCCCGGGCCGGTTAGCCGACGTCGACCGGGACCGGTCGCGTCGAGCCCGGGTCACCCGGTGGGACCCGGGCCACCCGCGTCCGGTCGGGTCGAGCCGGCCGGCAGCGGGCCAGCCACCCCAGGTTCGCCCGGCCAGGACCAGGCCGAACCGGAAGCTGGTGTCAGAGCTGGCCGACGTCGGTGATCCGGACGACCGCGGCACCCACCTCGTCCGAGGCGACCAGGTCGACCTCGGCGCTGATGCCCCAGTCGTGATCGCCGTCCGGGTCGTCGAAGATCTGCCGTACGGTCCACCGCTCCCGACCCTGCTCGATCATGAGCAGCGCCGGACCACGGGCGTCCGGACCCACCCCGATCGAGTCGTACGCCTCGAAGTACGGCCCCAGCGCGTCGGCCCACGCGTCGTAGTCCCAGCCGTCCTCGGCGTCCAGCTCGGCGAGCAGGTCCCAGCGGCGCAGCGCGGCCAACTCGACCCGACGGAACAGCGCGTTGCGGACCAGCACCCGGAACGCCCGCGCGTTGCGGGTCACCGCCGGCGGCCGGTCGGTCAGGGCGGCGTGCGCCTGGGCCACCTCAACCACGTCGGACGGGTTGCGCAGCCGCTCCCACTCGTCGATCAGGCTGGAGTCGACCTGGCGGACCAGCTCGCCCAGCCACTCGATGAGGTCGATCAGCTCCTCGGTCTTGGCGTCCTCGGGCACTGTCTGCCGCAGCGTCTTGTACGCGTCGGCGAGGTAGCGCAGGACCAGACCCTCCGAGCGGGTCAGCCCGTAGAACTGCACGTACTCGGTGAAGGTCATCGCCCGCTCGTACATGTCCCGGACCACGGCCTTGGGGGAGAGCTGGTGGTCGGCCACCCAGGGGTGGCCCTGCCGGTACATCTCGTACGCGGCCTCCAGCAGCTCGGCCAGGGGCTTCGGGTGGGTCACGTCCTCGAGCAGTTCGAGGCGGGCCTCGTACTCGATGCCCTCGGCCTTCATCGCGGCGACCGCCTCGCCGCGCGCCTTGAACTGCTGCGCGGAGAGGATCTGCCGGGGGTCGTCGAGGATCGACTCGATAACGCTCAGCACGTCGAGCGCGTACGACGGGGACTCGGCGTCGAGCAGTTCGATGGCCGCCAGCGCGAGGGGGGACAGCGGCTGGTTGAGCGCGAAGTCGAGCTGGAGGTCGACGGTGAGTCGGATCCGCCGGCCGGTCTCGTCCGGCTCGGGCAGCTCCTCGACCACCCCACCGGCGCGCAGCGCCCGGTAGATGGCGATCGCCCGGCGGATGTGCCGGCGCTGGGCGGCGGGCTCCTCGTGGTTGTCGGTGAGCAGGTGCCGCATCGCGGTGAACGCGTCCCCGGGCCGGCCGATGACGTTGAGCAGCATCGAGTGGCTGACCTGGAAGCTGGAGGTCAGCGGCTCCGGCTCGGCGTCGACCAGCCGGTCGAAGGTGGGCTGGCCCCAGCCGATCGAGCCCTCCGGTGGCTTCTTGCGGACCACCTTGCGCCGCTTCTTGGGGTCGTCGCCGGCCTTGGCGAGCGCCTTCTCGTTGTCGATGACGTGCTCGGGGGCCTGCACCACGACCCGGCCGATGGTGTCGTAGCCGGCCCGCCCGGCCCGGCCGGCGATCTGGTGGAACTCCCGGTTCTTGAGCAGCCGGGTCCGCACCCCGTCGTACTTGGACAGCCCGGTGAACAGCACGGTGCGGATCGGCACGTTGATGCCGACGCCGAGGGTGTCGGTGCCGCAGATGACCTTGAGGTGGCCGGCCTGGGCGAGGGTCTCCACCAGCCGGCGGTACTTGGGCAGCATGCCGGCGTGGTGCACACCGATGCCGTGCCGGACCAGCCGGGACAGCGTCTTGCCGAAGCCGGCGGTGAACCGGAAACCGCCGATCGCCTCGGCGATCATGTCCTTCTCGGCGCGGGTGCATACGTTGACGCTGGTCAGCGCCTGGGCGCGTTCCAGCGCGGCGGCCTGGGTGAAGTGCACCACGTACACCGGGGCCTGCTTGGTCTCCAGCAGCTCCTCAAGCGTCTCGTGCAACGGCGTCATCGCGTACGAGAAGATCAGCGGGACCGGCCGCTCTGCCGTGCGCACGACGGCGGTCGGCCGTCCGGTGCGCCGGGTCAGGTCGTCGACGAAGCGGGTGGTGTCTCCCAGGGTGGCGGACATCAGGATGAACTGGGCCTGCGGCAACTCGATGATCGGCACCTGCCACGCCCAGCCCCGGTCGGGCTCGGCGTAGAAGTGGAACTCGTCCATGATCACCTGGCCGACGTCGGCCTTCGTGCCTTCGCGCAGCGCCAGGTTGGCCAGGATCTCGGCGGTGCAGCAGATGATCGGGGCGTCGGCGTCGGCGTTGACGCTGGCGTCGCCGGTCAGCATGCCGACGTTCTCGGCGCCGAAGACCTCGCAGAGCGCGAAGAACTTCTCCGACACCAACGCCTTGATCGGCGCGGTGTAGAAGGTCGTCCGGCTGTCGGCGAGGGCCGCGAAGTGCGCGGCGATCGCCACCAGGCTCTTACCCGAGCCGGTGGGCGTGTTCATGATCAGGTTGGCGCCGGAGACGATCTCGATGACCGCCTCCTCCTGATGGGGGTAGAGGTCGAGGCCGCGCTCCTTCGCCCAGCCGGCGAACGCGTCGAAGAGGGTGTCGGGGTCGGCGCTTGTCGGCAGCGCGGCGGTGAGCGTCATAGCCTGTCCATGGTGCCTGGATCATGCCCCGGTACGCCAACCCGGCCTCGGCCGGACCCCCGTCCGCCGGTTCCGGACGCCGCGTTGGGCCGGCCACGGCCCTCGCCAATCACCGGCGGCGGTAGAGCAGATCGGCCACCGGTCGGCCGGCAGTGATCGCCCGCCGCTCGAACTTCGTCACCGGGCGGTGCGCCGGCCGCGGTGCGAAGCCGCCGTACGCGTCCACCAGCTCCGGATCCGCCTCCAGGGTCTCCCGCATCGCCTCGGCGTACTCGGCCCAGTCGGTCGCGCAGTGCAGCACGCCGCCGACCCGCAGCCGGGACCGCAGCAACGCCACGTGCGTCGGCTGGATGATCCGCCGCTTGTGGTGGCGGGCCTTTGGCCACGGGTCCGGGAAGAACACGTGCACGGCGTCCAACACACCCTCGGGCAAGCCGTTGACCAGGGACAACGCGTCGCCCTGCGCCACCCGTACGTTGCCCAGGCCGGCGCGGTCCACCAGGTCGAGCAGGTTGGCGATTCCCGGCGTGTGCACCTCGACCGCCAGATAATCTCGATCCGGGTCAGCGGCAGCCATCACGGCGGTGCTGTCGCCCATGCCCGAGCCGATCTCCAGCACCACCGGCGCCCGACGGCCGAACAGGTCGGCCAGGTCGACGGGCACCACCGGCCCGTCGTGCACCGCCAGGCCGTACGCGGGCCAGAGCCGGCGCAGCGCGTCGGTCTGCCGTTCGCTCATCCGCCCCCGACGGGGGTGGAATGTACGGATCGTCCGGCTCGTGCGCGGGACGGCGGGGGCGTGGTCGGTGGTGGTCACAGCGACCCGAGCGTACGCGACGCCGTCGGCGGATCGGATGTGATGTGCGACCGGAAATGAGAGGATCCAACTGGTACGGCAGGTCGGGTGCTCCGCTGCCCGACTCGGCCGCGCGGCCTCGAGAGGGGGCATCGTGACACTGACCCGTGGCGCAGTGACCCTGTCGGTGGCGACAGTGCTCGCCGCCCCCCTGCTGGCCGCGCCGCTGTTGGCTGCCGCGCCCGCGATCGCCGCGCCGGAACGGGTAGCGGTCGTCGCGCCCGCGCCGCAGCGGTTGGCGCCCGCGCCGCAGCCTGAGGGTCCGCCCGGGGGCGCGCCCCAGCCGACGCCGGTGGTGGACATCTTCGTCGAGGTGAGTCCCAGCACGGTGCAGCCCGGCTACCTGGTCGGCATCCGGGCCAGTTGTCGGGACAACTCGGTGGGCGCCACGGTGGTCTCCGACGCGTTCGGGGCGGTCGGCGTGCAGCCGCAGGGCGGGGTGCTCACCGCCGCGCCGATGGTGCGCGAGCGCACGCGTCCCGGCAACTACCGGGTCAAGCTGGAGTGCCGCGACGGCGAGACCGCCTCGACCATGCTCCAGGTGGTCAAGAAGGTCCCGAGCTACCCGAGCCGTGGCCCGGCCACCGGCTTCGGCGGTGGCGCGGGTGGGACGACCGGCTCACTGTTGCTGCCCGTCGGCGCGGCGCTGACCGTCACCGGGCTGATCCTCGCCGTGGTGGCGCTGCGTCGTCCACGTACCGCCCGAGCCGCCGCGCGCCGCTGAGCCCGCCATGGAGATCTTCCGACCCGCGTCCCCGCCGCCCGGATTCCGCCAGCCCGGCGGCCCCGGCTCTGCGCCTTCGGCCGGTTCCCGCCAGCCCGGCGGCCCGGGCTCCGCACCTTCGGCCGGTTCCCGCCCGTCCCCCGGTGCCCGCCCACCGCGCGACGACCGCTGGCCGGGGGAGGACCGCCGAACGCGGGATGACCGCCCATCGCGCGACGACCGATGGCCCGGGGACGACCGCCGAACGCGGGATGACCGCCCGTCGATCGCGGATCGCCCGGCGGTGGCTGCTCGCCCGCCGACCGCCGTCGCCCCTCGGCGCAGTCGTCCGTCCGGCCGCAGCCCCTGGTCGGTGCCGTTGGCAGTGGTGCTGGTGCTGGCGGGGGTCTTCGCCACCGGGGCGGGGTTGGGCCGTTCGGTCGGCCCGTTCGACCTGGCCCCGGCGGCCGGGGACCGGCCGGCCCGCAGCGAGTCGGTCGGGTTGTCGGCCAGCCGCCCGGTACGCCTCACGGTGCCGGCGATCAAGGTGGCCGCGCCGGTGGCCCCGGTCGGGCAGGCGCGGGACGGCTCGATCGCCGTACCGCCGCTGGAGAAGCAGAACGAGACCGGCTGGTACGACCGTGGGCCGACCCCGGGCGAGCCCGGCCCGGCGGTCATCGTCGGGCACGTGGACACCAAGAGCGGCCCGTCGGTCTTCTACGACCTGGGCAAGCTCAAGCCCGGCGACCTGATCGAGGTGACCCGGGCAGACCGGTCGACGGTGGTGTTCAAGGTCGACACCGTCGAGCACTTCCCCAAGGACCGGCTGCCCGCCGAGCGGATCTACGGCCACGACGGCGCACCCGGGCTGCGCCTGATCACCTGCGGCGGCCAGTTCATCGGCGGACGCACCGGCTACGCCGACAACGTGATCGCCTTCGCCACCCTCCAGTCCTCCCGCAAGCCCTGAACCGGCTCGCCGCCGGCAGGTCGAGCGGTTCGCCGCATCAAGATCGCGCTCGATCCAGGATGTGGTGGCCTCGCGCTGCGCGGAGGGGACTCTATCCAGGATCGAGCACGATCACGGTGCCGGCCGCCGCGCGCACCCGCCTTGAGTCGGGGGGTCAGTGCTGGGGGACCTCGAGGGCCACCTCGAACTCCAGCAGGGTGGCACCGGTGGCGACCGGGGGGCGGGGCTTCTCGCCGGGGGCGGCGGCGTGGGCGGCGCGGGAGGGGCCGGCGGCCCACGCCTGGTACGCCTCCTCGCTCTCCCACTTGGTGTAGACGAAGTAGCGGGTCTCGCCGGCCACCGGTCGGAGCAGTTCGAAGCCGAGGAAGCCGGGGGAGCCCTGCACCGCGCCGGCCCGCGCGGCGAACCGCTTCTCCAACTCCGCGCCGCCGCCGGGCGGGACGTCGATTGCGTTGATCTTCACGACTGCCATCTGCCCACAGTAGCCATCCCGGCACGCCCCAGCGGCCGGCACACTGCGGTCCGCTTCCGCAGCCGGCCCACCGGTGCCGGCAACGGCGTGCCGAGATCTTGGACAGTTTCCGTTCGCCAAGGACGGAAACTGTCCAAGATCTCGGGCATGACGACGTAGCGGAGTGGCGCGCGGCGGGCTCAGAACGCCTCGACGACCGGGACCAGGTCCGCGTCGACCACGATCGGCGCGTGGTCGGAGGGGCCCTTGCCCTTACGGGCCTCGCGGTCCACGTAGGCGGCGCGGACCGCGCGGGCGAACGGCGCGGACGCGTACACCAGGTCGATGCGCATGCCCTTGTTCTGGTGGAACATGCCGGCCCGGTAATCCCAGTAGGTGAAGGGGTGCGGGCCCTTCATCGGAGTCGGCACGACGTCGCTGAGGCCCAGGTCACGAAGTGCCGCGAGGGCCGCCCGCTCGGCCGGGGTGACGTGCGTGGAGTGGGTGAAGACCGCCGGATCCCAGACGTCGGCATCGGTCGGGGCGACGTTGAAGTCACCGCTGACCACCAGCGGGAGCTCGCCGGTCAACTCCGCCTCCAGCGCGTCGCGCAGCGCCGCGAACCAGGCCAACTTGTACGCGTAGTGCGGGTCGTCCGGCGTCCGGCCGTTGGGCACGTACACCGACCAGACCCGCACCCCGTCGCAGCTGGCGGAGATGGCGCGGGCCTCCGGCTCGGGAAAGCCCGGCTCGCCGGCGAACCCGACCCGGACGTCGTCCAGCCCGACCCGGGACAGGATGGCGACCCCGTTCCACCGGCCGTCGCTGTGGCTGGCCACTGTGTAGCCGAGCGCGCCCACCTCGGTCACCGGGAAGGCGCCGTCCGGGCACTTGGTCTCCTGTAGGCAGACGACGTCCGGCCCGGTGTCGGCCAGCCACTGGAGCAGCCGGGGCAGACGGGCCTTCACCGAGTTGACGTTCCAGGTCGCCAGGCGCATGCCCCCAGCCTGCCGCATCCGCCCCCCGACCGCCGGGTCAGCTGCCCGGGGTGTCGCCGGGACGGGTCTGTTCGGCGAGGAAGCGTTCCAGCTCCGCGCCGAGTTCGTCGGCCGTTGGCAGCGGACCGGCGTCCGGGGCGAGCAGGTTCTTCTCGCCCCGGCCCCGGGCGAACGCGTCGTACTGCTCCTCCAGGGCCTGGACCAGGGCGGCCGCGTCCTCGGTCTGGGCGACCTGCCGGTCGATCTCCACCCGGACCACCTCGGCGGCCGAGCGCAGCCCGTCGCCGGGCAGCAGCAGCCCGGTGCTGCGCGAGACCGAGGTGAGCAGCACCTCGGCGGCGGCCGGGTACTCGGTCTGCGCCACGTAGTGCGGCACGTGGGCGGCGAAGCCCAGCGCGTCGCGGCCCTGCTCGCCCAGCCGGAACTCCAGCAGGTGACCGACGCTGCCGGGCACCTGGACGCGTTGCAGCCAGGGTTCGTAACCGGCGATCAGCTCGGGGCGGGTGGCGTGCGCGGTCACCCCGGTCGGCCGGGTGTGCGGGACCGCCATCGGGATCGAGTTGAGCCCGACGGTGAGCCGGACGTCCAGCCGGGCGGCGAGCCCGGCGACGGCGGCCACGAAACGCTCCCACTGCAGGTCCGGTTCGGGGCCGGTGAGCAGCAGGAACGGGGTCTCGTCGTCGTCGTGTAGCAGGTGCAGCACCAGCTCCGGCGCGTCGACGCTCTCCCAGTGGTCCTCGACGAAGGTCATCACCGGTCGTCGCGAGCGGTAGTCGAAGAGCTGGTCGACGTCGAAGGTGGCGATCGGCCGGCCCTCCAGCGAGGTGAGCAGCTGCTCACGCGCCAGTCGACTGGCGTTTCCGGCGTCCACGAACCCGGTGAGGGCCTGGATCAGGACCGGCTGCCCGAGGTCGGGCAGATCGTCGGTGAGCTGGTACAGCTCGTGTGGGTCGAGCACCGGTGCGGACCTCCCTGGAATGTGCCTGCGGGGCGCCCACGCGTGGCGGGCACCCGTTCGGGCAACTTACCCGCCATCCTGGTGCATTCCTGCGCGGGGCGATCCGTTGACCGGGGCATGGGCATGACCGGACCAATCGGCTGTTTACGCCACCGGGCCGACCCTCCTGGCCGATCGGCCGATGTGCGGTTCGGACCAAAGGCCGAGTTTGTCGATCATGTCAGGCTCGCTGGCGCGATGTCCGGTCCTGTCCATGCTCGTGCCGGTCCGGGAGCCCCGCCGGCTTCATCCGGTACGCGAGGTCCGTTCCTCGGGCGGGTCGCCCGGGCCGGGTCGTCCACCACGGTGGGCCGAATCTGTGGCGAGCACCACGTGATCACCGTGCGTGATCGGCGTTTCCGCCTGCCTAGCCTCGGTTGATGCGTGACGACGGCACCCTCGACGACCCGTACGCCCCGAGCAGCCCCACTGCCGATACGGAGGATGGCACCTCAGCCGAACGGACAACCGCCGCGAGTCGGCTTCGGGCGTACGCCCGGGACCTGACCGGCCGCCGCCGGGCGCAGCTGGCCCTCGCCACCGGTGTGGTCTGCTGCCTCGGCCTGGCCGCCGTCGCCCAGGTCCGGGACGAGAGCGCGGACGCGTCGACCCGGACCGGGTCGCCCGCCAGCGCGGAGTTGGCGCAGCGCGCCGAGCAGCAGCGGGTTTCCCGTGGGTTCGACCGCACGGCTGCCCCGAGCGCGTCCGCGGCGGCGACCCCCGCCGACCCGGACACCACCGCCCCGGCCCGCAGGGTCGCCCCGGCTCGCCCGACCGACCCGGCGCCGTCGCCGGCCTGGACGAGGACCAGATGGAGAACGCCGAGGCGATCGTCCGCACCGGCCGCAAGATGGGTGTGCCGCGCCGGGGCCTGGTGATCGCGGTGGCCACCGCGATGCAGGAGAGCAACCTCTACAACGTGGCCAGCGGTGTGCTGCCCGAGTCGCAGGACTACCCGCACCAGGGCGTCGGCTGGGACCACGACTCGGTCGGGTTGTTCCAGCAGCGTTCCAGCAGCGGCTGGGGTCCGGTGGGTCGGCTGATGGACCCCGAGTACGCCACCCGGCAGTTCCTCGCCGCGCTGGAGCAGGTGCCCGGGTGGGAGCGGATGCGACTCACTGACGCCGCCCAGGCGGTGCAGGTCTCCGCCTACCCCGAGCACTACCAGCAGCACGAGTGGCGGGCCACCCGGGTCGTTGACGCCATCGTGCCGGCCGGGCGGTAACCTACCGACCACTATGGACGGTCAGGGTTGAGGCTGTCGCATCCCGGGTACATGTGTTGCGGGTTCGGGGTACACATGACTGAGGGATCACCGACAGGAGGACGCCATGTCACTGATGCAGCGGATCACCACGTTCCTGAGATCACCGAAGGGGCAGCAGTTGGTCGAGCGGGGTCGTCGGGAGATGGGGAAGCCGGCCAACCAGCAGAAGCTGAAGGGGCTGGCGGCCCGACTGTCCAACCGCCGCCGCTGACCGCTCCATCGGCCGCCCTGTCCGCCGTTCCCACCCCTGGGGAGACCTGGTGACCGACACCCCACCCGCGGACGGCCAGCCCGCCGTTCCCGCACCGCAGCCGTCCGGCAGCCCGCCAGCCGGGCCGGTGGACGCCCCCGACGGTCCGCCGGCCGGCTCTGGGACCGGATGCGGGACGACCCGCAGTACGCGCCGGAGCACCTCGCCCTGGAGGCGGTGCGCCGCCTCGGGCCGGAGGCCGCGCAGTGGGCCGGCCGGGCCCGGGCCGAGCAGCCCGGCGTCTCGGCCGACGTCCTGGCCGACCAGGCGGCCCGCAAGTTCGTCAACCTGGCTCGGCTCTCCGGCGCGGTCTCCGGCGCGGCCGGCCTACCCGGTGCCGTGATCGACGTGGGCGTGCTGGCCTGGACCCAGGCGCGGATGGTGCTGCACATCGCCGCCGCGTACGACGTCGACCCGCTGCACGGCGATCGGGCCACCGACCTGCTGGTGCTCCAGCGGGTGCACAAGGTCGCCGAGAGCGCCCGGCTGGCGCTCGGGGTGGCCGCCGGTCGGGAACGCGCCGACGCGCTGTTCGGCCTGGGCGGTCAACGCCCGCTCGGTCGGGTGATGCTGCAACTCGGTGTCCGGCTGGCGCAGATGGCCGGCGTGCGGGCCGCCAAGCGGATGGTCGCCAAGATCGTTCCTGGCGCGGCCATCGTGCTCGGCACCTGGGCCAACTCGTCGGCCACGAAGGACCTCGCGCAGCGGTCCCGGGCTCTCTACCGGGCCCGCGGCACCGCTGTTCCGGAGCCCCGTCAGCCCTGACGCCTCCGTCCGGCGCCGCGACGGCGCCGCCCGCACACTCAGTTGGCCAGGCCCGAGGAGCGCCAGGTCACCTCGGCGATGCGGCCCTGGCCGGTGGCGTTGGGGTGGAACCAGTCCAGCGGGTTGAGCTGGTCCAGGGTGAACCGGACCTTGTGCAACGCGCCGCCGTCGTGCCGGCAGCGTGAGCCGTACGCCCGGCAGGCCGCCTTCAGCTCGGCGTTGTACGCGTCGATCCGCTCCCGCACCGCGGCCCGGCGCGCCCTGTCGGCGGGCGCCGTCGACGTCGCCTCGGCCAGCAGGGCGGGGCAGATGCCGCGTCGCCAGGCGCGGGTCGCCCGGGAGTCGGTGTGCCCGACCTCCCAGAGCCGGTACAGGTCGGGAATGCTCACCACCAGCACCCGGGCTTTCGGCCGGCCGGTGCGCAGCACCGCAGCCCCCGGTCCACGTCGGCCCGGAACTTCGCGACCGGCGTCATCGCGTCCACCCCGCCCCGGCAGGCGTCGTTGGCGCCGATCAGCACTGTGACGTAGTCGGGGCGGTCGCGTACCGCTGCCCGGGCCTGGCCCTCCAGCGCGTCGGCGCGGGCCCCGGGGCGGGCGTGGTTGTAGGTCCGGTCCCGGACTGCCGGGTTCTGCTCCAGGAGTCGTCGGTAGTGGCTCTGCACCCGCAGGCCGTCCCCGGTCGACCAGGAGTTGCGCTCGCAGGAGGTGAGCACCAGGCAGGAGGCGAAGCCGGTGCTGATCGAGTCGCCGAGCGCCGCGATGCCACCCGGCCCGCTCGACGGCGGAGCGCTTCTGGTGGGGCGTGGCGTCGCGGCGTTGCCGCCCTCGCAGGCCAGCGCGACCAGCGCCGCCAGGCAGGCCACGGCGGCGACCCAGCGTCGAGGCATGACATCCCCCGTTCCCGCAGCGGAGTGCGACAGCGCGGTAACTCTATGCGTAGGACGTGGTTTGCCGGGAAGTTGCTGTCGGGTATGCGGCAGAGCGCCGACGCGCATGCCGTCCGGGTGCTATAGGGCCCGCCAGGGGGCCGGCTGTCCGTGCAGCCACCAGTGCAACGCCCGGGTGATCCGGGGCAGCACCAGATAGGTCATCAGCGGAGTCAGGCAGAGCGTCATCAGCAGCACCCGCGCCGTCAGCGGCACCGCGGCGAGGAAGTGACTGGTCAGCAGGGTGGCGCTGAGGCTCAGCGGGAAGAACGCCAACCAGATGGTCACTGCCTGCTTCCACCTCGGGGGCGACGGCGGGGCGCTCGGCGCCACCGGGTCCACCGAGTGCTCCAGCGGCCTGTCGAACCAGCCCTCGATCCCGGTACGCCGTTCGACCCGGGTGTGCTCGACGATGCCCTGCGCCGAGCTGAGCCACCAGCGCCGCTGCGGCGACTCCTCCCACCGCCGCAACGTGTCGTCGTCGGCGAAGCGGTAGAGCATGTGCCACTCCGGCGAACCGGGGCCGCTCTGCACCCAGCCGGCGCCGAGGAACCCGGGAAACGCCTCGGCCAGCGCGGTGCCGGCCCGCATCCAGGCCACCATCTCGCTGGCCCGGCCCGGATCGACACGGCGGGCGATGGCGACGGTCACCGGCACGGCGAGGGTCATTGACATGCGCCCATCCTGCGGTCGGCGGGGGGTGCCACGCGAACGGATGTAATCGAGCACACCGGCGCACCTCGCGGCCTACCCCGGCGCAGCGGTGTCGCGCGGCGCCGGGCGCGACGGACCGAGGTGTCCGGGCCCGGTTAACGGTGACGATCGGGGGTAGGTCGGTGGGTATGACGAGATCGCAGCCCCGGCGCGCCCGTGGCACGGTCGGCCACGCGTACAGCGCGCTGAACCTCCGGCTGACCCTCGCCAGCTTCGGGCTGGTGATCATGGTGATCTTCGCGGTGCTGGCGTTCTGGGCCGGCATCGCCTGGCTCGGCGTACTCTGCGCGATCTTCGCCGTGGTCGCCGTGGTCGACCTGGTCGTGATCCAGCGCCGCCGCGCCGCCCGCCGCCGCGAGGAGCCGGGCGTACGACACTCGCTGTTCGAGTGACAGGAGGACGAGATGCCCCACATCGCCACCACCAACCCCGCCACCGGACAGGTGCTCAAGACCTACGAGGCGATGTCCACCGAGCAGCTCGACGGTGCCATCGAGCGCACCCACCTCGCCTTCGAACAGCTGCGGGAGACGACAGTCGACCAGCGCGCCCAGTGGATGAACGCCGCAGCCGACCTGCTGGACGCCGAGCGCGACGAGATCGCCCGGATCATGACCACCGAGATGGGCAAGACGTACGTCGCGGCGCAGGCCGAGGTGACCAAGTGCGCGACGGCCGCCCGGTTCTACGCCGACCAGGCGCCCGCCTTCCTCGCCGACGAGCCGGCCGACGCCGCCGCCGTGCAGGCGACCCGGGCGTTCATCCGCTACCAGCCGATCGGCGTGGTGCTCGCGGTGATGCCGTGGAACTTCCCGCTCTGGCAGGTGATGCGCTTCGCCGCCCCGGCGCTGATGGCCGGCAACACCGGCCTGCTCAAGCACGCCTCGAACGTGCCGCAGACCGCGTTGCTGCTGGAGGACGTGTTCCGCCGTGCCGGCTTCCCGGAGGGGGCCTTCACCACAGTGCTGGTCGGCTCGGACGCCGTCGAGCGGATCCTCGGCGATCCCCGGGTACGCGCCGCCACCCTGACCGGCAGCGAACCCGCCGGCCGCTCCATCGCCCAGATCGCCGGCCGGGAGCTGAAGAAGACAGTCCTCGAACTCGGCGGCAGTGACCCCTTCGTGGTGATGCCCTCGGCCGACGTGGACCGGGCCGCAGAGGTGGCGACCACCGCCCGCTGCCAGAACAACGGCCAGTCCTGCATCGCCGCGAAGCGGTTCATCGTGCACACCGACGTGTTCGACGCCTTCGCCGAGAGGTTCGCCGCGAACATGGCCGCACTGCGGGTCGGCGACCCGATGGACCCGAACACCGACGTGGGGCCACTGGCCAGTGAGCGTGGCCGCGACGAGGTGCACGCCCAGGTCCGCGACGCGGTGGACAAGGGGGCCACAGTGCTCTGCGGCGGCGAGCCGCCGACCGGCGACGGCTGGTTCTACCCGCCGACAGTGGTCACCGACCTGACCCCGGGGATGCGGATGTGGTCCGAGGAGGTCTTCGGCCCGGTCGCCGGCCTGTACCGGGTGTCGTCGTACGAGGAGGCCGTCGAGGTCGCCAACGGCACCAGCTTCGGGCTCGGCTCGAACGCCTGGACCCGGGACCCGGCCGAGCAGGAGCGCTTCGCCACCGACCTGGACGCGGGCAACGTCTTCGTCAACGGGATGACCACGTCGTACCCGCAGTTGCCGTTCGGGGGGGTGAAGAACTCCGGTTACGGGCGCGAGTTGTCCGCGCTGGGCATGCGGGAGTTCTGCAACACCAAGACGGTCTGGGTGGGCGAGGGCGCCGCCTCGGCCGGCGCGGGGGCACACGCGGAATAGCGCACGCATCAGGCGCTGCCGTGCTGGGTAGGAAGTGCGCCCATGACGACGTTCGGATTCCACGCCTCGCATGAGCAGATCGGTCCACGCGCCCTGCTGGAGGCGGTGATCCACGCCGAGCGGGCCGGCTTCGACGCCGCCATGTGCTCCGACCACTTCTCCCCGTGGAGCGCCCGGCAGGGCGAGTCCGGCTTCGCCTGGTCCTGGCTGGGTTCGGCGTTGCAGGCCACCGGCATGCCGTTCGGCGTGGTCAACGCGCCCGGCCAGCGGTACCACCCGGCGATCATCGCGCAGGCGATCGGCACCCTCGGCGCGATGTACCCGGGGCGGTTCTGGGCGGCGCTGGGCACCGGCGAGGCCAGCAACGAGCACATCACCGGCGACCCGTGGCCGCGCAAGGACGTCCGGGCGGCCCGGCTGCGCGAGTGCGTGGACGTGATCCGGGCACTGCTGGCCGGCGAGGAGGTCAGCCACGACGGCCTGGTCCGGGTGGACCGGGCCCGGCTGTGGACCCGCCCCGAGCAGCCGCCCGCGCTGGTCGGCGCCGCGGTCAGCGTGGCCACCGCCCGCTGGTGTGCCGAGTGGGCGGACGGGCTGATCACCGTGAACGCACCGGTGGCACACCTGCGCGAGATGATCGACGCGTACCGGGACGCCGGCGGGCGCGGACCACTGCACCTGCAGGTGCACGTCTCCTGGGCCCCGGAGCAGGCGCAGGCCGAGGCCATCGCGTACGACCAGTGGCGCAGCAACGTCTTCGCCCCGCCGGTCTGCTGGGACCTGGAGACGGTCGAGCACTTCGACGTGGTCTCCGCCGAGGTGCCGGCGAGCCGGGTCGCCGAGGTGGTGAACATCTCAGCGGACCTGGGCCGGCACGTCGGCTGGCTGGAGGAGTACGTGGACCTCGGCTTCGACCAGATCGCCCTGCACCACGTCGGGCAGGAGCAGCGCGGTTTCATCGACGCGTTCGGCGCCGAGGTGCTGCCGAAGCTACGCCCGGCCGGCTGATCGAGGCCGAACAGGTGTACCCCTAGGCTCGTACCCCATGGAGAGCCTGTTTCCGGTCGTCGTGTTCCTGGCGATCGCCACCCTGGGCGCCGCGCTGGCCCGCCGGCTCGGCCTGCTCGCGCCGATCGTGCTGGTCGTGTTCGGTCTGGCGCTCTCCTTCGTGCCGGGCTTCCCGCAGGTCGAACTGGACCCGGAGCTGGTGCTGGTCGGCATCCTGCCGCCGCTGCTCTACGTGGCCGCGCTGGAGACCTCGGTACCGGCGTTCAAGACCAACATCCGCCCGATCCTGCTGCTCGCGGTCGGCCTGGTGCTGTTCACCGCGTTCGTGGTCGGGCTGGTGCTGCACCTGCTGCTGCCCCAGCTGCCGTTCGCGATCTGCCTGGCCCTCGGCGCGGTGGTCGCCCCGCCGGACGCGGTGGCCGCCACGGCGGTGGCCCGGCGGGTCGGGCTGCCCCGCCGGGTCGTCACCATCCTGGAGGGCGAGAGCCTGGTCAACGACGCCACCGCACTGGTGCTGCTGCGGGTCGCGACGATGGCCGCCGCCGGCACGGCCGTCGGCACCGACAAGATCGCCATCGAGGTGCTGCGGTCCACCGGCGGCGGCATCCTGATCGGGGCGCTCGGGGCGCTGGTCTTCGGCTTCCTGCACCGGCGGATCACCGATCCGCTGCTGGACAACGCGCTGTCGTTGATCATTCCGTTCGCTGTGGTGTTCACCGCCGAGCACCTGCACGCCTCGGGTGTGGTCGCGGTGGTCGTCACCGGCCTGGTGCTCGGCCACAAGCTGCCCCAGCTGCTGTCGGCGGCGTCCCGGTTGCAGGTCGGGGCGTTCTGGCGGCTGGTCCGTTTCCTGCTGGAGGGTCTGGTCTTCCTGCTGGTCGGGCTGCAACTGCGGGAGGTTCTGCGCGACCTCGACGAACCGGTCGGCTCGCTGCTCATCATCACCTTCGCGGTGCTCGCCACCGTGTTCCTGACCCGGTTCGTCTGGCTCTTCCCGGCCACCTACCTGGCCCGGTTGGTTCCCCGGGTCCGCCGCCGTGACGCCCGACTGTCGCCGAAGTTCCCGATCATCATCGGCTGGGCCGGGATGCGGGGCGTGGTGACCCTGGCCGCGGCGCTGGCCCTGCCACTGACCCTGGCCGGCGACGAGTCGTACCCCCGGGCGTTGTTCATCTGGCTGGCCTTCGCGGTGATCGTTTTCACTCTGGTCGGCCAGGGTGCCACGCTGCCGCTGGTAGCCCGGCGGTTGAAACTGCCGCAGGACGACCCGGTGCAGGACGCGCTGTCCGCGGCCGGGGTGCAGCAGCAGGCCAGCCGGGCTGCCCAGGAGCGCCTCGACGAACTGGCCGACAGCGCCCCGGAGCCGGTGGTGCAGCGGCTGCGCCGGGCGGTGGAGGACCGCACCAACCTGGCCTGGGAGCGGCTCGGTGGCACCGAGCGGGAGACCCCGTCGCAGGCGTACGGTCGGCTACGACAGGAAATGATCGACGCCGAGCGGGAGGTGTTCCGGGCTGCCCGGGACTCCGGTCGGATCCCTGAGGAGGTGCTGGTGCGGGCCTATCGTGACCTGGACCTGGAAGAGTCGTTGCTGCGGGAGGTCGAGAAGTGAGCTGTGAGCATCTGACCGAGGCCGCCGCCGCCGAGCCGCGCACCCCGGACGAGTGCGCGGACTGCGTCGCCATCGGCGAGACCTACTGGGTGCACCTGCGCACCTGTCTCAGCTGCGGCCAGGTCGGCTGCTGCGACTCGTCGCCCAACCAGCACGCGAGCAAGCATTTCGCGTCCACCGGTCACCCGGTGATCCAGTCCGCGCAGCCGGGCGAGGCCTGGCGCTGGTGCTACGTCGACGAGGCGATCGGCTGATCGCTGGCCGGGGCCGAGTCGGCCCGGCTGGCGAGCGCCCTGCGGGTGAGTGGCGGCACGACCAGGCCGGTGACGGCGAGCAGCCCGGCCAGGACCAGCCAACCGGCCGGGCCGCCGCCGAGGATCAGCCAGGTCAGCAGCGCCGGTCCCGCCGCGCGGGCCAGCCCGGCGAGCAGCGTGTCCACCCCCTGGTAGGCGCCGATGGCATCCGGGGCGGCGAGGTCGTAGGCCAGCGCCGCCCCGGCCGCGCCGTGCCACAGGTCGCCGAGGGTGTAGATCACGGTGGCGCCCAGCAGCAGGACGATCGCGGCGCGGTGGGCACGACCCCGGTGGCGGCCCAGAGCAGCATCCCGGCCGCGAGCACCAGCCCGGCCCGGCGCATCGTCGCCGCCGCCGGCAGCGCGTGCCGGGCAGCACGAGTCAGTCGTACCGCGAACAGCACGGTGAGCACCGTGTTGACCAGCAGCACGGCGGAGACCGTCACCGGCGGCGCGTCGGTGTGGGTCACCACCCACAGTGGCAGCACCAGCGTCAGCGCCACCCAGTGCAGGGAGAGCACGGCCGAGGCCCCGACGACCGCGAGGAACGGTCCGTCGCGTAACGCGCGACCGGGCCCCGGCCGCGCCGCCGTGCGGCCGGCGGACACGACGGAAGTCGCATGATCAGCGCTGCCGAGACCAGATAGGTCACGACGTTGCCGAGCACCAGCACCCGGTACGCCCACCCGGTCTCCGCCACCAGCGCGAACGCGGCCAACCCGGCGCCGAGTGCCACTCCCAGGTTGGCCACCGCCCGCAGCGTGGCGAAGGCGTGCACCCGACCCTCGGAGCCAGCGACAACGGCGACCAGCGCGGCCCGGACCGCCAGGTTGCCGGAGACCAGCAGCGCGTCCAGGCTGGCTACCAGCAGGAAGACCGGAAACGAACCGACCAGCAGGTACCCGGCGCCGACAGCGGCCTGCGCCAGTTGCAGGACCGCCCGCAGCGTCCGCGGATCACGCCGGTCGGCGAGCCCACCGAGCGGCACGCTGGCGGTGAGCCCGACCAGAGCGGCGACGGTGAGCCCGAACCCCACCTCGGTCGGGGTGAGCCCCACCGCGCGGGTCAGGTAGAGCGCCGCACCGGTCACCCAGAGCCCGGTGCCGACCGTGTTGGCGAGGGTGGCCAGCGACAGCGTGCGCAGCCGGCCCGCCGGCGGCAGCGGCGACAGCGACCGCCAGCGGCCGAGAAACCCCGCCCGGGTGCTCACCTCCCGACCCTAGGGGCCGGGACCTGCGCACCGAGCCCTCGGACGCTGCGGCGCTCGTCACAGCCCGCCGGTAGCTGGTGGGGCGGCACCTGCCGTCGCTCGGCGGGCATCGGGCATGATGCCCGCCACTACGATCCGTCGACGGCTGGATCAGGACGGGGATGGACAATGATCAACACGGTCTTCTTCGATGTCGGTGGGACGATCCTCGACGAATCCCACGAGTTCGCGGCGTGGGCGGACTGGCTCGGCGTCCCACGGCACACCTTCTCGGCGGTCTTCGGCGCGGTGATCGCGAGGGGCCTGGACTACCAGGAGACGTTCCGGGTCTTTCGACCCGACTTCGATCTGGCGGCCGAGCTGGACCGCCGGGTGGCCGCGGGCCGACCGGAGACGTTCGGCGAGGAGGATCTCTACCCGGACGCGCGAGGGTGCCTGAGCGCCCTCAAGGCGCAGGGCCTGACGGTGGGGCTGGCCGGTAACCAGCCTGCTCACGCCGAGGCGAGCCTGCGCGCTCTCGACCTTCCCGTGGACGTGATCGGCACGTCGCACGGCTGGGGCGTGGCGAAGCCGGCACCGGCCTTTTTCGACCGGGTCGTCGCCGAGGGCGGCGGCGACCCGTCGTCGATCCTGTACGTCGGCGATCGGCCCGACAACGACGCCCGCCCGGCCCTGGCTGCGGGGCTGAAGGCGTGCCTGATCCGGCGCTCGCCGTGGGGACACATCCTCGATCTCCCGGCCGTGGCGGAGCGGTGCCTGTTCCGGATCGACTCGCTCGACGACCTTCCAGGCCTGGTCGCCGAGCACAACGCGGCGAGCGGCCAGGGGCAGTAAGTCCGTTGGTCGGGGTGGAGTGCGCGCTGTGGCCGGCCCGCCAAGCCGGGCTCCGCTTGAGAGCGGTATACCTGTGAGGCATAAATATGCCCCACAGGTATACCGTCCAGCACCAGATCCGCTCCCCGGGAGGGTGACCGACGGTCACCGCCGGCCGCGTGACCCTGGTGGCCGCCCCGGGGGAAGGACGGCCACCAGGCGCGGGGTCAGGTCAACGAGCAGGCCGCGCCGTTGACCGTGACCAGGCTGGGGTTGGGGTTGGCGCCGCCGGCCGTCGTGGCGTTGAAGCCGAACGTCACAGTGCCGCCCGGTGCGATCTTGGCGTTGTGTGACTCGTTGCGGGCGGTCACCGTCGCGCCGGACTGGGTGACCTTGGCCAGCCACGCCTCGCGTACCCGCTGGTCGCCGGTGAACGCGAACCGCACGTTCCAGCCGTTGACGGCCGTGGCTCCGGTGTTGCGGATGGTCAGCTGCGCGGTGAACCCGGTGTTGCCCTGCCAGGCGCCGTAGTTGGTGTAGCTCACCGAGCAGGTGGTCGCCGGCACCGCGCCGGAGTCACCCTGGTCGGCCAGGAACGAGGCGATCCAGGCCAGCGCCGAGTTCCAGTTGATCGCCACCTCGTTCGTCGAGTACGAGTTGATGTCGTCGACGTAGCAGAACATCGGCGCGCAGCCGGCGAGCAGTTGCGCCACGAACGGGTCCTGCAGGGCCGCGTTCGGGCCACCGGCGAGGGAGCCGGCGGGCGGTCGGGGCAGGCTCGGGTCGAGCTGGTGGCCGAAGATCCGGCTGTGCTGGTTCTGCGCGGCGTGCTCGCCCCAGCCGGTGACGTAGGAGATGTTCAGGGCGTTGCGGCCGAGGATGTAGTCCATCGCCTGCACGGCACCGTCGCGGTAGGCGGCGTTGCGGGTCAGGTCGAACGCGGTGGCCAGCACCACGGCGTTGTTGATGACGTTGCTGTTGCCACCCCAGAAGTAGCTGTTCGCGTCGCCGGGCATCGGCAGCCCGTACGCCTGGCGGCGCAGCTCGGCGAGGTACGTGTCGGCGGCGGTGGTGACCGAGGCGCGGACCCGGGCCAGGTCGGCGGCGGGCAGCCCGTTCGGCACGGTGGCCAGGTCGAGGCGGCCCAGCGCGGCCACGCTCTGCCAGCCGAAGCCCCGCGGGTCGAACACGTTGCCGGTGTGGTGCGGCGAGGCGGTCAGGTCGGTCAGGTAGCTCTGCGCGCCGGTGGTCAGGTACAGCTCGGCCGCCGCCCAGTAGAACTCGTCGGTGACGTTGCTGTCGTCGTACGCGCCGCCGCCGGTGCCGTCGGTCGGGCTGGCGTACACCGCCGGGTGGGCCTTGGCCGCGCTGTAGGCCGTCTTCGCCGCGGCGGCGCACCGGTTCGCGAACGCCGCGTCGTACGGGGCGAACAGGCGCGCGCACTGGGCGGCGGTGGCGGCCAGGTTGAGGGTGGCCGCGTCGACGGCGGGTGCAGCTCGCGCGGCTGCGGGTCGTCCTGCGGGGCGAGCGGCAGACCGGTCCAGTTCTGGTCGTGGATCTTGTGGTGGACCATGCCGGCGAGCGGCTTGCCGGCCGGGACCTGCATGCGCAGCAGGAACTCCAGCTCCCAGCGGGCCTCGTCGAGGATGTCCGGCACGGAGTTGCCGCGCTCGGGCACCCGCAGCGTGCTGTCGGCCAGCCCGGCGCCGCCGGCCGCGGTGGCCGCCGTCTTCGTCCGCTCGAAGGTGTTCAGCAGTTGATAGGTGGCGATGCCGCCGTTGACCACGTACTTGCCGTGGTCGCCGGCGTCGTACCAGCCGCCGCGTACGTCCAGCGAGTAGTCGCAGACACCCGGCTGGCAGGGCACGTTGGTGTCGCCCTGGTTGGGGGCGACGCCGAGGTGGCCGGCGGGCCGGGCGTACTCGTCGCCGATCAGGTCGCCGTCGATGGCGATGCCGCTGCGCTGGGCGTAGAAGAACTGCAACGAGTCGGAACGCAGCTGGTTGTAGAGGGTGCCGGAGATGTCGAACGGGTGGCTGGTCTCGCCGTCGACGGTGAGCGTCAGGCCGCTGCCCGGGGTGCGGTAGCTGGAGAAGTCGACAGTGTGCACGTTCTGCCCGGAGGCTGCGTCGACACCACGTGCGGTGGTGGTGCCGCTGGCCACGACGGTGCCGGCGGCGGAGCGCAGCTGCCAGGGCAGCGCCGTGGTGGCCTCGGTGACGACTGTGGCGTTCTTCGGCCCACCGGGGAGGTAGCCGACCTGGTTGACGCGCACCCGTGGCCCGGTGTCCGGCACGTACGGCTCGGGCGGCTCACCGCCGCGCAGCGAGACGTCGTCCAGGCAGATGGTCTGCGCCTCGGCGGCGCCACCGACCTGGAAGATCAGTTGGGCGTTGGGGTTGTCGTCCGGGACGGTGAAGGTCTGCTCGACCCGCTGGGCGGTGCCGGTCGCGGTGGCGTCCACGGCCGCGTACGTGGTGTAGGGGGCGCTGCCGAGTTGCAGCACGGCCTTGACCGCGGCGCCGGGGGTGGCGGAGACGGCGAAACCGAGGGTGTATTCGGCGCCGGCGATCAGCGGCACGCCGTCCTGGCCGATGCCGGCGTCCCACGGGTTGGCCAGGCCACCCGCGACTGTGGTGCAGAGCCGGCCGTCGGTGACCGCGAGCGCGCCGGTGCCGAAGGAGAACCAGGGGCTCACCCCGGCGCTGAAGTCGCCGTTGTCGATCTGCTCGGGGGCGTCCGGTGGTGGGGCGGCGTGGGCCGCGCCGGCGCCCACGACGGTGAGGGCCAGAGAGGTCGCCGCTGCCAACAGGAGGCGGCGTCGGGATGACGTCACGGGGAGTCCTTCCGGGACGGAAACGGGACGGTGGTGGCGACAAAGAAGCTGGGAGCGCTCCCAGTTATCGGCTCGATGTTTCCAGCGTCGGTAGGCGATGTCAATTGATCCGGTTGGATGGGTTGTCCCGGTCGACGAGGCGGTCGGCCGGCGGGGGTACCGACCCGCGCCGTCACCCAGACGTGAGATTCGCCGCGCCACGCGCCGACGTCCTGATCTCCTAGAGACAACTGCGCCCTTCGCCTGGCAGGCTGCCTCCCATGACCCTGAAGCTGCGTTCCGTGGGAACGAGCGACCGTGGGCTGATCCGCAGCGGAAACCAGGACGCCCTGCACGCCGGCAGCTGGCTCGTCGCCGTGGCCGACGGCATGGGCGGGATGGCCGCCGGCGACCTGGCCAGTGCCCTCACCATCGAGGCTGTCGCGCCACTGGATGTGGAGACCCCGGAGGACGCCCTGGTGGCCGCGCTCGAAGGTGGCATCGCGCTGGCCACCGCCCGGATCCGGCAGGCGGTCGCCGAGGATGCCGAGCGCCAGGGCATGGGCACCACACTGACCGCCCTGCTCTTCGCCCGCACCGGTAGCTGCCTGGCCCTCGCCCACGTGGGCGACTCCCGGGCCTACCTGTTCCGCGAGGGGGTGCTCAAGCAGGTCACCCGGGACGACACGTTCGTCCAGATGCTGGTGGACCAGGGCGTGATCACCGCGGATCAGGCCAGCAGCCACCCGCGCCGGGCCGTGGTCACCCAGGCGTTGCAGGGCGACGAGGTCTCCCCGTCGTACGCGACATGGTGCCCCGGGCCGGGGACCGGTGGCTGCTGTGCAGCGACGGCCTCTCCAACGTGGTCCGCCCGGACACCCTCACCGAGGTGCTCGGCGGCTACCCCGACCGGGGCGCCTGCGCCGGCAAGCTGATCGACCTGGCCCTGCACGCCGGCGCACCGGACAACGTCACAGTGGTGGTGGCCGACGTGGTCGAGGAGTAGCCCGCCGCTCAGCGCCGTCGCGGGGTGGCACGCCGGGTCGGCGTCGCCGTTCCCGGGTCCTCCGGCCACGGGTGCCGGGGATAGCGCCCGCGCAACTCGGAGCGGACCTGGGGATAGCCGGTACGCCAGAACGACGCCAGGTCGGCGGTGACCGCCACCGGCCGGCCGGCGGGGGAGAGCAGGTGCAGCAGCACCGGCACCCGGCCGTCCGCGACGCGCGGGGCCGCCGGCCAGCCGAACGTCTCCTGCAGCTTGACCGCGAGCACCGGCGCGGCCGGGTCGGTGTAGTCCAGCCCGGATCCGTGAACCGCTCGGGCACCTCGATCCGCTCCGGGGCCAGCTCGTCCAGGCGGTGGGCCT
>NZ_JAEVHL010000073.1 GCF_016803395.1 Micromonospora tarensis | reverse complement strand
TGGACGCCCTGGTGCGCCGGCTCGTCCGGGCGGCGCGGCGGCTCGGTGTCCTGGCCCGCCGTCCGCAGACCGGCCTGATCCACCAGTACTACGTCCAGACCGGGCCGTGCACGCCGTGCCGCGTGCGGCCCTCGGCGCGGCCCGGGGGCTGTCGAGGTTCGACGACGCCGGGCCCGACCGTTGGGTCACGGCCCTGCCAGCCCTGACCCGATGGCTCGCGGTCGCCCTGGCCCGGGTGGACGACCACGGGGTGGACGCCCTGGTGCGCCGGCTCGTCCGGGCGGCGCGGCGGCTCGGTGTCCTGGCCCGCCGTCCGCAGACCGGCCTGATCCACCAGTACTACGTCCAGATGGTCCTCGCGCTGGGCACCGCCGTGCTGATCCTGCTGCTGGCGAGGTGACCCGTGCTGTCCCTGATCGTCTTCACGCCGCTGGCGGTGGCCGCGCTCCTGCTCCTCTGGCGTGGCCTGCCGGCGAGTACGGTGTCGTGGATCTGGATCGCGGTTACCGGCGTCGAGGTCGCGGCGGTACTGGGCGTGTGGTGGGCCTACCCGGGAGAGGGCTTCGCGCACGAGGTGGACCGGCCGTGGATCCCGGGTGCCGGGGCCGGCTACCACGTCGGGGTGGACGGGTTGTCGCTGCCGCTGCTCGCCCTCACCACTGTCGTCTTCGCCGCCTGCGCGGTGTACTCGCTGCGCCGCCAGCGCCGGCCGCGCCAGTTCGCCGCTCTCTTCCTCGCCCTGCAGACCACCTGCCTGGGGCTGTTCGTCGCGCTCGACCTGATCCTGTTCTTCGTCTTCTTCGACCTGTCCATCGTCGGCATGTACGCGGTGATCGCCGGCTGGGGACACGGCCCACAGGCCCGCCGCTCGGCGCTGACGTTCTTCCTGTACACGTTCCTCGGCTCGCTGGCGCTGCTGCTGGGCTTCATCGGCCTCTCCGTCGCCGCCCAACCCCACACCTTCGACATGGTGGCGTTGACCCGTGACCCGCCCACCCAGGGCACGGCCGGTGCCCTGGTGCTGTCGACTGTCCTGCTCGGGCTGGCGATCAAGACGCCGACGTTCCCGTTCCACACCTGGCTGCCGCCGGCGCACACCGACGCCCCGGCCGCCGGTTCCGCCGTGCTGGCCGGGATCCTGCTCAAGATGGGCACCTACGGGTTCGTCCGCATCGCCATGCCGATGCTGCCCGACGCCTGGCGGCGCTACGCCTGGGCGATCGTCGTGGTCGGCGTGGTGAGCGTGCTCTACGGAGCGCTGGTGGCGCTCGCCCAGACCAACTTCAAGCGGATGGTCGCGTACACCTCCGTGAACCACATGGGGTACGTGGTGCTGGCCGTCGGCGCGGCCGGCCTGGTCGCCGACTCGGACGCGCAGGCCCGCGCGGTCGCGATCACCGGCGCGGTCACCCAGATGGTCAGCCACGGGCTCATCACGTCCGCATTGTTCCTGCTCGCCGGCGTGCTCTACGACCGCGGCGGCACCTACCGGATGGACGCCTACGGCGGGTTGGCCGCTGACACGCCCCGGTTCGCCGCGCTGACCGCGGTGGCGGCGTTCGCCAGCCTCGGGCTGCCCGGCTTCTCCGGTTTCATCGCCGAGTTCCAGATTTTCGCCGGCAGCCTGAGCGCAGCGCCGGTGGCGGTGGCATTCGCGCTGCCCGGCATCCTGGTCACGGCCGGGCTGTTCCTGTGGGCGCTGCATCGTGTCTTCCTCGGCCCGGCCCGGCACCGCCTGTCCGCGACCGCCGACCTGACCGCCGCCGAGACCGCGGCGGTGCTGCCGCTGCTGGCGCTGGCGCTGCTCCTCGGCGTGTTCCCCCGACTGCTGCTGGACGTGGTGGAACCCGCCGCCCGGGCGGTCACCGACCTGGTGGCCCGGTGAACGAACGTCCGCTCGCCCTGCTGCCGGAGTTGCTCCTGCTCGTCGGCGCGGTCACCACGCTGCTCACCGGGGCGTTCCTGCCCCGGGGCCGGCAGTGGGTGGCCCGGCTGATCGCTGTCGGGGCGCTGCTCGTGGCCGTCCTCGCCGCGCTGCCCGCCGTGGGCGAGCGTTCCACCGTGTACGCGCACAGCTACGCCCTCGACCCGGCCACCACCGCCGCCCGGCTGCTGATCCCGCTGGCCGGGCTGCTCGTAGTCGGGATCGCCGCCGGCCGGGTCGCCGGCAACCGGCGGGAGACCGAGTTCTACGTGTTGACACTGCTCGCCGTGCTCGGCGCGGTGCTGCTCGCCGGGGCGTCGGACCTGCTGCTGCTGGCCGTGTCGTACCTGCTGTCGTCGGTGCCGCTGACCGGGCTGGCCGGCTGGGGCCGGGACCGGCGGGGCGCCGAGGCCGCGCTCAAGGTCTATTTGATGAGCGCGCTTGCCGGGGTCGGCCTGCTGGCCGGCGCCGCGCTGCTGACCGCGCTCGGCGGCGGGGCGAGCGACTACGACCGGCTGGCCGCCGGGCTGGCCGGGGCGCCGAGCGCCGCCGTCGCGGTCGGGGTGGTCGGGGTGCTGGCCGGCCTGCTGTTCAAGATCGGCGCGGTGCCGGGCCACTTCTGGGTACCCGACGCGGTGCAGGGCGCCTCGATCCCGGCCGGCGCGCTGCTGACCACCGTGCCGAAGCTCGGTGGCCTGCTGGCGGCGTACCGGCTGTTCGCCGTGGCGGTGCCCGCCGACGTGGTCGACTGGCCGCTGCTGGTAGCGGTGCTCGCGGCGGTCACCATGACGCTGGGCAACTTCGCCGCGTTCGGCCAGGCGGACCCGCGCCGGTTGCTCGCGTACTCCACCGTGGCGCAGGTGGGTTACCTGCTGATGGCCGTCGCGGTCGCCGGCCGCGCGGAGCGCGCGCTGCCGGCCCTGCTGGTCTACCTCGCCGGGTACGCGGTGACGAACCTGGGCGCGTTCGCCGTGCTGGCCGCCGAGCCGCACGACCGCCTCGACGGCTATCGGGGACTGGCCCGCCGCCGGCCCTGGCTCGCCGCGGCGTTGACGATCTGCCTGCTGGGGCTCGTCGGCACACCGCCCACGGCGGTCTTCGCCGGCAAGCTGACGGTGTTCACCGCCGCCTGGGACGGCGGGCTGGCCTGGCTGGTCGTGGTCGCCGCGGTGAACACCGTGGCCAGCCTCTTCTACTACCTGCGCTGGTTGGTGCCGGCCCTGTCCCTGCCGTCCGGCCCGCCGCCGTTGGGAACCGGGTCGCCACGGGGACCGCGGGTCGCGGTAGCGGTGGCCGCGGCGGTAGCGCTGATCGGCGCGGCTGGAACATTCCCACTGTACGGCCTGGTCGAGCGGACCCTGCAGCGGTGACCCGGCCCGTCCGGGCTACCCGGCGTCCCGGCCCAGCGCGGCGTCCAGACGTTGCCGGGCGCGCCGCAGGGCGGGGGAGATCGGAATCTGCGCCAGCAGCGGGGCGGCGGTGGCGAGGTCGTCCCGCAGCCGTCCGTGCAGTCGGACCGCGTGATCACGTCTTCCCACCGTCGGAGGGTTGAGACGGACCAACGGGTACGGCCGGATCAGGTCACCGTTTTCCGGCCCCTGGACCGGGGTAGCGATCAGAAGGGGACCGGAGACGAAAGCCCGACGGATGGAGAATGTCGTGGCGCGACCTGTGATTGTGATCGTCGGAGCCGGCTTCGCCGGCTTTCACGCCGCGCGCCGGCTGACCCGGCTCGCCCGGGGAGCGGCGGACGTGGTCCTGGTCAATCCGACCGACTACTTCCTGTACCTGCCGCTGCTGCCCGAGGTGGCCGGAGGTGTGCTGGACCCGCGCCGGGTCGCGGTGCCGCTGGCGGACACGCTGCCCGGGGTCCGGGTGGTGGTGGGTGAGGTCGACGGCGTCGACGTGGACGGCCGCAGTGTGTCGTACACCGATGCGGACGGACGCCAGGGGCGGCTGGCGTACCACCGGCTGGTGTTGGCCGCGGGCAGCGTCAACAAGCTGCTGCCGATCCCCGGGGTGGCCGATCACGCGCACGGGTTCCGGGGCATCCCCGAGGCGGTGCACCTGCGCGAGCGGTTGATCCAGCAGATCGAGCTCGCCGACGCCACCGAGGACCCGGCCGAGCGGGCGAGTCGCTGCACGTTCGTCGTGGTCGGCGCCGGCTACACCGGCACGGAGGTCGCCGCGCAGGGGCAGTTGTTCACCGGAGAAATCGCCCGCCGCCACCCACGGCTGGGCGCGGTACGTCCCCGCTGGCTGCTGTTGGACACCGCCGAGCGGGTTCTGCCCGCTCTCGCCGACCGGATGTCCGCAGCCGCCGAGCGGGTGTTGCGCGAGCGTGGCGTTGAGGTGTGCCTGGGCACGTCGGTGACCGAGGCGGACGCCGACGGCGTGCGGCTCAACGACGGCCGGTTCGTGCCGTCCCGGACGCTGGTGTGGTGCGTCGGGGTCCGGCCCGACCCGCTGGTCGAGGCCACCGGCCTGCCCGTGACGAGCGGGCGGATCACCGTCGACGAGTATCTCGCCGTGCCCGGGCACCCGGAGATCCTGGCGTGCGGCGACGCCGCCGCCGTGCCGGACCCGTCCCGACCAGGGGAGATCACCCCGATGACCGCCCAGCACGCCGTACGGCAGGGCCGGCTCGCCGCGGACAACATCGCCGCGTCGTACGGGGTGGGCCGGCGTCGGCCCTACCGGCATCGCGACCTCGGGTTCGTGGTGGATCTCGGGGGCTGGCAGCCCACCGCCAACCCGCTGCACGTCCCGCTTACCGGTTCGGTCGCCCGGGCCGTCGCCCGCGGCTATCACCTGTTGTCGCTGCCGGCCAACCGAACCCGCACCGTGGCCGACTGGCTTTTCAGCGCGGCGGGCACCCGTCCGGCCGTGCAGCTCGGGCTGGTGCCCGGCGCGGCCGTTCCGCTGGACACCGCCCCCGAACTCATTCGTCGCTGAGCAGAGCTGAGCAGAGCAGAGCAGAGCAGAGCAGGAGCCGACTGTGCGCGCGTTGACCGTACGACCCGAACGACCCGACAGCGTCGAGGTACGCGACGTGCCCGATCCCGTTGCCGGGCCGGGCGAACTGCTCGTCGAGGCGGTGGCACTGGGCGTCTGCGGCACCGACCGGGAGATCATCTCCGGCGCCTATGGCTGGGCGCCGCAGGGCGCGAGCGGTTGGTGCTCGGCCACGAGTCGCTGGGGCGTGTCCGTCGGGCGCCGGAAGGGACGGATTTCACCGCCGGTGACCTGGTCGTCGGGGTGGTCCGCCGCCCCGACCCGGCGCCCTGCGGAGCGTGCGCCCGGGGCGAGTTCGACACGTGCCGCAACGGCCGGTACACCGAACGCGGGATCAAGGAGCGCGACGGCTACGGCAGTGAGTTGTGGACGGTCGAGACCGACTACGCGGTCCGGCTCGAACCAGCTCTGGAGTCCGTGGGTGTGCTCATGGAACCGACCACGGTTGTGGCCAAGGCGTGGGAACAGATCGAACGGGTGGGGCAGCGGTCCTGGTTCGCGCCGCAGCGGGTACTCGTGACCGGTGCCGGCCCGATCGGCCTGCTGGGGGCGCTGCTGGGTACGCAGCGCGGACTCGACGTCCATGTGCTCGACGTGGTGGCCGACGGGCCGAAGCCGGCAGCGGTGGCCGCCCTCGGCGCGACCTATCATCACGCGCCCGTTTCGGAGGTCGCCGAGAAGATCCAGCCCGACGTCGTGCTGGAGGCCACCGGCGTCGGGCGGGTGGTCCTCGATGTCATCGCCGGCACCGCACCGTACGGCATCGTCTGCCTCACCGGGGTGTCCTCCGCTGGGCGCCGGATTCCCATCGACGCGGGCGCCGCCAACCGGGACCTGGTCCTGGAGAACGATGTGGTGATCGGTTCGGTCAACGCGAACCTGCGCCACTACACCGCCGCCGCCCAGGCGTTGGCCGCCGCCGACCGGAACTGGCTGGAACTACTCATCAGCCGACGGGTGCCGCTGAGCCGTTATGCCGACGCGGTACGCCCCGAACCGGACGACATCAAAGTCGTACTGACCTTCGAATGAGGGAAGAACCGCGTGCCCGCACCGATCGAGGACTACGCCGTCATCGGAGACCTGCAGACCGCCGCCTTGGTGGCGCGTGACGGCTCCGTCGACTGGTTGTGCCTGCCCCGCTTCGACTCGCCAGCCTGCTTCGCCGCTCTGCTACACGACGACAGCGCCGGCCACTGGCGGCTCGGTCCTGCCGAGGGCGGTCCCGCGACCCGCCGGCGGTACCGGGGGGACAGCCTGGTGCTGGAGAGCGAGTGGGAGACACCAGACGGCGTCGTTCGGGTTGTCGACTGCATGCCGCCCAGGGGCGAAGCCGCCGACCTGGTACGTGTCGTCGAGGGCGTCTCGGGACGGGTGCCGATGGCGATGCGGTTGCGGCTGCGCTTCGACTACGGTCATATCACCCCCTGGATCCGGCAGCGGAACAACGATCTGGCGGCGGTGGCCGGGCCGGACGCCGCCTGGCTGCACGCGGCGGTGCCGTTGTCCACCGACGACAGCACCACCACGGCCGAGTTCACGGTGGGGGCGGGCGAGTCGGTCGCCTTCGTGCTCACTCACCGGCCCTCGCATGAGCCGCCGCCGCAGCCGGTCGAGGCCCGCCGCGCGCTGCACGCCACCGAACGGTTCTGGCGCGAGTGGATTGCCCGCTGCGACTACGAGGGCCCGTGGGCAGCGGAAGTCAGACGATCCCTGGTGTTGCTCAAGGCGCTCACCTACGCGCCGACCGGTGGCATCGTGGCTGCCGCCACCACGTCACTGCCGGAGCAGCTGGGCGGGCCGCGCAACTGGGACTACCGGTACTGCTGGCTGCGCGACTCCACCTTCACACTGCAGGCGCTGCTGGGCACCGGGTACGTCGACGAGGCCCGGGCGTGGCGGGACTGGCTGCTGCGGGCCGTCGCCGGCGATCCGGCGGACCTGCAGATCATGTACGGGTTGGACGGCACCCGCCGTCTACCGGAGAGCTCCCTGCCGTGGTTGAAGGGATACCAGGGGGCGGCACCGGTCCGGGTGGGTAACGCGGCCGCCGACAACTCCAGTTGGACGTCTGGGGCGAAGTGCTCGACGGGCTGCACCTGAGTCGGGAGGCGGGAATCGCGGCGACCGAGGCTGCATGGGACGTACAGCGGGCGTTGCTGGACCACCTGGAGCGCACCTGGCGTCAGCCGGACAACGGCCTCTGGGAGGTCGGGGGCCGCGCCGACACTTCGTCCACTCGAAGGTGATGGCCTGGGCCGGGTTCGACCGGGCGGTCCGGGCGGTGCAGGAGCACGGCCTGGACGGCCCGGTGGACCGGTGGCGGACGATCCGGGACGAGATCCACCGGGAGGTGTGCGAGCGAGGTTTCGACCCCGCGCGGAACACCTTCACCCAGTCGTACGGCCATCCGGCTCTGGACGCCGCGCTACTGCTCATCCCACGGGCTGGCTTCCTCGCCTGGGACGACCCGCGAGTGGTGGGCACCGTCGAGGCGGTGCAGCGAAATCTCTGCGTCGAAGGCTTCATGCTGCGCTACCGCCCCGAGCACGGCAGTGACGACGGGCTCCCGGGTCCTGAAGGCGCATTCCTCGCGTGCAGTTTCTGGCTGGTCGACGCGTTGTGGGGCATCGGCCGAACGGACGCGGCGCAGCAACTCTTCGCGCGGCTGCTCGCACTGCGTAACGACGTGGGCCTGCTCGCGGAGGAGTGTGATCCGGCCACGGGGCGTCACCTCGGCAACACGCCGCAGGCGTTCAGCCTGGTGGGGTTGGTCAACTCGGCCCGGCTGCTGGCCGGCGCCACCACCCGCACCTCGGCCAGCGTTGACAATCAGCGGATCGCCAAGCCCCGCTCGGCGCCGCGCCCCCGGCGGCGGGATGGGGACAGGGCATCCGTCGACGGGTGATCCGGCCCGCTGGTCCGCATCATCCGTCGGCCTTGTCGATAACGGCCCAGACGGTAGGGCGTTTCCCATCGCGGTGACGGTGATGTCGATGTCTGTGCGGGGGTGCAGCGCGCATTGCTGATCAGTCCGGAGGCGATGATCATCGCCCGGTCGCTTTCGGTAGCCTCGCCCAGTTGGCCGGAGAAGACCATGTCCTGTTCTCCGGAGAGGAAGAGGTTGCAGGCATAGTCATCGCCGACAGGAGACCCGTCGCGGTGGTCTGCATGCTCGGCGCGACCCCGGCTAGGGGAGCGCTGCCTGTGGATCACCGGCGGCGGCCTGGGCCGCCATCGCCTCCTGCCGGCGGGGTTCCTCGCGCAGGATCGCGGCGTGCAGCCAGGTGTCCGGGATGGCGAAACCGTCCACCAGGGTCCGCAGGTGCGGGCGCAGTTCTTTGAGCAGGCCGTTCACCACGCCGGTGATGGCCTTGGAGCGGGCCGGCGTGAAACGGCCGTGCTCCAGGAACCATCCCTTGTTGGCTTCGATGACACTGAGCGCGTACAGGTCACAGACTCGGCAGAGCAGCGCCCGGACCGCCGGGTCGGCGGTGTCCTCGATGCCGGCGACGAACGCCTCCAGGGTGACCCGGTCGATGTGCGCGGCGGCGACGGTCAGGACGTGATCCTGGACGTCATTGAAGATGTCGAAGGGCTGGTCCTTCTTCGTGGCCGCGCCGTTGCGCAGGCGGCGGACCGCACCGTCGAGGAGATGCCTTTCGCGGTCCTCGAAGGTCTTGAGCTGCCAGCCGCGGTCGGTGACGGCTACCTCCTCGTCGCGGCCGGGCACGGCGCTGATCAGCCGCTCGATGACCGACCGCGCGGCGGTGCGTTCGAGCACCATCTCGCGGACCTGCTCGGCGACGAAGGAGGCGCGCCCCCAGCCGTCCAGCGAGCCGAACTCGTCCCGATAGCCGGTGAGGAGCCCTTTGGCAACCAGTTGCAGCAGCACCGTGTTGTCGCCCTCGAAGGTGGTGAAGACGTCGGTGTCGGCCTTGAGGCTGGGTAGCCGGTTCTCGGCCAGGTAGCCGGCGCCGCCGCACGCCTCGCGGCACATCTGGATGGTGCGGGTCGCGTGCCAGGTCTGCGCGGCCTTGAGACCGGCGGCCCGGGATTCCAGCTCCCGTTGCCGGTGGTCGTCGACCGGCCCGTCGCCGCCCTGCACCTCACTGAGCGCGGCGACCAGCTCGGTCTGGGCGAAGTGCAGCGCGTACGTGGTGGCCAGGGCGGGCAGCAGCTTGCGCTGGTGGGCCAGGTAGTCGTTGAGCAGCACCTCCCGCTCCGCGTCGGGCGTGCCGAACTGGCGCCGGATGTCGCCGTAGCGCACCGCGATGGTCAGCGCCGACTTCGTGGCCGCCGACGCCGCGCCGCCCACGCTCACCCGGCCGCGAACCAGGGTGCCGAGCATGGTGAAGAAGCGCCGAGAGTCGTTCTCGATCTGGCTGGAGTACGTCCCGTCCTGCGCGACCTGACCGTAGCGGTCCAGCAGCATGTCCCTCGGCACCTGTACGTGGTCGAAGGTGAGCCGCCCGTTGTCCACGCCGAGCAGGCCAGCCTTGGGCCCGGCGTCGCCGATGCGCACGCCGGGCAGCGGGTTGCCCTGCGCGTCGCGGATCGGCACCAACCACGCGTGTACACCGTGCCACTGACCGTTCGTGATCAGCTGCGCGAAGACCACCGCCATCCGCCCGTCCCGGGCGGCGTTGCCGATGTAGTCCTTGCGGGCCGCCTCGTGCGGGGTGTGCAGGTCGAAGGTCCGCGTCCGGGGGTCGTACGTGCAGGTGGTGCGCAGCTGCTGGACATCGGAGCCGTGCCCCGTCTCGGTCATGGCGAAGCAGCCGAAGATCTTGCCCGAGACGATGTCCCGGAGATGGGCGTCGTGGTGGCGGCGGGTGCCGAGGGCCGCGACCGCGCCGCCGAACAGGCCCCACTGAACGCCCGCCTTGACCATCAGCGACAGGTCGACCTGCGCCAGCATCTCACTGGCGATGATCGACGCGCCGACGTCGGACTTGCCGCCGTACTCGGTGGGGAAGGCCGACGCCATACCCAGCTCTGCGGGGAGTTCGCCGAGCAGTCGGGTGATCCGCTCACGTGCCTGGTCACCGGTCTCGCCGTACACCGGGAGGAAACGCTCGTCGAGGTGGTCCCGGTGCGCGTTGCGAACCTTGGCCCAGGGCCCGTCGAGCAGCTCCCGCAGGCGAGCGAGGTCGATCTGATCGGGCATGGTCCCCCCTCGGCTGGCGGACATATGCGTACAGGTCGTACTCGATCAAGATTACCGGCGTCAGTTTTGCCGCTGAGGGTGACGGTGCCGCCGTCGCCCCGCACACCCCCCCCGGGTCGTGGTGATCCGCTACCCGCGTTTCCAGCGGTAGTAACGGACAGGCACCATCGGCCGTCACGAAAGTGGGCAGGAACCGTCATCGTTTCGTCGTCTAGTCCGCGACGTCATGCGGGTAGCGCAAAGGGAGCAGACGCTACGGAAGGAGCAGTTCATGCCACACGACATCACGGCGATTCTGGTCAAGCTCGGTGACTCCGGGCAGACGATCGCGGCTGCCGAGCAGGACGTGCGCGGCCGGCACGTCCTCGACGCCGACGGTGACGACCTGGGCAAGGTCGACGACCTGCTGATCGATCGCGAGGAACACAAGGTGCGGTTCCTGCGAGTCGAGCACGGGGGAGTTCTCGGTATCGGCGCCACCGCCACCTTCATCCCCGTCGAGGCGGTCAGCGACGTCACCGACGACACGGTGCGGGTCGACCTGACCCGGCAGAAGATCGAGCAGGCCCCGACGTACGACCCGGAGGTCGTCGAGGAGACCGGCTACTACGAGGACGTGTACTGGTATTACGGCTATGCGCCGTTCTTCAACCCGAGTGGGGTCGCTCCGCCGTACCCGGTGCCCCCGACCCGACGCTGACTCCCGGCTCCCCCCACCCCCCGGCCGGTGTCTCGGCGGCCGCGCGCGACCGCCGAGACACCGAAGCGATTCTGAGGAGACACCGTGACCTACGTCCCCTGGTTCCTTCCCGACGACACTCCATCGCTGTTCCAAACCGCGCCGGCCTCGATCGATGCCCGTCTGGCCTTCCGGCTGCTTGAGCGTATGCAGCGGGATCCCCAGTTGCGTCACGAACGCATCTGCATCGAAGTGCAGAACGGTGTGGTCATCCTGGAGGGCACGGTCACCTGCACTGACGTGAGCACGGAGGCCGATGCCCGCGCCTGGAGCATTCCGGGAGTGCACGACGTCAACAACCGGCTGCGCCCCCTGAAGCGGTGAACGGCGGTCGCGACGGCGACCCCGCTCAGGCACACAGGTCACGCCGACGGTAGCCGATGATTCCGGCGACCACTCCTGCCGCCGCGATGCCGGCCATCACGGACGCCGCGACCCAGGCCGGCGCGGTGGCCGGCACCGCGGCCAGGTGCGCGAACGGAGACAGCGCACGGATCCAGGAGGGCGCGTCGACGCTGTCGGCAAGGACCTGCCACAGGAACCCGCCGGCGGCCGGAAGAGCGCCGATCGCCGCGACGGCGCGCGGCGCCCATCCGAGCGCCAGGACGGCGGCTCCCAGACACAGCAGCACGATCGGCACGACGTTCCAGGCGCCGGCGAGCGCCTCACCGGCCCCAAGACCGGCATGGACAATGGCCGTACCGGCCCACATGGCGACGCCCGCCTCCGTGATCAGGACCAGCGCGGCACAGCCAGCGACGGCCGCCTCGGCCGCCAACAGCCGTACCCGGGTCACCGGTGCGGCCAGTAGCAGGGTGAGACGCCGGGCATTCTCGTCCGCGGCGACGGCGGCGAGCCGCACGGCGACGAACACCCCGACCGGAACGGCCAACAGCGCGAACAGGGTGGCCGCGTAGCCCTCGACCGTGTCGAGCGCCGGGAAGCCGGCCTGGGCCGCCATCGTCGCGAACTCCGGGTTGCCGGTCAGGAACTCGGCCATGGACCGGGCGATCAGACCTAGGAGCAGGAAATACGCGCCGATCCCGGCCGACCATGCGGCCAGCGGCCGAACCGTACGCCGTACCGCGAAGGCGGGCACCGAACCGAGCAATGCGGTACGCGCCGGCCGGCTGCCGGCCGTAGCAAGAATCGCCGCGCCGACGTCACGCCGCGCCGCAAGCCGACCGGCGAGGGCCAGCAGCAGCACCCCGGCGAACGCCAGCACCGACACCGGCAACCCTCGATTGCTGTCGAACGGGCGGGTCAGCGCCAAGAGGCCGAACGGGGACAGCCACCGAAGCCAGGCCAGCGCGGGCACACCGTCGCCGACCATCCGCGTGAGGAGCCCGACGACCAGGACGGCGGCCGCGGCACCGTTGGCCGCCGACCGGCTGGCGAACAGCTGCGCGGTGACGCCCCCGACGGCGACGAAGAAGAGCCCGACGGCAGCGAGGCCGGTGCCCTGCAACAACGAACCCGTGGCGTCCACGCCCGCAGCGATCATCGCCGCTGCGGTCGCCGCTCCAACGAGGACCGGAACGACGGCCAGCACACCGAGGTGCTGGCGGACCGCCTCGGCGAGGGTGATGCGGCCGGACAGCAACAGACCCCACCGGCCAGCGCCCTCCTCCCCACGGGTGATCCGGGTGGCGGCCAGCATCGCCCACACCCCCAGCAGGACGGCCAGGACGGTGCCCGTCCGCCACACCGTGAACCCGCCCGCCTGGTCGAGCGCGACCGGTTCGCCGAACAGGGTGCGGATCGCGGAGTTGCGGGCCAGCGCCGCCAGGGCGGCCGGATCCAGTGCCTCACTGTGGTAGCCGACCACGACCAGGGCAGACATGCCCGCGCACACAGCGGTCACGACCAGAGCACCACGGCGCACCTGGCGTACTGCGAGCCCCCTCAGCACTCGCTCCGGGCCGGCTGCTGCCGCCGTGGTCGCGATCATTGGGCGTTCTGCCCGTAGTAGGCGAGGAAGATCTCCTCGAGGCTCTGCTCCCGGACGACGATCGTCGCCACATCAGCGTCGGCCAGGGCGCGCAGCGCCGCGGCGGGGGAGCCGCTCAGGGTGAACCGCACGGTCGCGCCGCCGTCTGCGTGCAGGTCGTGGACGCCGTGGACGCCGGCGAGGTCCGGTGGCGTGCCGGTGAACGTCGCGGCCACCTCGGTGTGGTGCAGTCGACGCAGCTGTGCGACGGACGCCACCTCCACCAGTTCACCGGCGCGCAGGATGCCGACGCGGTCGCAGACGGCCTCGACCTCGGCGAGCTGGTGGGAGCTGAGGAACACTGTCTGCCCGTTGTCGCGGGCAACCCCGACCGCCTGTCGGAACTGCAGTTCCATGAGCGGGTCCAGGCCACTGGTCGGCTCGTCCAGCACCAGCAGAGGCGCCCGGGTGGCGAACGCCGCGATCAGAGCAACCTTCTGCCGGTTACCCGTCGAGTAGGTGCCGGCCGGTTTGGAAACGTCCAGCGCGAATCGTTGGATGAGCTCCTCGCGGTAGGCGGTGTCCGTGCCCGGGCCGATGCGGGCGAGCAGGTCCAGCACCTCGGCGCCGGTCATCCGTGGCCACAGCGCCACATCCGCCGGCACGTAGGCGAGCCTGTTGTGGGCGGCGGCGACATCGGCGGCGTCGGTGTCGAAGATCCACGCCCGTCCGGAGGTGGGTCGGGCAAGGCCGAGCAGCAGCCGGATAGTCGTTGACTTCCCGGCGCCGTTGGGGCCGAGAAACCCGAACACCTCACCCGCCGCGACGTCGAGGGTGAGGTCATCGAGGGCAAGTAGCCGCCCGTACCGCTTGGACAGATGTTCGGTGCGCAGGGCAGAAACGCCCATCGGAGCCTCCAGAGCCGCAGCACGACATGACCTGCCGACCAGACTTCCCGGCGCTCCTGAGGTGAGAGTACTCCCGGCGGTCGCGGCGCGGAGGCACCCCGGTCTGGTGATCGGACTACTGGCTTCCGACGTTCGGCAACGGCCTCAGCGGTATGTCGGCCGGATGCTGACCTGGATGCCGGGTAGGAAGACCAGCGACGATGTGGGCATGACAAGCGACATCGCCCTACTCACCGAGGACCTGACCAAGTTCTATGGTCAGCGCCGCGGTATCGAGGGTCTCAGCCTGGAGGTTCGGGCCGGGGAGGTGGTGGGATTCCTGGGACCGAACGGAGCCGGGAAGACCACCACGATCCGGCTGCTGTTGGACTTCCTGCGCCCCACTCGTGGACATTCGACTGTGCTCGGGCTCGACCCGCGCAGGGACAAGGCCGCACTGCACCGTCAGATCGGCTACCTGCCCGGCGAACTCGTGTTTCCCGGGCGGGACAAGGCGGAAGACCTGCTGCGCTTCTTCGCTGCGGCACGCGGCGGCGTGGCCTGGGCGCAGGTGACGGCGCTCGCGGAGCGGCTCGACCTGGACCTTTCGCGTTCGGTACGGACGATGAGTAAGGGCAACAAGCAGAAGGTCGGCCTGGTGCAGGCGTTCATGCACCGGCCGGCGGTGCTGGTCCTGGATGAGCCGACCAGTGGGCTGGATCCACTCATGCAGCAGGAGTTCCTGGCCATGGTCCGCGACGCCAGTGTTGCTGGGCAGACCGTCTTCATGTCCTCTCATGTCCTGGCCGAGGTGCAGCAGGCCGCCGACCGGGTCGCCATCGTCCGCGACGGCCAGTTGGCCGCGGTCGAGCGGGTTGAGTCACTGGGGAAGCGGGCAGTCCGCGCCGTCGAGATCCACTTCCACGACCCGGTGGACCCAGCCGAGTTCAGCGGCCTGCCCGGAGTGAGCGACGTGGTCGTGTCGGGACCGGTGCTGAAGTGCACGATCGACGGCCGCATCGACCCGCTGATCAAGGCGGCGGCGCGTCATGAGGTGGTGGACATGTTGTCGGCCGAGCCCGACCTGGAAGAGACGTTCCTGTCGTTCTACTACCACGGGGAAGGAGCCGGCGATGCTTCCCGCGCTGGTGCGTAAGACCTGGCGTGACGACCGCCTGGCGTTGATCGGTTGGGCCGGCGGCGTCGCCGCTTTCACCGGCATCTACGCCTCTTTCTACAGCCAGTTCCAGGGAGCCGCGGAGCTGAAGCAGGACGCTCTGCCCCAGGGCATGCTGGACTTCCTCGGCATCGCCGACATGCTCTCGCCTGCCGGCTATCTGCAGGCGACCATCTTCAGCCTGGTCGGCCCACTGCTGGTCCTGATGTGCGCCATCACGCTGGCGGCCCGCACGATCGCTCGGCCGGAGGAGGACGGCGGCATGGAGCTGATGCTGGCCAACCCGGTCACGCGAGCCTCATTCGCCTGGCAACGGGTGGCCGCCGCCGGCAGCGCGCTCACCGGGATCGCCGCCATCCCCGGGATACTGCTGATGATCATTGTTCCCTGGATCGGCATGGACATCCCTCTGTCCAACGTCGCCGCCGCCTCCGCCGGCCTGGTCGCCCTGGTGTGGAGCTTCGCCGCGTCGCCTTCCTCGTTGGCGCCGCCACCGGAAAACGGGCTGCCGTCCTCGCGATCACCGGTGGCCTTGCCGTGGCCACGTACATGGCCAACGCCATCGGCGGCATGCTCGACGGGTGGCACTGGGTGCGCTGGCTGTCACCGTTCCACTACTTCATCGGCACCGACCCGCTGCACACCGGCTGGCACCCGGCCGAGCTTCTCGCCCTCGTGCTCCTCGGTGCGGCAACCACGACCGCCGGAGTCATCGTGTTCGACCGCCGCGACATCGGTGTGTAGACGTGAGGCTGGTGGCCTCCGGTTTCCGGCGGCCACCAGCACGCCGACAAGGAACAGCCGATGAGCGAGGACAATTGGCTGGCGGCCAACTGCCAGGATCTGCTGTCCGTCCCGGCCAGTGCCCGGCGTCAGGCAGCGGTCAACCTGGGTGCCCGCGCAGCGGATGAGGGGCTGACGCTGCGCGAGCTTGTTGCCGGTCTGCTGGATGCCATCACCGTCCACTGGAGCGCCACCCCGGTCGCGTCGACCGACACCGCCGTCGCCGTGCATTCCCGCGCAGAGACACTGCTGGACACCGCCCGTGTCCTGCTCACCGATGCCGTGGACGGGTACGCCCGGCGGAACCGCGCCGAGCTGGATCGCCACGACAACGAACGTGCCGCATTCGTCAACGACCTGCTCACCGGCCGCGCCGACCCGGGCGGTCTGGCCGAGCGCGCACACCGGTACGGCATCCGCCTGTCGGCCACCCACACCGTCCTCATCGCCCGTGCGGCCGGCCTGACTCCCGGCATCACGCACCGCATCGACGCCGCGTTGGCCTCCAGGTTCGGCGAAGGCAACACCCTCACCACCCTCCGGGACGGCGACGTGGTCTGCATCAGCGCCGGCGGCCTACGCGGCATCGCGGCCGAACTCGCCCACCTGCTCCTCACCGAACTCGGCGCGGGCAACTGGCAGATCGCCGTCGGCCGCACCCAACCCGGCGTCCAGGGCCTGGCCACGTCCCTCGACGAGGCCCGCCACACCCTCGACTACGCCGTCAGGCTCGGCTTCACCACGCCCGTACTCAATGCTGCCGACCTGCTGGTCTTCCCCGTGCTCCTGCGTGACCGCGACGCCATCACCGACCTGGTGACCACAGTCCTCGGGCCACTGACCACGGCGCGCGGCGGTGCCGAGCCGTACCTGGAAACCCTGACCGTGCTCTTCGACAACCAGGGCAACCACACCGCGACCGCCCGGCAGATGCACCTGTCCGTCCGCGCGATCACCTACCGACTCGACCGCATCCGGGACCTGACCGGCTACCACCCCGGCGAGCCCACGCAACGCTTCACCCTGCAGGCAGCCGTGCTCGGTGCTCGCCTGCTGGGCTGGCCCGCTCAAGTCGGTGAGCAGGCAAGCTCAGGTCCCACCAGGCCCGCCCATCCGCGAGACGGGCGCGGGTGAACCCGCTGCACGAGCCAGGCACCACCAGCCCGACCATGACACCCGGGTCACCCAGTCGGTGAGTGACGCGCTGCTTCCCGCGCGGCGTCGGTCACCAGCACGGGGGCCCCGAGTCAATCTCCGTCACGGCGGCGAAATCCACCTGAACCTTGGCCGGACGATGCGCATGTAGGACCCGCGCCAGCGCCATCCGAAAGCTGTCGGCGTCCGCCAGACGCATCGAGCCGCGGAGCAACAGTACGACCACGCCTGCCGAACGGGTCGCCACCGTGATCGACAGTGCCATCAGGGACTGACCATCTCGATTCACACCGGCTCACGGTCTGCGGGTGCCGGCCCGGGCACGCTCACCGGCGGCCGCGCCGCTGGCCCACCAGCCGCAGCGTGTTGCAGACGTCGAAGACACCGGGCACGTCCCAGGTGAGTTCGCCGGCGACCTGCCGCGCGTTCGTGTCACTGACCAGACCGAGAAGAATCACCACCCGGTTCTGTACGGCCACAACGATCTGCTGCGACCGTGTGGTCCAGTCGCTGCTCAACCGCTGCGCGACCAGCGCCTCGATCCGTAGATCCTCGTGGTCCGGCTCGGGTTGGTCCGACGCGTCGTCGAACCAGTTCTCGCCTGGTAACGGCCATGGCACATACACGGGAGCTCCTTGTGGTTGGGCTGCTGGGCGCAGGGTGGGGTTGGTTTCTCCTCGTCCACATCAAGCGGCCATCGTTCTTGTCGGCGTGCGTCGAATGGGGGCCGCGACCCCTCGTGCTCGTGCCGCCCCGCTTCGGGTGCCCGCGGAGCGGGGCCCATCGGGGTGGCGGTGGCGGCGACCAGTGCCACCCCGACGCCCGCGAGACCGATAGGGAGGATCAGGGCCAGGACGTTGAGGCCACCGGTGCTGATGCCAGTCAGCTGAGCGACGATGGTGCCAGCCAGCGCTGCGACAACCCCGACGGCCACGGTCAGCCAGATCGGGGCCTCCTGGCGTCCCGGGACGATGAACCTGCCGAGCACGCCGACGGCGACGCCGACCACAAGCGCAGTGACGAGACCGGCGACGGTCATGGGCACTCCTCGAAGGTCTTCTCGCTGCTGCGGTCTTCTCGTTGCTGCCGGTGCGAGGCAGGGGCCCGGTGGTGCCGCCGTCGATCAGGCCCGGGTAGCGGTGGCGGCCGTGGAGGCCATCGGCGCGCTGATCACGCCCGTGGACAGCTGGGCAAGGGCGTCGTCACGGCTGTCGAAGATCGGGAACGCCCCGTCCAGGCGCATGGTGTGCAGGACGGTGCGGATGAACCGCGACGGCGCGGCCAGGCAGAGCGTGACCCCGCGGTCGCGGGCATCGCGGTGGGCGCGGACGAGGTGCCCGAGGCCGGTGGAGTCGATGAGGTGCACTCGGCTCAGGTCGACCACCACATGTCCGCCCATGTCGGCCGCGTGTCGCAGAGCGGTGCGTAGGGTGTCACCGGTGTCGAGATCGACGTCACCGGTCGCGGCGACGACTGTCACGTCGTCGAGGTGGTCGATGCCGAGGATGCCGCCAGGACCGTGGTCACCGCACGACGCGTGGCCGCCGCCTGGGAGCGGCAGCAGGCTGCAGTGCGGGCAGCGGTGCGGACCGGTGGCGAACGGGGAACCGCTCCAGCCCTGTTCCGACACCAGGGTCCAGACGACCTCCGCGTCGGGGAGCACGCACGCGGTGGCCTTGAGGGTGTCGCCGCAGGTGTCGCAGATCAGGGTCATCAGGTGGTCGTCCGGGACAACGGTCATTCTGCTGGTCCTTCCTGGGTCCGTGTCTCTCCAGGCGGTGCGACACGGCAACCGTGCAGAGCCGAAGCGGAGGCGGGCTCTCGAGCTTGACGTTTTCGGCGCTAATGGGCCGTTGCGCCCGATGGTGGGCAAGGTGAGTCTCGCTGGCGATCGTCAGTGAGCGACCTTCACCGAGGCGCGACCATGAGCGAGAAGCGTCGGCGGTATGGGGGTGGGTTCGTGCCCGGCCGGGAGGGTGCCGGGCGGCGACGATGGGGCCGTGTCGACGACCGGCAGGATCTGGTCCACACGGGCGGTGTGCAGGATGCGCCGGATGCGTGGGTTCGGGTCGCGGACGGTGAGGACCCCGTCGGCGCGGGCCAGCCGCCGGTGCACATCGAGCAGCAGGCCGATGGCAGCGGCGTCGATGTGCCGGCACCCGGACAGGTCGACCACCACCTGTGCGGGATGGAGGGCCAGCAAACGGTCGAAGACTGTTCCGGTTGCCGGCAGACAGGCCAGGTCGAACTCGGTGAGGCACACCTCGACCAGCGGTAGCGTGCACGGCGTACTTGCCAGTGGCCCTGTCACAGGAATACCCCTCTCCCTCGCGGATGCGGTCGCCTGTCACCCTGCCGGGCGGGTTTGGCGGTCACCGCGCGGATCTGTGACAGTTCCATGACAAATCCGTCAGCCGACCGCCACGGTTGGCCGCCGGCCGGTCGGCTGGGGATGATGCCGGGTATGACGGCCGTACTGGTGATCGAGGACGACGACCGCATCCGTTTGGCGTTGTTGCTCGCACTGGAGGAGGAAGGCTACGACGCGGTGGGCGCGGCAACGGCCGAGGAGGGTCTACGCGCGCAGCGCCGCGACCCGGCCGACTACGTGCTTGTCGACCTGATGTTGCCCGGCCTCGACGGCTTCGAGTGCATCCGGCAACTGCGCCGTGACGATGACGTGCCGATCGTGGTGGTCAGTGCCCGCGACGACACCCATGACATCGTCGCCGCCCTCGAAGCTGGCGCCGACGACTACGTCGTCAAGCCGGTGGCGATCAAGGAACTGACCGCTCGGCTGCGCGCCCTGCGCCGCCGCGCCCGTAGCGGCATCGCAGGGCACGCGCCGGAGCCCGTGCTCGTGCTCGTGGTCGGCGAGCTGGAGATCAGCCCGGACGGGGGAGAGGTTCGCCGGGCCGGCCAACCCGTGTCGGTGACCCGCACCGAATTTCGGCTGCTGTGCGAGTTGGCAGAACACGCGGGCCGGGTGCTGTCCCGTCAGCAACTGCTCGAACGGGTCTGGGGGTACGACAGCGGAGACGAACGGCTCGTCGACGTGCACGTGGGCCGGCTGCGGCAGAAGATCGAGTCGGACCCGGCGAACCCGCGACATCTGGTCACCCTGCGGGGTCTGGGCTACAAGTTGCAGCGATGAGACGCCGCCTCGGCCTGCGTACCCGGGTCACCGCCGCGTTCGCCGTCGGCGCGCTCCTGCTCGCCGCATCGATGGCTCTGGTCTCGTACGAGTTGACCCGCCGCTCCCTGATCGACGAGCGGGAACGCACGGCCCTGCGCGCCGCGTACTTCGACGCGACCGTCGTGCGTGCCGGGATCGACACCGACACCCCCGACGTCGTGCAGGTGCTCCGGTCGCTGGACACCGGTGGCGGCCGCCGCCCGGTGCTGCACCTCAACGGCGAGTGGTACGCCCGCACCGCGGATCCCGGCCCCACTGCCGCCATTCCCGTCGACCTGCGACGTCTCGTGGCGTCCGGGAAGCCGGCGGTGCAGCGGATCCGCATCGACGGGCAATCCGCCCTGGTCGTCGGTGTGCCCCTCTCGGCGACGGCGACGTACTTCGAGGTCAACTCGCTGCGCGAGCTGGAGGAGACATTTCAGGTCTTGGCGCTCGCGCTGACCACGGTCGCGATCATGGTCGCCGGCTCGGGCGCGGCCCTCGGCTGGTACGCCACCCGGCACGGGCTGCGCCCGCTGACTGCCGTCGCTGACGCCGCCGAGAAGATCGCCGCCGGCGACTTCACCGCCCGTCTCGACACGGCCAGCGACCCGGACCTGACCCGCCTGTCCTCGTCGTTCAACCAGATGGTCGACCGGCTCGCGCACCGCATCCAGCGTGACCGCCGCTTCGCCGCCGACGTCAGCCACGAGCTGCGCTCCCCGTTGCAGACCCTCGCCGCCGCGGCCAGCGTCCTGGCCCGTCGTCGCGAACAGCAGGACGAACGGACGGCGATCGCGGCGGGGCTGGTCGCGGACGAGATCGACCGTTTCCAGCGGCTCGTCAACGACCTGATCGACCTGGCCCGCAGCGACCAGCCCGCCCACCGTGCGCCGGTGGACGTGGCGGCGCTGGCCCGGGACGCCTGCCACGCCCTGGACCTGCCCGCGTCGATTGTCCGCCTCGCACCGGAGGTGTCCGCGACGTGGCTGGTCGAGGCGCGGCGCGTCGCGCAGGTGCTGGCGAACCTGTTGGACAACGCCGTGACCTACGGAGGTGGGCCGACGAGTGTGCTGCTCGACCGCGACGGCAGCGCGGGCGTCATCGAGGTCGAGGACGAGGGCCCGGGCGTGCCCGTCGAGGACCGAGAGGTGATCTTCGACCGCTTCGTCCGCGGGCGAGCCGCCCACACCCGCGGTGCCGGCGACGGCACCGGCCTCGGCCTCGCACTGGTCGCCCAGCACGCCGCCGCACACGGCGGACACATTACGGTCAGCGACCGCCCCGGCGGGGGTGCTCGCTTCCGCGTCACGCTGGCGGAGAGTCTGACGTGAACCGTCGCCGTCTCCTCGCCGTGGGACTCGTCGCGCTGCTGAGCGGCTGTGGCATCCCCACCGACGACGCACCCCGCGCCGTGCAACCACCGCGCGGGCCGTTCCCGACCTCCGCCCCGGTCGAGACCGCGCCGGCCGGCCCAGCCACCGAGACCCTCTGCCTGGTCCGCGACAATCGGATCGTCCCGGTGCTCCGGCGCGTGGACCGCTTACCCACCATCGAGGACCACCTGCGGCACCTGCTCGCCGGGCCCACCGGGGCCGAACGCGACACCGACCTGACCAGCGCGCTGCCCGGGGCCGTCAATGCCGCCGGTGCGACAGTGACCGGCGGCCAGGCCCGAGTCGCGGTCGACGAACCCGGTGACGACGCCGGCCGCAGCGACGAGGTCCTCGCCTTCGGGCAGATCGTCTGCACCCTCACCAGCCGCGATGACGTCACCAGCGTGACGTTCCTGCGCGACGGCAGACCGTTAGGCGTGCCCCGCGCCGACGGATCACTGTCCGACCAGCCGCTCAGGCGCACCGACTACGCCCCACTGATCACCCCACGGTGAGCCGGCCATCGCCGGCATGGCGGCCGACAGAACGTGGTACCCGCAGCGTTCCCTACCGCATGCCATCGCTGACCGCCCAGGTGCGATCGAAAGGACCTGGCGCTCCCGCCGGCCGGGGCGCTTGTCCCGCAAGCCCTTGGCCGGCAGTGGCGATGTCACCGCCGGGGCTGCCCCTTCGCCCGGGGTCGGCACGCCCGTTGCCGACCGGCCAGGCTGATAGGTTGATCTCAGGTGTGCCGGGAAGTCTGGTCGGCGTTGCGACGATGGCTGACCAGAACAGGAGAAGCGCCGAATGAGCACCCTGGCCTGGATCGCGGTGGCCGTGTTCGCCGCCGCCTACGTCCTGATCGCCACGGAGAAGATCAACCGGGTGGCGGTGGCTCTGGGTGGTGCGTCGATCATGCTGGCGATCGGGGCCACCGACGCCGAGCACGCGTTCTTCTCCGAAGAGGCGGGCATCGACTGGAACGTCATTTTCCTGCTGCTGGGGATGATGCTGATCGTCGGCGTGCTGAAACGCACCGGCCTGTTCGAGTACCTGGCGATCTGGAGCGCGAAGAAGGCCCGGGGCCGCCCGTTCCCGATCATGGTCATCCTGGTCGTGGTGACCGCCGTGGTGTCGGCGGCGCTGGACAACGTCACCACAGTGCTGCTGGTGGCACCGGTGACGCTGCTGGTCTGCGAGCGGCTCGGAGTGCCGCCGGTCCCGTTCCTGATCGCCGAGGTCATGGCGTCCAACGTCGGTGGCGCGGCCACGCTGGTCGGCGACCCACCGAACATCATCATCGCCAGCCGGTCGGGGTTGAGTTTCACCGACTTCCTGAACGTCATGGCCCCGCTGGTGCTGATCGTGCTCGTCGTGTTCATCGGCCTGTGCCGGATCATGTTCCACAAGGCGTTCCGCTACGACGCCGAGCGCGCCGCCCGGGTGATGGCGCTGCGGGAAGCGGACGCGATTCGCGACCGCCGCCTCGTCGTGATCAGCCTGGTGGTCCTCGCCGCGGTGCTGCTCGCGTTCAGCCTGCATACGGTGCTGCACCTGGAGCCATCGGTGGTGGCCATACTCGGCGGCCTGCTGCTCCTGGCGTTGTCCCGGCTGAACGCGGAAGACGTGGCCAAGGACGTCGAGTGGCCGACGCTGGTGTTCTTCGCCGGCCTGTTCATCATGGTCGGAGCACTGGTTGCCACCGGAGTGATCGACAGCATCGCCCGATCGGCGACCGAGGCCGTCGAGGGCAAGCTGTGGCCGGCCACCATGTTGCTGCTGTGGGCCTCGGCCGGGTTGTCGGCGATCGTGGACAACATCCCGTACGTGGCGACGATGAGCCCGATCGTGAGCGAACTGGTGAACGCCGAAGGTGGGATCGGTAAGGCTCAGGTGCTGTGGTGGGCGCTCGCCATCGGGGCTGACTTCGGCGGCAACGCCACCGCCGTCGGCGCCTCGGCGAACGTGGTGGTGCTCGGCATCGCCGACCGTGCCGGCCACAAGATCACGTTCTGGGGATTCACCAAGTACGGTCTCGTCGTCACCGTGATCTCGGTGGCAATCTCGGTGCCGTATCTGTGGCTGCGATTCTTCTGACGCTCAGGTGCCGAGCATCCGGTCGAGCAGCCCATCCAGGGTGATCGCGCCGGTCATCACCCGGTCGCGGTCGACGACAGCGACCAGCGGCACATTCGAGCGGGCCATTACCGAGGCGACCTCGAGCAGGGTGGCGTCGGCGCTGACCGCCGGCAGGTCCGGACGGTTGCGCGGCAGCAGGTCCGCGACGGTGCGGTTACCGATGCCGTCAAGGATCACGTCGGCAGCGGCCTCGTCGATCACCCGGGCCAGCGCCGGATCGTCCTGGCAGTAGGACGGCAGCGCCATCCGCAGCACCTGCGTGCCGGCCAGCACCGTTGAGGGGCGGCCCATGGTGTCCACCACGATCAGGCCGGGTAGGTCCTGCGCCGCCAGGATCCGGGCGGCTTCCCGCGCCGGCATGTCCTCGGTAACGGTTTCCATCGAGATCGCCACGTCGCTCGCGCGCATGCACCGACGATACGCCCGGGCCACCGCCCCGGCCGCGCTGATGCCGCGTGTCAACCCGGGGCCGACCTACTGCTGGTAGACGTCGGGAACGTCGTCACGGTCACGGTCGACCTGCTCGGCCTCGTAGATCTGCCGGTACACGCGGTTGCGTACCCGCAGAATGACCATGGCGAGCGCGGCGGCGATCAGGGAACCCGCCAACACGGCGATCTTGACCCGACCGTCGGAGTCGCTGCCGATACCGAAGGCGAGTTCGCCGATCAGCAGCGAGACGGTGAACCCGATACCGGCCAGCACGGCCAGCCCAGCTACGTCGATCCAGGCCAGCCCCGCGTCCAGCCGCGCCCGGGTGAAACGGGCAACGAGCCAGGCCGCCAGCAGGATGCCGATCGGCTTGCCGACGACCAGACCCAGCATGATGCCCACAGCGATGGGATCGGTGACCGCCTGCGCCAGGCCGTCGAGCCCGCCGACGGCCACCCCGGCGGACATCAGCGCGAAAACCGGCACCGCGACGCCGGCGGAGATCGGCCGGAATCGGTGCTCGAAGTGCTCGGCCAGACCGGGGCCGGGGCCGGCACCCCTGGAACGCAGCACCGGGACGGCGAACGCGAGCAGCACCCCGGCGACTGTGGCGTGCACGCCGGAGGCGTGCACGAGCGCCCAGGTCGCGAACGCCAGCGGCAGGAGCAGCCACCATGAGCGCACCCGACGCTGCACCAGCAGTGCGAACAAGCCCAGCGGCACCGCCGCGGCCAGCAGCGGCAGCAGCGACAGGTGGGCGGTGTAGAAGACCGCGATGATGACGATCGCCAGCAGATCGTCCACCACGGCCAGGGTCAGCAGAAAGGTACGTAGCGCGGTCGGCAGATGCCGGCCGATCACCGCCAGCACGGCAAGAGCGAACGCGATGTCGGTGGCAGTCGGAACCGCCCACCCCTTGACCGCGCCACCCCAGTTCACCACCACGTACAGCAAGGCCGGCACGAGTACGCCACCGACCGCGGCGGCGACCGGGACCGCAGCCCGGCGGGGATCACGCAGATCACCGGCGACGAACTCGCGCTTGAGTTCGAGACCGGCGACGAAGAAGAAGATCGCCAGCAACCCGTCGGCCGCCCACATCGCCAGCGACAGGTCAAGGTGCAGCGCGTGGGGCCCGACGGTGAGTGCCGTCATCGCCTGGTAGCGGTGCGCCCACGGCGAGTTCGCCCAGATCAGCGCCACGACGGCACCGATCAGCAGCAGCGCGCCGCCGATCGTCTCCTTGCGCAGCACGTCGGCGATGCGACGTGCCTCGGCCCAGGAGCCACGGCCGAGGACACGAGGGGGCGACTGAGGGTTCGACGTCACAAGCGGGCCAACTTTCAGAAGACGGGTCGGAGCCATTTGCCGACCAGACTTCCCGGCGCACCGGAACCCATCGTACCGGCGCCTACCGCTGGAGAGGCCTGACTGTCTACTGCCGGCGGTGCCCCTCGTCACTGCGCATCAGCAGTCGCAGGCGCCTGTTCCCGACACCCAGCACTACCGCTACCACGAAGATTGGCGTGAAACCCTGCGGAGCGGGAGTCGGTGGTGCGCCGTCAGCGAGGACGCCGACGAACACGCCAGCGGCCATCGCCGCCGTGACAAGTGCTGCACGCCAATCGCTCAGCGACGCGGCCAGCAGGCCGCAGACGACCGCCATCACCAGCACGCGCCCCACCGGCTCCTCGGCGGGAAAAACCACTTCCGCGGCGAGCGCGGCCACCACGACACCGGCCGCGCCCGCGACCAGCTCCCGGATCAGGACGGCTCTGCGGCTCTCCGCCTCCTCGGCAACGCTCATGGTTCAGTATCATCTCGCGCCCTACCCGTTCCGACGCTCCGGCGACCGGGTCTGTGGATCTAACGGTGTTTCCGGCCTGACCTGCCGGGCGTTGTGCCTGGTGAGGAGGGTGCCGTGATGACCGCGACACTGAACGATCA
>NZ_JAEVHL010000072.1 GCF_016803395.1 Micromonospora tarensis | reverse complement strand
CCAGGACCTCGCCACGGGTCCTGGTCGGCACCGAGTTCCGCCGCGACATCGGCGCCCGCAGGTGCCAACCGAGCGCCGCCGCCGGGTCACCGCGCAGTTCGGCGACGTACCCCAGCTCGGCCAGGACCCCGGTCAGGTAGAAGGGCTGCCCCGGCCCGTCCTGCTGCCGCGCGGCGGCGTCCAACAGGTTGCGCAGGTGGGCTTCCGCCGTGTCGAGGCTGCCCTCCCGCCGCGCGGCGGCGGCGAGACACAGCTCCGCGAAAACGATGCCGAGCGGAGAACCCTGCTCGGTGGCCAGCCGCAGCCCACGAGCGCAGAGCTCCCGCGCCTTCGGGTAGTCACCCCGTTGCAGCGCCACCCAGCCCAGCCAGCAGAGCTGGCCGGACATCTCGAACCACAACCCCAGGTCCTCCGCCACCCGCAGCCCGTCCTGGTACAGCCGATCGGCCCGTTCGTAGTCACCGGCCAGGCCCGCCTGGGCGCCGAGCCACTCCGTGGCCTGCATCAGCCCCCACCGGTCACCGAGCCGCTGGAACAACGCCGCGCTCTCGGCCCCATCCCGTGCCACCGCCGGCCCATCTCCCCGGGTGTGCGCGAGCTTGGCACGCAGACCCAGCGCGGCGGCCACCACCCACTCGTCGCCAAGCAGCCGCGCCTCGGCCACGACCCGGTCGAGCAACTCACCGGTCGCCGCCACGTCACCGAGGTCCACCTCGGCGTAGGCGAGGAACCACTGGGCCCGGAGGCGGTCCTGCGGGTCGTCGACGTCCGCGTATCCCTCGATGGCCGCCCGGTGGCGCGCCGGCCAGTCCGCGACGTCGCCGGACAGGAGAGCGAACCCGAGATGCCAGGCCACGGCCCGGGCACGGGGGGCGGCGGCGCCGTCTGACGGGCAGTCCAGCGCCGCCCGGAGCCGCCGCCGCGCCTCGGTGAACCGGCCGCGGAGGAACCAATACCAGCTCAGCGCGTTCGCCAGGCGCAGCGCGAGGTCCCCGTCGCGCTGCCGCACCGCGGCGTCCAGCGCGCCCCGCAGATTGGCGGACTCGGCGTCGAGCCGCCGCAACCAGCGGCGTTGGCCCGGACCGTGCAGGTGGTGATGCGCCTGCTCGGCCAGCTCGGCGTGGTAGCGGTGGGCCCGGGCGCGGATCTGGTCGAGTTCACCGGCCGCGCGCATCTGGTCCACGCCGAAGGCGGCGACGGATTCCAGCAGCCGAAAGTGCGGGGTGCCGTCGCGCGGCGCGACGACGACCACCGACCGGTCGACGAGACGGGCCAGCAGATCCGCGACGCTCGCGGCGGGCACGCCGTCGGGTGCGCAGACGGCCCGCACCGCGTCGATGCCACCCCCGTCGGCGTACGCGGCCAGCCGCCGCCACACCACCCGCTCCGCTTCGGTGAGTAGCTGCCAGCTCCAGTCGAGCATCGCCAGCAGCGTCCGCTGCCGAGGCGGTACGCCCCGGTGCCGGGCACCCAGCAGCCGGAACCTGTCACCGAGCCCGGCGACCAGACCCGGCACGCCCAGCCCGCGAACCTGGGTGGCCGCCAGCTCCAGCGCCAGCGGAATCCCGTCGAGCCGGCGACACAGGGTGGCGACGGCCCCGGCGTTCTCGGCGGTGAGCACGAAACGCCGGTCGGCCGCGGCGGACCGGGTGACGAAGAGCCGTACCGCGCTGGAGCGCTCCAGGGTGGTCACGTCGGTTCCGCCGGTCGGGTCGGGCACCGGCAGCGGCGGTACGGCCCACACCACCTCGCCGGCCAGCCCGAGCGGCTCGCGGCTGGTCGCCAGCACGTGCAACCCGGGTGCCGCCCGCAGCAGGGCGGCGGTCAGCTCCGCGACCGGTTCCACCAGGTGCTCGCAGTTGTCCAGCACGAGCAGGAGTCGACGGTCGCCCAGCACCCGGGTAAGCCGGTCGACCGGTGTGCTCGCCGTGCCCGCCTCGGCGGCGTCGCGGACGTCGAGCACCGCCAGCACCAGCCCGGCCAACGCGTCCACCAGGTCGGGCGCGTCGGACCGCTCGATGCCGGCCAGCTCCACCAGCGAAGCCCCGGCCGGGAACGCGGACCGCCGAGCGAGCTCAAGGGCGAGCCGGGTCTTGCCGACCCCGCCGATCCCGGTGAGGGTGACCAGGCGGTTGCGCTCCAACTCCCCGACCAACTCGGCGGTTTCGGTCTCGCGACCGATCAACTCGGTCAACGGGGTCGGCAGGTTCGTCCGCGCGGGGGCGGCCATCCCGGCGGCCCGGCTGACCGTGCTCGCGGGCACCGGCGGCCCGGCAAGGGTCGGATCGTGGGCGAGGATGCGCCGGTGCAGCGCGGCCAGCTCCGGCCCGGGATCAAGCCCCAACTCGTCGCGGAGCCGGACCCGCAACTCGTCGTAGCTGCTCAACGCCTCGGACTGTCGCCCCGCCCGGTACAGGGCGAGCATGTGCAGCCCCCGCGCCCGTTCGCGCAGCGGCTGCCGGGCCAGCAGATCGCCGAGGTCACCGACGACCTCCGCGTGGTCGCCCAGCGCCAGCCGGTCGTCGAGATGCTCCTCGCTGACGAGGAGCCGTTGCTCCTCAAGCCCGGCCACCGCGGCGGCGGTGAACGACGCGTCGTGGAAGTCGGCGAAGGCGGGCCCCCGCCACAGCGCGAGCGCCGCCGAGAAGAGCGCGACGCGGGATCGCCGGTCCGGGGCAGCGCGAGCCTCCGACGCCAGCCGCTGAAAACGGCCGGCGTCGACATCGTCGCGATCGACGAGGATCCGGTAACCGGGCGGCGGCGACCGTACCAGTTCCCGGGCGCCCGGCTCGGCGTCGGCCAGCACCCGACGCAGCTGGGACACCTTGGCGGACAGCGCGCCGGCGGCGTTCGCCGGCGGCGCGTCGCCCCACAGGTAGTCGATGAGCCGATCCGCCGGCACCGGTTGCCCGTCGTGCAGCAGCAACGCGGCGAGCAGGGTCCGGACCTTCACTCCGGGAACCGCTACCACCGCGCCGCGCGTGGTCCACACCGTCAACGGGCCCAGCACCCCGAACCGCATGTCGGCCACGATACGACCCCACCTACCGAGGGGGAGAAGAGCGTAAAGAAACGGTAAGGCGGTCGGCGCAGGGTGAACCACGTCGCAACACCCACCGCGGATCCGGAAGGGACATTCCCATGAGCCTGTCGACAGGCCGCATCCTCCCCGTAGTCACCACTCTGCTCATGCTGGTGCCGGCCGTCCCGGCGAGCGCCACGACCACCGGGCGCGACAGCCCGGGCGGCTGGTCGGCGGCCTGGTCGACGGCGCACCACCACCCCGTGCCGGGCAACGACTGGGACGGCCCGAACTGGTCCGTACCCGGCTTCGCCGACCAGTCGGTACGACAGGTGGTCCGGGTCAGCGCGGCCGGCTCCCTGATCCGGATCCGACTGTCCAACCGGTACGGCAGCCAACCGTTGCGACTGACCGGCGCCACCGTCGGCCGTCCCACCTCCGGGGCGGCGGTGCGGCCCGGCAGCCTGCTTCCGATTACCTTCGACCGCCGGCGTCGACCACCGTGCCCGTCGGAGCCGAGCTGACCTCCGATCCGGTGCGCCTGCCGGTACGGGCGCTGGAGGCGTTGACCGTCACGCTGTACTTCGCCGGTCCCACCGGCCCGGCGACCTTCCACCAGAGCGGGCTCACCAGCACGTACCGCGCCACTGGTGATCATCGCTTCGATCACCGCGCCGCCGCGTTCACCGGCGAGACCAGTCAGTCCTGGTACCACCTGGCCGGCGTGGACGTCGCCGGGTCGCCCCGCACCCGGGGCACGGTCGTGACCTTCGGCGACTCACAGACCGACGGCTACGGTTCCACTCCCGACGCCGACAACCGTTACCCGGACCAGTTGGCCGAGCAGTTGGTCGGCGCCGGCCGCCCGCTGGCCGTCGCCAACGCCGGCATCGGCGGCAACAAGCTGCTCGCCGACTCGACGTGTTACGGCGAGCGGGGCGTCACCCGGTTCCGACGCGACGCGCTTGGGCAGCCCGGCGTGCGGGTCGCGGTCGTCCTGATCGGCATCAACGACATCGGCGGCGGTGGCTACCCCGACTTCGGCTGCGGCGCCTCCCCGGTGGTGACCGCCGGCCAGCTCATCGACGGGCACCGCGCGCTGATCCGGGCCGCCCGTGCCGAACGAGTCACCGTCATCGGCGTCACGATACCGCCGATGAAGAACGCGATTGGCTACGACACCGCGTCCAACGAGAAGATCCGCGACGAGGTGAACCGCTGGATCCGCGACGGTGGCGAGTACGACGCCGTGGTCGACCTCGACCGGGTCCTCGCTGATCCGGCCGACCCGGACGCCCTGCGGCCCGCGTACGACCACGGCGACCATCTGCACTTCAACGACGCCGGGGCGACCGCCGCCGCTGCCGCCGTCGCCGCGCGGATTCGCTGAGAAGTTTCGCCGGACGTGTCGAGGACGGTCATGCCGGCTTCGACCATGGGGTGAGGGCCGGACACCCCCGGTCCCACCGCCAGGCTGACCCAGCACCGAGCAAGGAGTGGATCGATGACGAAGGTGACGACCGGCGCGACGATGTCGTTGGACGGCTACATCGCGGACGCGTCCCACGGTGGCTTCGAATACCTCTTCCAGTGGTATTCCCACGGCGACGTCGAGACGCCGACGGCCCATCCCGAGATGACCTTTCGGACCTCCGCCGCGAGCGCCCGGCACCTGCGGGATCTCATCGAGCGCACCGGCGCGCTCGTCGTCGGCCGGCGGCTCTTCGACATGACCAGCGGGTGGGGTGGCCGGCATCCGATGGACGTGCCGGTCGTGGTGGTCACGCACAGCGTGCCGGAGGGCTGGGAGCCGGAGGGCGACTCCTTCGTCTTCGTCACCGACGGCATCGAGAGTGCCATCGCCCGGGCGAAGGCGATCGCCGGTGACAAGGAGGTCGGTGTCAACGGCGGCACCATCGCCGCTCAGGTCCTGGAGGCCGGCCTGCTCGACGAGGTGCACGTCGACCTCGTCCCGGTCCTGCTCGGCGCCGGCATCCCGCTCTTCGCCGAGCTGAAGATCGCGCCGGTTCAGCTGGACGGTCCGTTCCGCGTCGTCGAGGGCGACGGGGTCACCCACCTCGCCTACCGGGTACGCCGGGAGGCCTGAACGGCGACGGGGGTCGGCCCGGTCGAGGGCGGCCCCCCTCGCGCCGGTCGCGGGCCGGCCTGCGCCGTTCGAACAGGCGCGGGAGTGGTCGGGGTGACGGGACGCCATCTTGCCCCCATCGGCGCTGATCGATATTGTGCGGCAAGGCGCCGCCCCGCCTCAGACCACCACTGTCGATCCGAAGCGGGTTCAGCATGCGCACACTGAGACTTGTCACGACTCTGGCCGTCGCCGGCCTGCTCGCCGGTGGGGTGGCCCTGGTCGCCGCCACACCGGCGAGCGCGGCGACCGCGGTGTTCTCGGTGACGAACAACTGGGGCAACGGCTACCAGGGCCAGGTCACCGTCACCAACAACACCTCCGCGCAGATCACCAGCTGGCGCGTCGAGTTCGACCTGCCCTCCCCGTCGAGCGTCAGCCAGTCGTGGAACGCCCAGCAGGCGGCCTCCGGAAGTCACTACACCTTCACCAACGTGTCCTGGAACGGCACCCTCGCCGCTGGCGCGTCGACCTCGTTCGGCTTTCTCGTCAACGGCACCGGCACGCCGCTGAACTGCACCGTCAACGGCGCCGCCTGCGCCGGCGGCCCGCCGCCGACCACCCCGCCCCCGACCACTCCACCGCCGACCACGCCGCCACCGACCACCGGCACGCCGGTCGAGCGGTACGGGCAGCTGCGGGTCTGCGGCACGACGATGTGCGACAAGAACGGTGCGCGGGTGCAGCTGCGCGGCATCAGCAGCATGTGGCTCAACTGGGAGACCGCCCCGTACGCCGAGAACCTCTCCGCGCTGCGCTGGATGCGGGACAACTGGAACCTCCAGGTGATCCGCGCGGCCATGGGCGTCGAACCGGCGGGCGCGTACCTCAGCGACCCGAACAAGGCGCGTACGCAGGTGGAGACCATCATCAACAACGCGGTCACCGCCGGTGTCTACGTGATCGTCGACTGGCACGCGCACGAGGCGCAGAACAACCAGTCCCAGGCGGTGGCGTTCTTCGGGGACCTGGCCCGCCGCTACGGCCACCTGCCCAACGTCATCTGGGAGCCGTACAACGAGCCGTTGCAGGTCAGCTGGACCAACGTCATCAAGCCGTACCACCAGGCGGTGGTGTCCGCGATCCGCGCCGCCGACCCGGACAACATCGTGGTGCTCGGCACCCCGACCTGGTCGCAGGACGTGGACGTGGCGGCGGCCAGCCCGGTCAGCGGCACCAACCTGATGTATACGCTGCACTTCTACTCGTGCACGCACGGCTCGTCGTTGCGGGCCAAGGGTGACGCCGCGATCCGCGCGGGTCTGGCGCTGTTCGTCACCGAGTGGGGCGCCAGTAACGCCGACGGCGGCCTCGACGGCCGGGCCTGCCTGCCAGAGGCGCAGTCCTGGATCGACTGGATGAAGGCGAACGGCATCTCCTGGACGGCGTGGAAGCTCGACGTCGGCACCGACACCACGAACCTGCTCAGCCCCGGCGCGCCGGTGACCGGCGGGTGGAACAACTACCTGCACGGCCACGCCCCGTTCGTGGTCTCCAACATGAGGTGACCCGACGCGGCCGCGCCGGAACCGCGCGCGGTCAGATCACCGCTGTCGGGTGCGCGGCCGGCGGGACGCTTCGACAGCGGTGGTCGCGGCACCGCGCGGCCGCGACCGCGACCGCCGTCGACCCAGGCGTTATCCTGCGCCCGTGGAGGCAGCGACGCGGGGTGAGCGGTTGGCCGCGGACCTGGATCGCTGGCTGACCGAGGTGACCTTCGTCGATCTGGACACCGACGAGGTCACCGCGTTGGTGATCGACTCGGTGGTGCGGTGGGCCGAGGCGCAGGGCTGGCGGGTCTACCGGCGCGCGCCCAGCGTGCTTCCGCTGCCACCGCCGCTGGAGCAGCGGCACTCCGTTCTCGACGTGGCGTGCGCCCGCCCGGACGGCCCGCCGGTGGTGGTGGAGGTCGACCACACCGACCGGGCCCGGACGGTGCGGAAGCTGCACGCGGAGGCGGACGCCGGCCGGATCCCGATCTGGGTGCGGTGGGGCGTCGGGCGGTTCACCGCGCCACCACCGCCGGTGCGGATGGTGACGTTCGAGGTGACCCGCCGGGCCGGGCCGGCGGGGCGCGGACGGCTGCACAGCCGGGTCGGCGACCGCCCCGCGCCGGCCCACTCGCCCGGCGGCGGCACCGTCGCCACGCAGCCGCTGCCGATCCCATTGACCGAGCTGCCCGGCGCGGCCGAGGGCCCCGGTAAGGGCACCTGAAGCGAATCGTAAGCGGGCGTTGGCAGAGTTCTGGGTGTCACCGGAGAGCACGAACCGACAGCCAGGAGATCCCGATGCGCAAGCTCGTCAACTCGACCTACATCACCCTCGACGGCGTCATCGAGAACCCCATGTGGACGTCGCCGTACTTCGACGAGGAGGCCAGGGGCCTCGCCAGCGAGCAGACCGACGAGGCGGACGCGATGCTGATGGGCCGGGCCACCTACGACGGGATGTCCGTCGCCTGGCCGCAGCAGGACGAGAACGACCCCAACACGGGTGCGGCCTACTTCAACAACGTGAAGAAGTACGTCGCCTCGACCACCCTGACCAACCCCACCTGGAAGAACACGGAGGTCCTCCAGGGCGACCTCGTCGAGGCGGTCACCGCGCTCAAGGCCCAGCAGGGCAAAAACATCATCCAGTACGGCTTCGGCTCGGTCACCGCCCAGCTGATCCGGGCCGGACTGGTGGACGAGGTCCGCTTCTGGATCCACCCCGTCCTGGAGGGCGCCGCCAGCGTGACGGTGCCGCTGACCGACTTCAAGGCCTCGTTCGACCTGGTCGACACCCGGGTGCACAAGAGCGGCGTGATCGTCGCCTCGTACCGACCCAAGGCGACCGCCTGAGCCGGCCGGTCAGAGCTGAGCCCGGGCCTCGCTCGGGCTCAGCTTCGTGCCCTCGGCAAGCAGCGCCTCGAAGCGCTCCGAGCCGAGTTCGGCCCGCAGGCGTTCGGTCACCCGGTCGATCTCGTCACGTTCGGCTGGCGCGGCGGGGGACTGCGCCGCGAGCCGGGCGGCGGCCGCAGCGCCCAGCAGCCGGGCGGCGACCTCGGGGGAGCGCACCGCCGCCGCCATCCCCTCCAGCGGGTTGACCGCGTCCCGCGGCGCCGCCATCGCCACGGCGACCTCGAACGCCTCGATGTGCAGGGCCAACGCGGCGTCCGGGTCGCCGCCCTGCTCGACCGCGTAGCCCAGCTCGACCAGGACCATCGGCAGGTAGAGCGCTGGCGAGTCCTCGCTCCGGCCCAGGTCGGCGAGGTGGGTGAGGTGCGTGACGGCCAGGTCGAGCTTGCCGTCGCGGCGGGCGGCCAGCCCGAGGCTCATCTCAGCGAAGACCCGCGCGCCGGGTGAGCCCTGCTCCGCCGCCAGGTCGTACGCGCGTTCGGCCAGCTCCCGGCCCTGGGCGTAGTCGCGGGTCTGTACGGCGAGCCAGGCCAGCCAGGACAGCTCGGCGCAGACCTGCGGCCACAGCTCCAGCTCCTCGGCCCAGCGCAGGCCCTCCCGATGCAGCGCGATGGCGCGCTCGTGCTCGCCGCGCATGTCGGCCAGCCCACCCACCCACTCGGTGGCCCGGAGCCGACCCCACCGGTCGCCGATGTCGGCGAACAGCCTGGCGCTGCGGGTCGCGGTGGCCTCCAGGGTGGCCTGGTCACCGTTGGCGTGCGCGATGTGGGCGAGGGAGGAGAGGACCGCTGCCTCGATCCACGGGTCGCCGACGGCGGTGGGCAGCAGCTCCGACGCCAGCGCCAGGTCACTGTGTTCGATCACGGCGTTGGCCGCGAACCACGCCGCGTGGCCGTCCGGGGCGGCGGCGACCGCGGCGCGCACGACGTCCGACGCGACCGCCTCGCCCTGCAACAGGGCGAAGCCCACCCGCCAGGAGGCCGCGCGGGCCTCCTGCTCCGGATCGCCGGACACGGACAGCGCGCGCCGTGCCTCGGTGAGCCTGCCGCGCAGGAACCAGTACCAACAGAGGGCGACCGCCAGGCGCAGCCCGCCACCGTGCACCAGCGCCGACCGTAGGTTGGCCAGCTCCACGTCCAGCAGCGCCAACCAGCGCTGCTGGTCGGCCCCGCGCAGCCCGGCGTCGGCGGTCTCGGCCAGCCGGGTGTAGTAGGCGGCGTGGCGGGCGTGAACCTCGTCGGCGTCGCCCAGCCGCTCCAGGCAGAACGCGGCCACCGATTCGAGCAGCCGGTAGCGAGGGCTCGCGCCGGAGTCGTCGAGCACCACCAGCGACCGGTCCACCAGCCGGGCCAGGGCGTCCAGATCGGTGCGGCAGACCTCCTCGGCGGCCTCCGGCGGGCAGCCGTCCGGAAACACCGCCAACCGGGCGAGCACCCTCCGGTCGGGCTCCTCCAGCAGGTCCCAACTCCAGCCAATCACCGCGGTCAGCGTCCGCTGCCGGGGCGGCACGTCCCGCTGCGCGGTGGTGAGCAGCTGGAACCGGTCGTCGAGGCGGTCCACCACCCCCCGCACGCCCAACGCGCGCACCCGGGTCGCCGCCAGCTCCAGCGCCAACGGAAGTCCGTCGAGGCGACGGCAGAGCTGAGCCACCGCCGGCGCGGTCCGTTCGTCGAGGCGGAAACCGCGCTGCTGCGCGGCGGCCCGGGCGGCGAACAGCCGCGCCGCCGCCGAGCCGCGGACCGCGTCCAGGTCGGCCTCCTCCGGCAGGGACAGCGGGGGTACCTCCCAGAGCAGTTCCCCGGTCAGCCCGAGTGGCTCCCGGCTGGTGGCCAGCACCCGCACCTCGGGCGCGTCGCGCAGCAGCCGGGCGACCAGCGCGGCCACCGACTCGACGACGTGTTCGCAGTTGTCCAGCACGAGCAGCAGCTGCCGGTGCCGCAGGGCCGTGACCACCCGGTCGACGGGGGACAGGCTCGTGCCGCTGGCCTCGTGGATGCCGAGGGCACCGAGCACCTGCTCGGCGACGCGTACGTCGCCCGCCGGCAGCGGCGCCAGCTCGACCAGCTGGACGCCGTCCGGGAAACTCTGCGCGCGGGCGGTCTCGGTGGCCAGCCGGGTCTTGCCGACACCACCCGGCCCGACCAGCGTGACCAGTCGCTGCCGGGGCGGCAGGGTGCGCAGCTCGGCCAGCGCCTCCGCCCGACCGACCAGTTCGTCGAGTGGGGGCGGCAGGCCGGTGCGGATGGTCGCGGCCTTCGGCGGTGCGCTCAGGCCGGCATCCTGTTCGAGGATCCTGCGGTGCAGGGCGACCAGCTCCGGGCCGGGGTCGAGACCCAGCTCCTCGGCGAGCCGGTCGCGCAGCTCGGCGTAGCTGTCCAACGCCTCGGACTGGCGACCGGCCGCGTACAGCGCGCGCAGCTGCACCGCCCGCAGCCCTTCGCGCAGCGGATGCCGGGCGACCAGCTCGGCCAGGTCCGCGACCAGCAGGTCGTGCTCACCCCGGGCCAGCCGGGCCTCGGCCAGCCGCTCCTGCACGGCGAGGCGCTGCTCGGTCAGGCGGGACACCTCGGCCCGGACGAACTCGGCGTCGGCCACGTCGGCGTACGCGTCGCCGCGCCACAGGGCCAGCGCCTCGGTCAACCGCTCCACGTCGGTGCTGCGGGCCAACTCGTCGAACCGGACGGCGTCGAGCGCGTCGACCCGCAGCAGGTAGCCGGGCGGCCGGGACTCGACCAGCTCGCGCGCGCCCGGCTCGGCGTCGTTGAGCGCCTTGCGTAGCTGCGACACCCGCACCTGGAGGGCGCCGGTCGGGTTGACGGGTGCGGCGTCACCCCACAGGTCGTCGACCAGGCGGTCCGCCGAGACCACCTGGTTGCGGTTGACCAACAGGTCGGCCAGCAACGCCCGCACCTTCGCGCCGGGCACCACGACCGGCTCGCCGGCGTCCGTTGTCACGGCGAGCGGCCCGAGCACCCCGAACTGCACGGCGGTCATCCTAGCCGCGCGGAGGTGGCCCGCCGCCGACAGTGAGCGCCGCGCGCCGGCCTAGGGTCCGCTGGCGCCGGCGTGCTGCGCGGTCACTGTCTGCGGCCCTCGACGCTGCTGCGGCACCGGCATTCCGTTGCGGCTCGCGGTCTGCAGGTCGGCGACCAGCGCGTCGATCTGGCCGCGGGTCACTCCCGGCATGCAGATGGTGTGCGACCACGGCCCGTCGGTGGCCAACAGCCACTTGCGGGTCACCGCCGCCGGCGGGGTGGCCAGCACGACGGTGAAGGCGTGCGGGTGGCGCCAGGCGGGCCAACCGATCGCGGTGAGCTGTTCGACGGCGTACCCGGCCAGGTCCCGGGCGCGGGCGGTCCGGGCCCGGTGCCCGTCCCGGCCGTGCGCGGCGATGGCGCACCACAGCAGGGCGGCGGCCTGCCCGCACCGGGAGCCGCTGACTGTGGTGTCGAGGGTGGCGGTGTACGCGACGCGCCGGCCGGGCCGGCGGATGCTGTCGCGCATCAGCACCAACCCGCACGGGATCGGGGTGCCGAAGAACTTGTGACCGGACAGGGAGACGCTGTCCACGCCGCTGCCCTGGGCGAGGGTGAGGACCCCGTCGAGGGCGAGCGGGATGCCGGCGAGAGCGGCGTCGACGTGCACGTGTCGCCGGTCCACGCCGGCCTCCCGCAGCACGGCGTCGACCCGGGCCGGGTCGTCGACGGCCTCGGTCATCGTGGTGCCGGCGGTGGCCACGACGATCGCCGGACGGCGCCCGGACCGCCCGACGAGCGCGGCGAGATGCTGATAGTCCATCTCGCCGCGCTCGTCGACGTCGACAAGCTCGTGTCGGGCGCCGATGATGTCGACGATCTTCCCGATCGAGTAGTGCGCCGCCCGGGAGTGGTAGACGACCGCGTTCGGGTGGCGGCGGTGCGCGGCGTGCAGCGCGGCGAGGTTGCCCTCGGTGCCGCCGGCGGTGACGTAACCCCACCGGTCGTCGTCCGGGAGGGCGAGCAGATCGGCGCACCAGTCGACCACCGCCCGCTCCAGCACCTTGGTGTGCGCGCTGCCGCCCGGGTCGGACTGCGGGTCGCCGACGTTGTTGAACAGCCGCCCGAACAGTGGCAGGACCGGGGTGTAGTCGATGTCCACCGCCCCGGGAAAGCCGATGGCGGTGGGCTGCCCGTCGCTGGCGTGCTCCAGCAGCGCCCGGACCACCGCGGCCACGTTGATGGTGTCGGAGCGCAGGTCGACGGCGGCGGCTTCCAGGACGGCGGGTCGATCGGGTGCGCTCACGCCTGCCGTCCGGCGACCAGGTGCTCGGTGAGGATCCGGTGCAGCCCGGCGAGCTGCGCCCACGCCGCGCGCAACCACTGGTCACCCTGCTCGGTGAGGTCGGCGTACGGGTCGTAGGGCCAGCGGCGGGAGGCGTCGAGGCGGCGGTTGCTGGTGATGCCGTCGTCGCCGAGGCGCCGGTGCGGGTCGCGCACCATGCGCAGCGCGGTGCCGTCGATCAGCCAGGCCAGCCCCTGCCCGGACAGGTCGAACACCGATCGGGGGCGCGGGGTGTTCAGCGGTTGCGAACGCACCGAGTTGGCCACCGTGTGCCACGGGCCCTCGTCGCTGTCCAGCGTGGTCACCCCCACGCCCACGTAGGAGGCGTCGCGGGGCATGTCCAGATCCCCGCCGTTGACCATCGACCCCTCCGGCCCGCGAGGGTCCCACCGCCGGCCCTGGGCGGTGGCCCGAGCGACGTTGCCGGCGGCAGTGCGGGACAGGTCGTGCAGCACCCGGGGCAGGTCGTCGGACTCCGGGCCGGCCAGGAAGAGCCGGGTGGCGATCAACAGCCGGTAGCCGTGCGGCATGTGCTGGTCCGGGGTGGTGTAGAACAGCACCACCCCGTGCGGGCCGAGGGCGTTGCGCTTGCCGATGCGGTCGAAAGCCTCATGGCAGTGCCGGGCGTTGACCCCGCGCAGCCGGGACGCGACCTGCAACCGGAGGTCCACCCACACGCGTTCCTGCGGGCCGTACTCGTCGGGTTCGGTCGGTGCCGGCGGCGCCTGTGGGACGTCCGGCGGTGGCAGGTGCGGCGGTGGCTCCTGCGACCGCGGCGGCGGGGGCTCGGCCCACCGCTGCGACGCGGCGGGCTGCGGGTCGCTCTCGTACGTCGACGGCCGGGTCCACCGCCTGGTCGCGTCGAAGGGGGGATCGGGATCGTAACCGGGCTGGCCGGTCCAGTTCCCGCTGGCGGTGCCCGCCGGCGAGGTGCGGCGCGGGGGCGGACCCTCGGCGCCGTACTCGGCGGCCGGCTGACTGGCCGCCGGACGGCCGCGATCGTCCACATTCATGTGGTGCCGCCCTGGTGGTGGTGTCATCGGGTACGTCATCGTCTGGCCCCGTCCTAGAAGGTGACGCCGACGTCGTCCGGCACCGCGTGGGTGTCTGGGCGGCCTTGGCTGATGCCCTGGTACACCTCCGGCCGGGAACGCCGCAGCGCGCCCGCCCACAGGCTCCCGCAGATCGCGGCGGCCGCGATGATCAGGGGTAGCAGGAAGGGGGACCAGGACCCCTCGGCGGCGCCCAGCAGCGACCCCACGTTGATCACCATCGCGCCGAGGACGACAGCGCCGAGAGCGACGCCGCACAGCGGCGCGATGACCGACGTGCCGGCCCCGACCCCGGACAGCAGCCCGTTGCGCGCGCCGACCGCCGCGACCGAGGCGGCCAGCAGCAGGCACAGCAGCCCGAGCGCGCCCAGCGTCGACAGCCAGGTGAACAGGGTGGCCACCGGGTCGGCGTGCAGCGCCGCGAAGACGACCACCACCACCGCGGCGATCCCGGTCTGGAGCAGTGACCCGCCGATCGGGGCGCTGACCCGGGTGCCGCTGCCCGAGCGGGCCAGCGCCGCTGGCAGCACCCCCTCGCGGGCCATCGCGAAGACGTACCGGGCCACCACGTTGTGGAAGGCCAACAGGGAGGTGACGATCGCGAAGATCAGCATCATCTGCGCCAACGGCGTCATGAACCCGCCGAGACCCTGCTCCAGCACCGAGAACGGCAGGCCACCGTCCGGGTCGGCCGCGACGGCGGCCACGTTGTCCGGGCCGACCGCGACGCCCATCGCCCACGCCGTTCCGGCGTACACGACGGTCAGGAACAGCACGCCGGCGAAGACCGCCCGGGTCACTCCGGAGCTGTCCCGGCTCTCCTCGGCGAAACTCGCGGGCGCGTCCACACCCATCAGCGCGGCCAGGCACAACGCGACCGCGCCACCGATGCCGCTGACCCCGAGCCCGGAGGCGGCGAAGCCCTCCCAGGACAGGGTGCCACCCGCCGGGTCGGCCAGCGCCGACGCCACGAAGAGCACGATGATCACCAGTGAGCCCGCCAGCACCGTCGCCAGCAGCATCGTGGACAACGCGACGGCGCGCACACCGAGCACCGCCACCATGATCAGACCGACGCCGGCCCACACCCACCAGCTTCCGCCGATGAGGCTGGCCAAGGTGGCGCCGAGCAGCCCGTAGAGGCTGATCTGGATGGCGTTGTAGGCCACCAGGGCGACCGCGCCGCCGGCCACACCCCACCGCCGGTTCAACCCACGGGTGAGGATGGCGTAGTAGGCGGCGGCGTGCGGCACCTGCCGCGACATCGCGGTGTATCCGACCAGCAACAGCGCGACGACACCGCCCACCAGCAGGAACACCAGCGGCACGGTGGTCACCTGGGTGCTGGCGTAGGTGGCCACGATGCCGCCGACGAGCACCACCATGGGTGCCGACGCCGCGGCGCCGAATACGCCCATGCCCACGCGCTGAGCGTCTTACGCGCCAGCGCCACCTGCACATGCATGCTCACCGGGAGCCTCCCGCACTACGGGCCGAGGCGTTCGTCCACCACCCGGATCGGCCACCCGACCGGTCGTGACGGCGCACCCCAACCCTCTCCTCTGGATTGACCAGCCACCGGGCCGAAGGTGTCGACCCCCGCTGCCCATCGGGCCGCTCTCGGCGGATCGGGTGCCCTGACCGCGCGTCGCGCACGGCGAACAGTTCGGTGGCACCCGATGATCCCCAAGGGCGGGCGTTCTTCCACCGTGCGAACAAATTCTTCGATCTGGAGTGGACGAACGGAGTGGCCGGGCCGGGCAGGCTCAGCATGATGGGTCCTCCGGAAGGGGCAGACGACGTGCGAGAAGCGGGTGACTGATTGATCACCGGGGGTGCCGGGGTCACATTACTGGAGATCGTTATTGTCGGCTATCCGTAGTCGCGTGCATCTGGTCCGTTGATATTCGGGTGCGGCGCTCGTGGCGTGCGGTCGAGTCAACGGGTAGAAACATGTGCACCCCTTCGTCTCGGCCGCACCGTCGGACGCGGGGGTTAGAGAGCGCTCTCACCGCCCCAGCTGCGTCGGAAGTACGCTCCGGCCAGCGGAGAGGACGAACCAGATGACAGTCCCGTCCCACAGTGCGCGCCGGAGATCCGGCCGCACCCTGCTGCTCGCGCTGGCGTTGACCACAGCCGTCACGATGACCGGCACCCCGGCCCTCGCCGGCCGCCCGACACCCGGCGCACCCGACTTCGGCCCGAACGTGACGATCTTCGACCCGTCCATGCCGGTCGGTGCGATCCAGCAGACCCTCGACGCCGCACACGCCCGCCAGGTCGACAACGAGATGGGCGCCGAGCGACACGCCTACCTGTTCCGGCCGGGCACCTACGGCACCGCCGAGCAGCCGTTGCAGGCCAAGGTCGGCTACTACACCGAAGTGTCCGGCCTGGGCGCCTCGCCGACCGACGTCACGATCAACGGCAAACTCGAGGTCTACAACCGCTGCCTGGCCGACGGCGGCACCGGCAACTGCCTGGCGCTTGTCAACTTCTGGCGCACCCTGTCCAACCTCTCACTGACCATCAACGCGGCCGGGCAGGACGACTGCCGGTCGACGGCGAACTTCTGGGCGGTGTCCCAGGCGGTGTCGATGCGCCGGCTGAACATCAGCGGCGGCGGGCTGTCCCTGATGGACTACTGCACCGCCGGCCCGCAGTACGCCAGCGGCGGGTTCATCGCCGACTCCCGGCTGCCGGCCACCACCAACGGATCACAGCAGCAGTGGCTGACCCGTAACAGCGAGGTCGCGAGCTGGTCCAACGCGGTGTGGAACCAGGTCTTCGCCGGGGTCGAGGGCGCGCCGGACGACGCCACCTTCCCCGACCCGCCGTACACCACCCTGGAGACCACGCCGGTCAGTCGGGAGAAGCCGTACCTCTTCGTCGACGGCAAGGGTCGCTACCACGTCCGGGTGCCCTCGGCGCGGCGTGACAGCCGGGGCGTCTCCTGGGCCGGCGGCCTGACGCCGGGCCGGACCATCGGGATCGACGACTTCTTCATCGCCAAGCCGTCCGACCCGGTGCGTGTGATCAACAGCCAACTCGCCCGCGGAAAGCACCTGCTGCTCACCCCCGGCACGTACGACATCGCGCGCAGCATCGAGGTCCGGCGTCCGGACACCGTGGTGCTCGGCATCGGGCACGCCACGCTCACCGCCGTGAACGGCGCCGTTCCGCTGGACGTGGCCGGTGTGCCCGGGGTGATCGTCGCCGGTGTCACCATCGACGCCGGCGCCGTCGAGTCGCCGGTGCTGCTGCGGGTCGGCCGGCAGCACGGCCGCAACGCCAGCAGCCCGACCAACCCGACCACGCTGTCCGACGTGTACTTCCGGGTCGGCGGCCCGCACATCGGCCGGACGAACACCGCGCTGGAGGTGAACAGCGACAACGTGCTCATCGACCACACCTGGGTGTGGCGTGGCGACCACGGCGTGGAGGGCTTCACCGAGGGCGTCAACGGGGACACCGAGCGGTGGCGCACCAACACCGGTCGGTACGGCGCGGTCATCAACGGTGACCACGTGACCGCGACCGGCCTGTTCGTGGAGCACTTCCAGCGCTACAACACGGTCTGGAACGGCGAGCACGGCACCACGATCCTGTATCAGAACGAGCTGCCGTACGACCCGCCGACGCAGGCCGACTGGATGAACGGCGCGGTCGAGGGTTGGGCCGGTTACAAGGTCGGTGACCGGGTGCGCCAGCACACCCTCTACGGCGGCGGGGTGTACGTCTTCAACCAGAACAACCCGTCGATCCGCACCGAGAACGGCTTCGAGGTCCCGAACCGGCCGGGGGTGCGGCTGCACCACGTCATGACGGTCAACCTCAGCGCCGGGACGATCGACCACGTGGTCAACGGCGTCGGCGACGCGGCCGACATGACCAGGGTCGGCGCCCCGGTCTACGTCACGCGGTATCCGACCCCGTAGGGATCTCGGGCGTACCGACGGGCCGGAGCCGGCAAAGCTTCGGCCCGTCGGCCGTTTCCGGCGCTGGCCGACCGCGTCAACGGTGTCGAATTCCTGTCGATGACCTGCCACACCGGGTGGAGAGGGTCCCGACCTCGGTCAGGACCCTCTCCGCACTGGTTCAGCTCAGCTGGTGCGTGTCACAGCTCAATCGACGCGCGGGACCGGCGCGAGATCAGCCGTGCCGTTGTACCGGCGATGACCATGACGAGGCCGGTGCCGAGGAACCACCACAGGCTGCCGGCGCTGTCACCGGTGACAGGCAGGGTTGGGCTGGCCGTGGGGGCCGGCGGGGGCTGTGTCGGGTCACCGGGTCGGGGCGGCCGTGGGCTGCGGTCGGGGACGGTGTGGGCTGCGTCGGCGTGGCGGTCGGCGTCGGCGAGGCCTGCAGGGGGCGTTCGCAGCGGGCCTCGGCCAGGATGACGGAGCCGACGGGGATGTCCAGCAGCGGTCCACCCACGATGGTGCCGGTGAGCCTGATGGTGGCCTGGACAGCGATGGCCGTGGCGCCGTCCGCGGTGGTTGTCTCCACGTTGGTGAGCGTGACGTTCAAGCTGGCGCCGGTCAGTCCGGCGACCGTGACGGCGGCGCTGGCGGTGACGCCGGGGGTGTTCGGCAGGAGCTCGACCGGCTCGCCGAAGAGTTCCAACCCGACGAAGGTGGTGTCTGCGGTTTGGGCGCCGACCTGCGGGCAGGCCACCGCCGCCGTGATCACGTCGGCGTCGATCACCGACGTGCCGAGGACGCCCAGCGCGAGGTCGGCGATTTCGGCATTGGCGGAGGAGGCCGTGTCGCCACGAGTGGCGCTGACCTCCACCACGGTGCCGGAGGCGGTGACCCCCAGAGCGCCGGGGATGGTGATCGCCAGAGCGGTGTCGCTGTCCGTGCCACCGCCCGCCGGGGCAGTCGCGGTGCCAATGACGGCATCGGCGGTGATCACCGGAAGGCCGAGCACCGACGCGGACAGGTCAACCACAACTCCTCGGGCGCTGGCGTCACCAGGTGCCGCGACAGCCGGGGCTCCTCCGGAGAGGACCATCACTCCCGCGGCCGCCACCGCGACCGCTCCAGTAGCTGAAAGTCGCTGGGAAAATCTCACGTTGTCGCCTCTGATCAGTCAGCCCTTCCCGACCGTCGAGAAGGCAACGCCGAGGCTATGTCCGATAAGTCATCAATAGGACGGTTTTGCAGAAAAATGTCGTAGTCTGAGCGGCGCTCACAATCAACAGGCTCACCTCTTCCTATGTGTTGAACAAAAATTCCATCGATCAGTCTAACTATTGCGGGTTGCCATCCGCTGCTGCCACGATGGCCGTCAATGCCTTCCGTCCCGAAGGAGTGGTCGTCATGGCGGTCTCCCGCCGCAGGTTCGTCACGTCGGTGCTGGCCGGGTCCGCCCTGGCCACCGCTTCCAGCACCGAGCTGCTCACCACACTGGCCAGCCCCGCGCACGCCGCCAGTCCCCCCGGGGACGTGGTCGGCAAGGTGACCGTCGGCTACCAGGGCTGGTTCAGCGCGCCCGGTGACGGGGCGCCGATCGGCGGGTGGTGGCACTGGAGCCGGGACCGGTTCCAGCCCCCGTCGCCGGCCAACACCACGATCGTGTCCTGGCCGGACATGCGCGAGTACACCCGCAGCTACCCCACCGCCTACCCCAACCTCGGCAACGGCCAGCCGGCGACCCTCTTCTCCTCCTACGACCAGCAGACGGTGGACACCCACTTCCGGTGGATGCAGGAGTATGGCTGCGACACCGCCGCGCTGCAACGGTTCAACCCGACGGGCGGCGAGGGCCCGACCCGCGACGCGATGACCCAGAAGGTGCGCTCCGCCGCCGAGCGCTACGGCCGCAAGTTCTACATCATGTACGACGTCACCGACTGGCTGACCTTCCAGTCGGAGATCAAGACCGACTGGACGACGAAGATGGCCGCGCACACCGCGTCCAGCGCGTACGCCCGGCAGAACGGCAAACCGGTCGTCTGCATCTGGGGTTTCGGCTTCAGCGAACCCAGCCGGCCCTTCACCCCGGGGCCCTGCCTGGAAGTGATCAACTGGTTCAAGGCGCAGGGCTGCTACGTCATCGGTGGCGTGCCCACCTGGTGGCGGCAGGGGATCGAGGACTCCCGCCCCGGCTTCCTCGACGTCTACCACGCGTTCCACGCGATCTCGCCGTGGATGGTCTACCGGGCCAGGACCGTGGAGGAGTTGGACTCCTACTACAACAACGTCAACGTCGGCGACATGGCCGACTGCGCGGCGCGCGGCATCGACTACCTGCCCTGCGTGATGCCCGGCGACCTGGCCGGCGGGCACCGCAAGCACGGCGACTTCTACTGGCGGCACATCTACAACATGGTCCGGCTCGGCTCCCAGGGGCTGTACGTGTCGATGTTCGACGAGTACAACGAGGGCAACCAGATCGCCAAGACCTCCGAGACGCAGGCCACCACCCCGGCCGGCGCGAACATCCGGGCGCTGGACGAGGACGGCGTCGCCTGCTCCGCCGACTACTACCTGCGGATCACCGCCGACGGCGGCCGGATGCTCAAGGGCCAGCTCGCGCTCACCCCGACCCGCCCGACGCCGCCGATGGTCGGCACCCCGCCCCCGACCGGCGGCGATCTCGCGGCCGGCCGGTCCACAGCGGCCAGCAGCCAGGGCGGCGGGTTCCCGGCGTCGAACGCGGTCGACTCCGATGCCGGCAGCTACTGGGAGAGCGGCGGCGGCGCGTTCCCACACTGGTGGCAGGTCGACCTCGGCGCCAGCCACCAAGTCAACAAGCTGGTGGTGCGGCTGCCCGCCGGCTGGGGCGCGCGCACCCAGACCATCACCGTGCAGGGCAGCGTCAACGGCAGCTCCTTCGCCACCATCGCCGCGGCCTCCGCGTTCGCCTTCGACCCGGCCACCGGCAACACCGTGACCCGCACGCTGACGACCACCACGGCGCGCTACGTCCGGCTGAGCATCGCCGGCAACACCGCCTGGCCGGCGGGCCAGCTCGCCAAGGTCGAGGTGTACGCCGGCGGCACCGTCCCGGACAACCCGCCGTCGACGCCGAGCGGCCTCACCGTGACCGGCAAGACGTCGACGAGCGTCTCCCTGTCCTGGACGGCCTCCACCGACGACACCGGGGTGACCGGCTACCAGGTGCGCCAGGGCGGCGCTGTCGTTGCCACCGTCACCGGCACCACGGCGACGGTGAGCGGGCTCAGCCCGTCCACCGCGTACACCTTCACGGTCGTCGCCCGCGACGCCGCCGGCAACACCTCCGGGGCGTCCAACGCGGTCACCGCCACCACGGACGCCGCAGCGAACTCTGACCTCGCTCGGGGTCGATCCACGTCGGAGAGCAGTCACGTCCAGAGCTACGCCTCCGGAAACGTGGTCGACGGTGATCCGAATAGCTACTGGGAGAGCGTCAACAGCGCGTTCCCGCAGTGGGTCCAGGTCGATCTGGGTTCCTCGCGTACGGTCGGCCGGGTGGTGCTGAAGCTGCCGCCGTCGTCGGCCTGGGGCAGCCGGACGCAGACGCTCTCGGTGCTGGGCAGCACCGACGGGTCGAGCTTCGGCACGCTCGTCGGGTCGGCGGGGCGGACGTTCGACCCGGCCAGCGGCAACCAGGTGACGCTGACGTTCACCGCCGGGCAGGCACGCTACGTGCGCGTCACCGTCACCGGCAACACCGGCTGGCCCGCCGGGCAACTGTCGGCCCTGGAGGTGTACGCCAGCTGACCCGGCGCGGACGGCCGCCGGGGGACCGGCGGCCGCCCACCCGGGAGGCAGCACTGTTCAGACAGCAGGCACACCTACGCCCGCAGTCCCGGATGATGCGCCCAACACTAAGGTTTCAGCAGTTACGCCGGCTCGGCTGTCTTGGCGGCGAGTGACCGTAGGCCTTGGCGAGCGATTCGACGACGGTTGGGCCAAGAGACGTCGTACCCGTCGATGACCCCCTCCGCCTCGTCGGGTGGCAACGCCGTGGCATATCCGCGCGCCTCGGGAAGCACCATCAGCAGGCGGTCGACGTTGAAGTCCATGATTTTGGGACGTTCAGCTACGCCGATTACCCATCCGATGGATACGAAGCGGGCCGCAACATCGTCAATTTTGCACCGGCCGCTGTTCAGGCCTTCGGTAATCTCGCTCGTCAACCTGCCGGCATCTCCCACGAGTTGAATAATCTCCGCTAGCGCTTGGACCGGCTCGTTGCCCGCGTTGTCCCTCGCGTTAATATTCTCCAAAATCCTGCCATGGGCGTGCTCAGCGAAGTGAATGGCTATCGCGTTCACTGGGCGGTCGTCAACACGATCCGCCTGATCCCTGATGGCGAGCCTTATCGCTTGAGTGAAGCGGTCTGTTCCTGCGGTGCTGATAAGTGCGCTGATATCCGCCTCGCTAGGAGTGACTGGCAGGCAGGTCAACAGGCGAGCGAACCAGCCAATTCCAGAGTCACTTACGCTGAAAAGTGCGTTACCTCGGTCTGGAAGCGTCTTCACTAGCCTGGCAACGTATTTGACAAGTGGAAGGATCTTTGATTTTTCCAGGCCATCTGACAGATGGATCGCCTTACGAATTCCCAGACGACCAAGTTTTTCGTCAGGTCCACGGACGACGGAAGCGAACGCAGAGAGGGCCGGCCGTCGACACCATCTGCAGCCTCCATCAGCGCTTGGGCGACAGTGGCATCTGCGATGTCGTCGTCTGAGATCCCAAGCGAGAAGTACCGGCCAAAGTAGTCGGGGTCGTGTATGCCCCGGCTTCCGACGGATCGGGAAATTGTTGCGCCTCCCATCGCGGGGAACATGCTCTGAAGTACGTTCTCGACGGGGGTAATTAACTTCTCTGGCACGCCAACGGCGCGAACCCGCTCTGTCCAGTCCTCTTCCCGCCGATCTGACTTCTGCCTTCGGCTCGGATTAAAACGTCCGGTCAACTCGGCCCGCCACCCGGGCAGTTCTTTATACAGATTCGGAAAATGCATCCTAAGGTGGGTGAGGAGAAGCAGATCGACAACGTCGATCTCGCCAGGCTCTAGCAGCGGAAGATACGCGCGAGCTTGCGCCAGGAATCGTTGGATCGTTCGCACGGTCGTCATGGTCTGGGCAAGTAGATCTTCGTACGCGAGTGCAAAACGTCGCGCCGCCTCGGTGTCCATCCGGTGACCAGATGCCCTTAGTACATCTGCTACGCCCGAGTCCAGCATGCGTTCGAGGTGCACACGGCGCGCTGGCGGCACCGTGAGCGGATACTGCACAATCTTCTCGAGATACGCCAGAGCCCGCTGGCTGCCGCTGCCGGCCACACCCGTGCCTTGCAAAACATCAACCAGCGTCTCTTGGTCGTAAGCGAGCAGATAATGCACCCCTGGGAAGCGTCCCAGCAGACGAATCGCCTTTAGGAACGCCGCTAGTTCCTCGGCTTCCAATCGGTCAATGTCGTCGGCAACAACGAGCACCGGTGTCTGCAATTTACTCAGTTGATCCGACGCCTCTTGGAATTGTTCATTCCAGGGCTTGGACTGTTCTAGTCGATTGAGCACCGCGTCGCCAGTGTCCTTGGCGGCCTGCCCAACGACCGGTATCGCTCCGAGGGCCGGCAGAACGAATTTTGCATAGCCTAACACCTTGGCCCTCGCTTCACCTTGCGGGGGAAGAGCCGAAACAATGGCGGCGAAGAACTCAGCCATAAGCCCATCGATGCTCGACGCAGCCCAGGGAGTGAAGTGGACCACCCGCCATGGCCCACCGACACGGTCGACCACAAAGTTGATTAAAGTTGTTTTGCCGCTACCCCATGGACTAATCAGACCAAAGACGGAGCTTCCACCGTCATCTGCGGCACGCATGATCAATTCCGCAACACGGTCTGCGAAGCGTTTACGGTCAAGCTGGTCGTCAGCGTCGTCGTCAAGCGCTTCATCGGTCCAGTGCGTCAAGGGACCCCGCCTCTCGTCAGATCGGTATGGCGCAAGCTGTCGTCCCGTTGCGGATAGCCAAGACCCGTCGCGGCCCAGCCAAGCTGAGAAGAATTTCAGCACACGAGGTGGCTGGATCGCGTGTGCCACGCAGGGCCATGAGCCGGTGGCCGGCGGGCCGCAGCAGCCGTAGGCTCGCGGCGTGCAGACTTGGGCCTACCATGCGGCAGAGGTGGCGGAACGACAACTGGCAGTAGCGTTGCCACGGAGATGGAGGCATGTCCGCGCTGTGGCCGTCAAGGCACGCCAACTAGAGCGCCTAACGCTCCCGGAAGATCAGGATCTGGTGGTTACCGCTGCTTGGCTCCACGACATTGGTTATGCCCCTGGCATCGTTGACACTGGCTTCCACGCCTTGGACGGCGCGCGGTGGCTTCTACGGCAGGGCCTCGCACCCCGGCTCGCGGGCCTAGTCGCCAATCACTCATGTGCTACGTACGAAGCCAAAGCGCGCGGACTGGCAGAGGAGCTTGCTGCGGAATTTCCGCTTGAAGAGTCACCCACATCCGATGTTCTGTGGTACGCGGACATGACGACGGGGCCTGACGGCCAGGAACTGAGCGTCGGGGAACGGCTCGCGGAGATTCGCTTAAGATACGGCCCCTACGATCCCGTGACGCGGTTCTGGCAAGAGGCGGAGGCGCCGCTGCTAGCTGTGATCGAGCGGGTGCGCTTCCGTATAGGAACTCAACCTATATAGGGCTTTTGTCGTTGTTCAAGACCTCGGTCGATGCGCAGCCGCATTGATGGATGGATCTGAAGCCTATCCAACTCTTCACGGCCAACCCACCTCACGGCCGAGGACTCATCGCTAGTCCTCGGCTTGCCAGCCACGTACCGACCGCGGAAGCAGATCGAGAACTGCTGCCTTACCTCGCCGTCGCCGTACTCAACCACGTGGTTCGGGTTGCTGTAGATCCCGACGATGCCGGCCACCTCGACCTCGACGCCGGTCTCCTCGCGAGTCTCCCGCATCGCCGTCTCGGAGATGTACTCGCCGAAGTCCTGGGCGCCGCCGGGTAGCGCCCACAGGCCGTTGTCGGTCCGCTGGATGAGCAGCACCCGCCCCTGCTCGTCTTGGACGAAGACGGTGACTGCCACCATGATGCTGTTCGGCTTCGGGGCATTCGGGTTGTTGAAGTGGTCGATCCGGGCCATGACTTCAGCCTCTCAGCGGCGGGCGGCTCAGTGTTCAGGCCAGACAGCACGCTTCTTCCCGAGGACTCGGTTGAAGCTGGCGACGTAGCTGTCGAACAGGTCCCCGCCGCCGAGCCGGCGCAGGTGCAACACTGGGGCGTACGCGGCCGGCGTGCCGTAGAGGTGGGTGTTGACCAGCATCTCGTCGTCGAAGCGGTAGATGGAGTTGTAAAGGATGGTGTCGTGGTAGTAGATCCCGACGTTGTCCAGGTCCCGCAGGTCTCTGTAGAACGCCAGCGCGTTCAGAATCTTGTTGGACATCGCTGGGCCGATGCCCTCGGCGTCTCCACGCTCGGTGATGTGCTCGCCCTCCGGGTCGCCGAATAGCAACTCCACCTGCGCCCCGGCCATCGCCTTCTCGCGAAGCGTTGTGATCCAGCGGTGGTTGAACTCGGGTAGGAACAGTCCTCCGTAGACCAGGACGCCGACCTGTCGGGTGGCCTGCTCTAGGAGCCGCTGCCAGAGGTCGGTGGGGACGGCTCCGCGGCGGGGGTAGATGTGAACGAGTTCCGACTGGCTGATCTGCACAGCTCGCTGCGTCGGGAGCGCGTCCGGCCAGAGGTACGACTCACTCTCGTTCAGCAGGTCGGCGATGGTGTGGCGATAGCGCGGGTACGGGTTGCGGGTCTGCGTCACCCACCGCTCGACAGTCTTCGGGTCGACACCGAGCTTTTCGGCAAGCGCCGACGCCGTCAAACCGTTCTTGAGCATGCCGTTGCGAAGACGGTCGTTCGGCATCGCGTCTCCTGCTCAGTGCGCTTGGGGACGGCATGGGGACGACCCAGCCTAACAAGGACGTCCCCAGTCGTCCGTGACTCGCGGTGAAGTTGTCATTACCGATCGGCGGAGCCTGGCTCCACAGGACAGGTCATCCAGACAGGACGCGAGAGGCCCGGCCGAAGTTCGGCGAGTCCAAGCGTCGGCATCGGCTGACGGAGGTGGGCATGCCAGACGACGAGTCGACGAGCAGAGCCGAGCAGTGTGAGGCGGCGGAGCGGGAGGCTGCCAAGCAGCGTCCCCTCGCGCAGGCCGAGGCGGAGCGCGTACCAGTAAACGACACGACCCGTGCGGTCCCGGACCGGCGGTGGCGGCGTGACCAGCGATGACCTCCCGATCGGTCGTCGCGTAGCGCGGTGGCGGGTGCGGCGGTCGATGACGCAGCAGATGCTCGCCGACCGGTTGCGCAGGTCGAAGAGCTGGGTGGACAAGGTGGAGCGGGGCGTGCGGACCCTGGATCGGTACTCGGTGATCCAGGAGTTGGCCCACGTCCTGCGGGTCGACCCGGAGGTGCTGCTCGGCCAGCCGCGGAGCACCCCGGCGGGCACGCCGGACGGGGTGGACGACATCCGGGCCGCTCTCGCCCGCTACGACATCCCGAGGGCTGCACCGCAGACGGACGAGCTGAGAAGGCAGGTCGGGCACGCCTGGTTGACCTACCAGCACGCGCACTACGGGCAGTTGGTGCGGGTGGTGCCGGGTCTGCTCGACGCCGTCCAGGGTGCGCGGTCGGCGGAGTTGCTGGTGCAGGCGTACCGGATCACCTCGTCGCTGCTGGTCAAGCTCGGCGAGGCCGACCTGGGCTGGTTGGCCGCCGACCGCGCGATGACCGCCGCCGGCGACGATCCACTGCTCGCGGCGGCGGCCACCATCTCGGTAGGCCAGGCGTCGCTGCTGGTCAAGCTCGGCGAGGCCGACCTGGGCTGGTTGGCCGCCGACCGCGCGATGACCGCCGCCGGCGACGATCCACTGCTCGCGGCGGCGG
>NZ_JAEVHL010000071.1 GCF_016803395.1 Micromonospora tarensis | reverse complement strand
GATCGCGGCGGCGGAGGCGATCGCCTCCAGGCAGCCGGGTCGCCGCAGCCGCAGCGCGGTCCGTCGGGCCGGACCAGGATGTGGCCGATCTCGCCCGGGGCGCCGTGGGCGCGACGGCGGCCGTGCCGTCGACGACGTGCGCGGCGGCGATCCCGTGCCGATCGCCACGAACAGCACGTGCCCGGTGCCGCGTCCGGCGCCGAGCCGGGCTTCGGCGAGACCGCCGACGCGCACGTCGTGGCCGATCGCCGTCGGCAGGCCGAGCCGGGTCACCGCCAGCTCCCGCAGCGGTACGTTTCGGAAGCCCACGTTCGCCGACCAGACCGCGACTCCACGCGCCTCGTCCACCACTCCGGGCACCGCGATGCCCACGGCGATCGGGGTGTGGCCGTTGGCGCGGGCCTTGGCCGCGAGGCCACCGGCCACGTCCAGGATGGTGCCGACCACGGCGGCCGGGCCGCGCGTGGCGTCGGTGGGATGCCGCTCGGTGTGTACCGTGCCGCCGTCCGGCCGGACCAGGGCGCACTTCATGCCGGTGCCGCCGACGTCCAGCGCGACCACCACCGGGTCGACGCTCACGGAACCGTCTCAGCTCGCGACTGCGGGGCTCGCAACCCCGGCTGACTCCTCGCGCTCACGCCAGCACCACCGACCGGCTCAGGTGTCGGGGGGCGTCCGGGTCGAGGCCCCGGCTGGTCGCCAGGGCGACCGCGAAGCGCTGGGCCAGGATCAGGTCGGCCATCGGGTCGACCGGGGTACGGCCGGCGGACCAGCTGCCCAGCACGGTGCGCCAACCGTGGGTGCGGCTGTGCACGAAGGCGGCGCCGGTGGCGGCGACGTCCTCGGGCAGCCCGTCGGGTAGCTCGCCGAACGCCCAGACCAGCCGGCCCGGTGCCGCGACCGAGATGGGCCCGTGCCGGTAGTCCATCGCCGGGTACGCCTCGGCCCAGAAGGTCGCCGCCTCACGGCACTTCAGTGCTGCCTCCTGCGCCAGCCCGATCGTCCACCCCCGACCGAGGAAGGTGGCCTGCCCGATGGTGGCCGGGTCGATCGGCAGCGGGGATCGCACCGCCACCTCGGCGTCGGCGGCGAGCGCGACCACCGGGTCGCCGAGGTGGGCCCGGAGCAGGGCCAGCGCGGTGGTCGCGAAGCGGGTCTGCACCACCGACCGCTCGTCGGCGAAGGGCATGGCCACGGTGGCGGTGGCCAGCTCGACCGCCGGGGAGGTCGGGTCACCGACGATGACCGTGGTGGGGGTCCGCCCGCGCAGTGCGGCGAGCAGGTCCAGCACCTCGGTGGTGGTGCCGGAGCGGGTGATCGCGATCAACCGGTCGTAGCGGCGGCCGGTCGGGAACTCGGACGCCTGGAACGCGTCGGTCTCCCCCTGGCCGGCCTGCTCTCGGCGGGCGGCGTACGCCATCGCCATGAACCACGAGGTGCCGCAGCCGACGACGGCGACGCGTTCACCGGGGCGCGGCAGGTCACCGTGCACGACGTCGGCCAGCGCGGCGGCTTCCCGCCAGCAGTCGGGTTGGCTCGCGATCTCCGCGTGCACGTACGCCATGGGAAACTCCTCGCCGGGCCGACCGCTGCGCAATACGGCTCGTTACGGCCGCTTTTCGCGCGTTATTCTGCGCGAACGCGGGTGGCCATGGCAACCGGCCAGCCGTTCGCGCAGGTACGCCTTTTGCGCCAGCCTAGTTTCGCGCACTAGTGTGCACGCAATCAATCACCGTCCGTGCAGTTGCTGGGAGGGCCCCCGCAGTGGACCGGTACGCCAGATGGAACGCGCTGCTGGAGATGCTGACCGACAACGGCCGGGTCAGCGTCGAGGCGGCAGCCGAGCGGCTGGACGTCTCCCAGGCCACCATCCGGCGTGACTTCGACCAGCTCGCGCAGCAGCAGATGATCACGAGGACCCGGGGTGGCGCGGTCGCCAACGGCGTGTCATACGACCTGCCGCTGCGCTACAAGACGGCCAAGCACTCGGCCGAGAAGCAACGGATCGGCGCGGCCGCCGCAGCGCTCGTCACGCCGGGCACCGTGGTCGGCCTCAACGGCGGCACCACCAGCACCGAGGTGGCGAGGGCGCTCGCCGTCCGACCGGATCTGAACACCAGCGCCGAGGGCGCCCAGCTCACCGTGGTCACCAACGCGCTGAACATCGCCAACGAGCTGCTGGTCCGCTCGCGGATGAAGGTCGTGGTGGCCGGCGGGGTGGTGCGCCCGAAGTCGTTCGAACTCGTCGGCCCGCTGGGCGGGGCGCTGCTGCGCGAGGTCACCCTGGACATCGCCCTGCTCGGTGTGGACGCGGTCGACCCGCAGCTCGGCGCCGCCGCGCACCACGAGGGGGAGGCGGCGATGAACAACCTGATGGTGGCCCGGGCCAAGCGGGTGGTGATCATCGCGGACTCGTCCAAGCTGGGCGGTCACGCCTTCGCCCGGATCTGCCCGATCGAACGGGTGGAGACGCTGGTGACCGACTCCGGTGCCGCGCCGGAGCTGGTGGACGCGTTCCGCGCCGCCGGCGTACAGGTCATCTGCGCCTGAACAGTCACGCTCCGTCGATATAACGGCCCGATCGGCGCGTCGATGCATACCGCGTATTGCGTGCTCCTGCATACCGCGTATGGTGTCGGCTGTCACGCCCACCCATCGGGGGAGGTGCAGCTTGCCAGCTGTCCTGGAGATCGAAGGTCTACGTAAGACGTACAAGAATCGTCGACGCGGCACCCGCAACGCGCTCGACGGCTTCGACATGCGGGTCGACGCGGGTCAGGTACACGGCTTCCTGGGGCCCAACGGGTCCGGTAAGACCACTACGCTGCGTACCCTGCTCGGCCTGATCCGCCCCGACGGTGGCCGGATGGTGCTGCTCGGGCAGGAGGTACCCCACGCGCTGCCCGCGGTCGCCGGCCAGGTCGGCGCGATCGTGGAGAGCCCGCAGTTCTTTCCGCACTTCACCGCACGGGACACGCTCTCCCTGCTGGCCGGAGCGGGCGAGGTGCCGGCCAACCGGGTCGACGAGGTACTGGAGCTCGTCGGGCTGCGCGACCGGGCCGGCGAGCGGGTCAAGACGTACTCGTTGGGCATGAAGCAACGGCTCGCCGTGGCCTCGGCCCTGCTGAAGAAGCCGAAGCTGCTCATCCTCGACGAGCCGGCCAACGGCCTCGACCCGGGCGGTATCCGGGAGATGCGCACGCTGATGCGTAACCTCGCCGAGTCCGGCATGACCGTGCTGCTGTCCAGCCACATCCTAGGTGAGATCCAACTGATCTGCGACTCGGTCACCATCATCTCGCTGGGCCGCCGGGTCGCGTTCGGCCCGGTCGACGAGGTGCTCGCGCAGCACTCCTCCGGTGCGGTCCGGATCCGGCTGGAGGCGGTCAGCGACCTGCCGGTGGCCACCGAGGTGCTCACCCAGGCGGGGGTCCGGGTGACCGGTCACCCCGACCACCTGATGGTGGCCGGCGTGGACAAGCCGGCCACGGTGACGCGGCTGCTCGCCGAGCGCGACCTCTATGTCAGCGAGCTGGCGCCGATCGCCGTCGACCTGGAGAGCGTCTTCCTCGAACTGACCGCCACCGCGCCGGTACCCGGCCAGCACCGGCAGGTCGACGAGTCCATGAAGGTCGGCGGCACGGGTCAGTCCGGCGCCGCCGGGGGAGGGTGGGGCGCGTGAGCCTCTATCGCACGGAGCTGCGCCGGCTCACCAAGCGGCGCTTCACCCGCTACATGACGCTGCTCGGCCTGTTGGTGCTGGCCGCGGTGGTGGTCGGGGTGTTCTTCACCAACCAGAAGATCGACGCCGGTCAGCTCGCCCAGGCCGAGCGTCAGGCCGACCAGCAGTACCAGGAACAGGTGCGCTGGAGCGAGCGGGACCGCGCCGAGTGTGAGAAGGCCAAGACGGCCGGCACGCCGAGCGACGGCCGCTACCCCGACGACTGCTCGGTGATCACGGCTCCGTCCCGGGACCAGATCGAGGCGGAGTGGTTCCTGCCGTCGACGTTCAACTTCCGGGAGACGTTCGACGAGACGCTGATCCCGTTCGCGGCGATCCTCGCGCTCGTCGGGTTCGTGGTCGGCGCGTCCTTCGTCGGTGCCGAGTGGAGCACCGGCGGCATGATGAATCTGCTGCTCTGGCGGCCGAGGCGGCTCACCGTACTGCTCACCAAGCTGGCCGCGCTGCTCACCGGCATGCTGGCGGTGACGCTGCCGGCCGCGGTGCTGTGGTTCGCCGGGTTCTGGGCGGTCGCCACGTTCCGGGGCAGCACCGAGAAGGTGACCTCCGGGGTCTGGCAGTCGGCCATGCTGACCGGGGTACGCGGTGTGGTGCTGGTGCTGGTGCTCACCACCCTCGGCTTCGCCCTCGCCTCGCTGGGGCGGCACACCGCCATGGCCCTCGGCGGCGTGGTGGCGGTGATGGTGGTCGGCCAGTTCGGTCTGGGCATCCTGCTGTCGATGGCCAGCGTGAAGTTCGCCGAGGCGTGGCTGCTGCCCACGTACATCCTGGCCTGGATGACGAAGACGGTGACCCTGCAGAACTGGGACTCCTGCAACGCCACCTACTACGGGGAGTGCAAACCGGAGACCATGGACATCACCTGGCAGCAGTCCTCCGTACTGCTCTCGGTCGCGGTGGTGGCGATCCTCGGCGCGGCGCTCTGGGCGATGCGTCGCCGCGACGTCTCCTGACGTTCGGATGCGGAGGCCCCCGGCGCCCGCCGGGGGCCTCCGCGCGTTCCGGCGGCGCCGCGCCGCCGGCTGCTGCGACCCGGGTCCTCGCTGGCTAGGCTGAGCGAATGTCCGCCGACGCCACCGCCCCCGAGCCGTCCACCGACGCTCGTCCGGACGGCACCGGGCGGACGGTTCCGACCCCCCGGCCGGTGCCGCCCATCGAGACCGCGAACGAGCCGGCGCTGCCGGCGGAGCCGACCGGCGCACCGGCACCCGACCAGCCGGTCGACCCGGCGGCCGGGTTGACCGAGCGGGAACGCGCCATCCTCGCCTTCGAGCAGCAGTGGTGGCGGCACGCCGGTGCTAAGGAGCAGGCCGTGCGAGACACCTTCGGGCTCTCCTCGACCCGGTATTACCAGTTGCTGAACGGGCTGCTCGACAATCCCGCCGCACTCGCCGCCGATCCCGTACTGATCGGCCGCCTTCGCCGGTTGCGGTCGTCGCGCGCCCGTAACCGTCGCCGCTGACCGTTTCGCGAGGCATCGGCCCTGGGCCGCCGTTCCGGCCGCCGCGTCCGCGTGCCGCGGTGTCTCCTGCCAGATCACGCCCGCCCATGCCCGGCATGTCGGTGAGCCGGGCGGGTAGGCGGCAGGTGTTCCGGGGTCGCCTGGCGACCGAGTACCCAGGAGGGGAGCGGAGCATGACGGCAACCAATCAGGGCGGACGTGGGCAGCAGGCCCGGCAGGACGCATCCCGAGTCGGCCACCAGGCCACCCAGGCCGGGGGCCAGGTCGCTCACACTGCCGCCGAACAGGGTGGGCAGGTGGCCGCCGAGGCGCGGCGACAGGCCCAGCAGTTGACCGGCCAAGCCACCGGGCAGCTTCGAGACCAGGCGCAGACGCAGCAGCGGCGGGCCGCCGAGGGCCTGCGCGACCTGGGTCAAAACCTCAGTTCGATGGCCGACCGGGACGGCGATTCCGGGCTGGCCGGTCAGGTGGTACGCCGGGCGGGCGATGCCGCCCAGCAGGCCGCCGGTTGGCTCAACGAACGCGAACCCGGCGAGGTGCTCGACGAGGTACGCAGCTACGCGCGACGCCATCCGGGGACGTTCCTGGCGAGTGCGGCGGTCGCCGGACTGCTGGTCGGGCGGCTCGCCCGTGGTCTGACCGGGTCAGCTTCCGGCAACGGTGGCGGTGGGAACGCGGGCGGCGCGCCGCCGGCACCGCAGGGCGGATCGGTGGACACCGGTCAGCAGCCGTACGTCGGGACGGCGCGGCCGCAGCACGTGTCACCGGCCGGGCGACCCGAGTCGGACCTGCCCGGCGGGGTGGCGCCGTGAGTGCCCCGGAGAAGGAACGGACCCAGGCATCGGTCGGCGAACTGCTGGGCGACGTGACCCGGGACATGTCCACGCTCATGCGCAAAGAGGTCGAGCTGGCCAAGGCCGAGCTGCGCGAGGAGGTCAGCCAGGCCGGCAAGGTTGGCGGGATGTTCGGCGGTGCGGGGCTGGCCGGGTTCCTGGCCGTGCTCTTCGTGTCGTACGCCCTGTGGTGGGGACTGTCCAACACGATGGACCAGGGATGGGCGGCGCTGATCGTCGCGGTCATCTGGGCCGCCGTGGCCGGTGGTCTCTTCATCAACGCCCGGAGCCAGCTACAACGGGCGCGTGCGGTGCTACCCCGGACAAAGCAGACGGCCCAGGAGTTGCCGGACGCCCTGCGGGGTCGGTAACGAGTCGGGAGGGAACAGATCATGTCCAGTGATCCGGATCGGATCCGGCGGGAGATCGAGACCACCCGCAATGAGTTGAGCAGTGACGTCGACGCGCTGACCGACAAGGTCAACCCGCGTCGGATCGCCGGTGACCGCGTCGGGCAGGCCCGCAGCGTGTTCACTCGAGCGAAGGAGAAGGTGATGGGCACCTCGAGCCACATGGGGCAAGAGGCCAACCAGCGGATGTCGCACATGGTCGGCTCGGTACGCGACGAGACCCGTTCGCTCGGGCACCAGTCTCGGGAGGCCATGGGCTCGGTGCGGGACGAGGCGCGTTCGCTCGGGCACCAGTCTCGGGAGGCCATGGGCTCGGTGCGGGACGAGGCGCGTTCGCTCGGGCACCAGTCCCGTGAGCAGGCTCAGGGCAACCCGGTCGCCGCTGGCCTGGTCGCCTTCGGCGTCGGGCTGCTGGCCGCCTCGCTGATCCCGCCGAGTGGGCGCGAGCGGCAGCTCGCCGGACAGGCGCGGGGCATGGTGAGTGAACACTCCGATCAGCTGCGCGAGCAGGCGAGCCAGATCGGCCACCAGATGCAGGACAACCTGCGGGAGCCCGCGCAGCAGGCGGCCCAGTCGGTGCGCTCCACCGCCCAGCAGGGGATGTCCGCGGTACGCGACCAGGGCCGTTCGGCGGCCGGTCAGGTGCAGGGTGAGGCGCATGCTGCCGCCGACGACCTCCGGCAGCGCTGACCCGATCGGTGGGCCGGGGCCGGCGCCGGTGATGCGGGTACGCTCCGCCTCGGCGCGGCCCCGGGCCGGCCGGTCAACGAGGATCTGGTCTTCCGGTTCGGCCCGCTGGTCGGTGTGCTGGACGGCGCGACAGTGCCGGAGGGCTTCGACACCGGCTGCGTGCACGGGCCGGAGTGGTACGTCCGGCACCTCGCCGCCCGGCTCGGTGTCGCCGAGGCGGTGCGCCCGGCGGCCCGGCTGACCAGCAACCTGGCCGCCGCCATCCTCGCCGTGCGCGCGGACCACGGTGGGCAGTGCGACCTCGACCATCCCGGCACCCCGTCCAGCACCGTCTGCCTGCTGCGGGACTGCGGCGACGAGGTGGACTACCTGGTGCTCTGCGACAGTCCGCTGGTGCTTGACGTCGGCGGTCAGGTCAGCGTGGTGACCGACAACCGGCTGGACGCGGCGATGGCGGAGCTGCGGGAGACGGTGGCCACCGTGCCGGGCGGCACTGCGGACCCGGTGACCCGGTTCCGGCACGCGGTCAGCGTCCAACGGGAGCGGATGAACCGCACCCACGGCTACTGGGTGGCGGCCACCGACCCGGACGCGGCCTTCCACGCGGTGACCGGGACGGTGCCCCGGCAAGGCCCGGGGGCGATCCGGCGGGCGGCGCTGCTGAGTGACGGCGCGTCCAGCGCGGTCGAGCAGTTCGGGTTGACCGACTGGGCCGGTCTGCTGGACCTGCTCGGCACCGACGGGCCGGGCACGTTGATCGACCGGGTTCGGGACGCCGAGCGCGACCACCCCGACCGGCTCCGCCGGCACAAGTCCAGCGACGACGCGTCGGTGGTGTTCTGCGAGTTCGCGGCGGCGGTTTGACTGGCCGACACCCGGTCGGGTGACAACAGAGCGTGATGCGGAACACCCGGGCCGCCCGACCGGCCGGTACCGCTGTCCGGACCGCCAGTGGACGGCCAATGGGGTGGACTTCGGCCGATGAGGGCGGCAGACTGCGGCACGTGGCGGGTGCGGTCCGGCTGGAGCCGGTCAACGAGCGGAACCTGGAGCCGTTGCTCTCCGTAGCGGCTGCCGAGGCCGAGCCGGATGACGTCATGCCTCCGGTGGAGGCGCCCGCCGGTTGGTCGCTCGCCCGCCGGGACGCCTTCCGGGAGTTCCACCGGTCCAGTTTCGGTGGCCTGGACGGCCCGACCGGCTCCCAGATGTACGCCATCCTCGTCGGTGGCGAGGTGGTGGGCATGGTCAGGATGACGCGCTGTGACGAGCCCGGCGCGGTGGAGACCGGCATGTGGCTCGGCCGATCGGCACGTGGGCAGGGCATCGGCGCGGCCGCCCTGCGAGAGTTGCTCAACGCTGCCGCACGGGCCGGTATGCGGGCCGTCGTGGCCGAGACGACCCGGGACAACATAGGCGCTGTCGCCGTACTCGAAAAATGCGGTGCGAAACTGCGCGAAGATGACGGCAAGGTGCATGCCGAAATCTGCCTTGATTCGACTCCGCCCGCTCTTTGAGTGCAGCTTATCCCCTTCGCCTTTCTGTCGTTCCCCCTGCTCGTGAGGGCAGGAAAGTCCCGTCTTGGCCTTCCCGTGCCGCATTTCCGAATGCCTGCTCCGGTGCCGTCGGGAATTGTCGTGACGGTTTCGGATTAATGACGCCGGGTACTGCCCGCCGGGTCCGCTGATACGGGACGTCTGATCGAGGGCATGGTTCGCGCTGTTCCCCGGCAGCCCTTCTCCGGCCCGCACCGGGCAGACGTCCGGACCCCCCGGGGAGCGAGGGAGACCTGATGAAGACCGGAACACGAATCGGGCTGGCGGTGGGCTTCGGCTACCTGCTGGGCCGCCGCCGCAAGCTGCGTACCGCACTCACCCTGGCCGCGGCGGTCGCCGCCGGCCGGGCGAGCCGCGACCCGGGCGCCCTGTTGAAGCGGGGGACCGACGCGTTGCGGTCGTCCCCGCAACTGGGCAACCTGGGCCGGCTCGGCGGGCCCCTGGTCAACGCCGGACGGCAGCCGCGACGGCTGCCGCCGGCAGCGGTGTCGACGCGCTCACCGGGCGGCTGCGCAACTCCGCCGACGCCCTGCGAGGTCGCTCCGGCACCCGGAACGACGCGGGAAGCCGAAGCGGCACGGACAACCAGCCCGAGACAGGCGGCGACGGTAACGGCGACCGCGACGCGACGGACGACCGTGGCGCGACCGGGTCAGCGCAGCGGCGGGGGCGGTGAGCATGGCGGCGAACACCAGTACCGGCGGGCTCGGCGACAAGCTCCGTGGCCAGTTGGCCGACGAGGTACGCAACCTGGCCGGGGCGATCGGTGATCGCGCGATGAGCGTGGTGACCGAGCGGATCACCGGTGCCACCGGTCGACTCAGCGAGTACGCGCGTCAGGGCGGTGGGCCCGGCCTGATCGCCGCCGCCACCGGCGCGCAGAAGCTGGCCGAGGGTGGGTCACCGGTGAAGGCCATGGTGCATGCCGGGGTGGCCGGCGGTAAGGAGAAGGTGATGTCGGCTCTCGGTCGCGCAGGCGGGAAGGGCGGCAAGGGCGGCGGGAAGAAGAAGGTCACCAACATCGTCGAGACGATCGAGGTCGGCGTGCCGGTACGGGCCGCGTACAACCAGTGGACGCAGTTTGGTGACTTCCCCAGCTTCATGAAGAAGGTCGAGAACGTCGACACCGACTCCGCCGAGAAGTCGACCTGGAAGGCGCAGGTCTTCTGGTCACACCGGACGTGGGAGTCGACGATCGTCCGCCAGGTGCCGGACCGGCTCATCCATTGGCGGTCCAAGGGTGAGAAGGGGTCCGTCGACGGCACCGTCAGCTTCCACGAGATCACCCCGGACCTGACCCGCATCCTGGTGGTGCTGGAGTACCACCCGCAGGGTCTCTTCGAGCACACCGGCAACCTGTGGCGGGCCCAGGGGCGGCGGGTGCGGCTGGAGTTGAAGCACTTCGTCCGGCACGTGATGACCGAGGTGGTGCTCGACCCGGACCAGGTCGAGGGCTGGCGCGGCGAGATCCGCGACTCCCAGGTGGTCAAGGACCACGAGACCGGCCTGCGCGAGGAGCAGGAGCAGCAGCAGGAGGAGCAGGGCGGGTGGGCCGAGGCGGAGCCGGCCGAGGAGGAGCCGCGTCGCCGGCCCGCCGGGCGGTTGCGCCAACGACCGCCCCGGCGGCCACCCGAGCCGGAGTACGACGAGGAGTACGAGGCCTACGAGGACGGCTACGACGAGGGGTACGCGGAGGAGCCCGACGAGGAGCCACCACCGCCACCGCGTCGTCGGATGCCGGACCGGGCGCGCCGAGCCGAGCCGCGCGAGGAGCCGCAGCGGCCCCGGCCGCCCGTCCGGCGCGCACCGGAGTCGCCGCGCCGGCCGGTGGTGCGCCGTCGCCGGGAGGAGGACGAGTGACAGTGCTGCCGGGTGAGGACGCCGTCGGCGGAGCCCTGGAGAAGGTGGGTTCCGCCGGCGGGCTCGCCGACGTGGTGGAGACCGTGCTCGACAAGGGGGTGGTGATCGACGCGCAGGTGACGATCGGGGTTGTCGGTATCCCCCTGGTCGAGATCAACGCCCGGGTGGTGGTGGCCAGCATCGAGACGTACCTGCGCTTCGCCGAACTGGTCGACCGACTGGACATCACCCCGGCGGAGGGCGAAGGGCTCTCCGGCCTCCTCGGTGGTGTCACCGGCGCCGTGCGGGACGCCACCGACTCGGTGGGTGGCATCACCGACAACGTGCGCGACCTGGGGAGGGGCTGAGATGGCGGACGAGACGGGACTGTTCGTCTACGGGCTGGTGCCGGCCGACGTGGAGGCGACGTCCGACGCGGCCGGGGTCGGCGACCCGCCCGGCGAGGTCACCGTGATCCGGCACCGTGACCTCGGCGCCCTGGTGAGCCCGGTGCCGCTGGACGCGCCGCTCGGTCGGTCCACGGACCTGCGGGCCTACCAGGACCTGCTGGACGGGACGGCGGCCGTGGCACCGGTGCTGCCGGTCCGGTTCGGGACCGTGGTCACCGGCCCGGACGCGGTGCTCGACCTGCTCCGACCGCACCACGACCGGTTCGCCGCCGCGCTGGCCGAGTTCGAGGGCCGGGTGCAGTACGTCGTGCACGGGCGCTTCGACGAGCGGGTGCTGCTGCGCGGCATCCTGGACGAGAACCCCACCGCCGCCGGGCTCGCCGAGCAGGTCCGCGGTCGGGCCGAGGCGGCCAGCCGGGAGCCCCGGATCCGGCTCGGAGAGGTGATCAGCCAGGCCGTGGAGCTGCGCCGGGAGACGGAGAACCGGCGCCTGCTCGACGTCACGGCCGACCACGTGGTCGCCACCCAACTGCGTCCGCCCAGCCACGAGATGGACGCCGCGCACGTGGCCCTGCTGGTGGACCGCGACCGGGAGGCCGCCCTGGTGGACGTCCTGGAGGAGTACGCGCAGCACCGCCGGGGCCTGCTGCGGATGCGGCTGCTCGGCCCGCTCGCCCCGTACGACTTCGTCGGCGCCCACCAGCTGGCGGGCTGACCGGTGGACCTGCTCTGGGCGCTGCTGACCCTGCCGTACGCACCGGTACGCGGGCTGACGGCGGTGGTCGGGGTGGTGGCCCGCGAGGCCGAGTCGCGGCAACGGAACCCGGTGAACGTCCGGCGCGAGCTGGAGGAGCTGGACGCCGCGGTGGCAGCCGGTGAGCTGAGCACCGAGGAACGCGACCGGGCCGAGCAGCGGGTGCTGGACCGGCTGACCGGCGGCGTGAGCCGACCGCCCCGGCGTGGGCCGGCCGGCGAGGAAGGAGGGCGCCATGACCGACGACGTGCGGGCCCGACGGCGTGACCCGGCCGCCGAGGGCTACCCCGACGACGAGTACGTGGAGCCGGTGTCGGCGGCCGAGGCGGCCCGGGCGGGGCTGCGGCAGCTGGTCGAGTTGACCGGCCGCGAGCCGTCCGTCACCACGTCGTTGGAGGCCACCGAGGACGGCTGGCTGGTCGGCGTGGAGGTCGTCGAGGCCCGGCGCATCCCCGACTCCACCGACCTGCTCGGCCTCTACGAGGTGGAGCTGGACATCGAGGGGAGCCTGCTCGGCTATCGGCGGGTGCGGCGCTACCAGCGTGGAAAGGGCGAGGTGGGCTGAGATGACCGCTGGGCAGCAACCATCGGTGGTGCAGAACTCCGGCCAGGTCCTGCCCGCCGGCCACGAGCCGGCCAATCTGGGCGACATCCTGGAGCGGGTGCTCGACCGGGGCATCGTGATCGCCGGTGACATCCGGGTCAGTCTGCTCGACATCGAGCTGCTGACGCTGAAGCTGCGGCTGGTCATCGCGTCGGTCGACACCGCCCGGCAGATCGGCATCGACTGGTGGGAGCACGACCCCTGGCTCAGCTCCCGCGCTCGTCCCCCGATCGAGCCCGGCCCGCGTGACCCGGAGGAGGTGGAGGCGGAGCGGCGGCCCCGGGTGGCGGCCCGGGCGCTACGCCGGGACGCCGAAGCGGAGGAGTGGGATGGGTTCGATGGTTGACGCCGCGCTGCCCGCCCCGACGGCCGGCGCCTGGCTGCACGGCGTGGTCCGGGACGCCGGGCCGGCCACCCTGGCGCGGATCGGCGGGATGGACGGCGGCCCGGTTCGCGCGGTCTCCGCCGCCGGGCTGGTCGCCGTGGTCAGCACCGCCCCGCTCGACGAGTACGGCGAGCAGCCACTACGCCGCAACCTGGAGGATCTGGCCTGGCTGGAGCGGGCGGCCCGGGCGCACCACGCGGTGCTGGAGGCGCTGGCGCGGCGCGGTCCGGTGGTGCCGGCCCGGCTCGCCACCGTGCACACCGACGACGAGCGGGTGGCCCGCTCCCTCACCACCCGCCGGGCCGAACTGGTCGCCACGCTGGACCGGCTCACCGGGCGCGGCGAGTGGGGCGTGAAGGGCTACCTGGTGCCGGGGGCGACCGCCGTCGGCGCGGAACCGGTGACCGCGGGCGGGGTGGGTACCGCGTACCTGCGCCGCCGACGTGCCCAGCTGAACGCCCGGGAGGAACGCCAGCGGCTCATCAGCGCGGCTGCGGACGCGGTGCACGGCGCCCTGTGCGAGGCGGCCGTGTCGGGCCGGCGGCACCCGCCGCAGGACCGGCGGCTCTCCGGGGCGTCCGCCCCGATGGTGCTCAACGGGGCGTACCTGGTCGACGTCGCGGCGCTGCCCCGCTTCACCGAGCTGGTCGGCTCGTTGGGCGGCCGACACCCCGGCCTGCACCTGGAGTTGACCGGCCCGTGGCCGGCGTACTCGTTCGTGGCGGAACGGCCGGAGCCCGCGCTCACCGTTCGGGAGCCGGGATGACCACCATCCTCGCGCCGAACAGCGCCGACGATCCGTCGGCGTACCGGCCGGTCGCCCTGGTCGACCTGCTCGACCGGGTCCTCGCCACCGGCGTGGTGATCAGCGGTGACATCACAGTGGCCATCGCCGACGTGGACCTGGTCCGGGTCTCGCTGCGCGCGCTCGTCGCGTCGGTCGGCACCCTGACGCCGACGGAGGACGCCGGGTGACCGGGCGGGACGAGGCGGCGGAGCTCGCCACCGCGCTGGGCGCCCAGTCGTGGCAGCCGCCCCGGGTGACTCCGCTGGACCGCCGGATCGAGGTGGACCGGGACTCGGTCGAGCGGGGGCTGGCGAGCCTGGTGCTCACCGTCGTCGAGCTGCTGCGGCAGCTGATGGAACGGCAGGCGCTGCGCCGGGTGGACCTCGGTGACCTCACCGAGGAGCAGGTCGAGCGGATCGGGGTGACGCTGATGGCCCTGGAGGAGCAGATGGTCGGGCTGCGCGAACACTTCGGGCTCGCCCCGGAGGACCTGAACCTGGACCTCGGCCCGCTCGGTCCACTCCTGCCCACCGACTGACCCGGGCCGTCGCGGCGACCTGAGGGCCGCCGCCGACCGCGCCGGGATCAGGCCGGCACCCGCACGATGTCGTAGTCGGTGCTCGGGGTGGACTCCACGTCGAAGCGGCCGTTCACCACGTACAGCGCCGAGCCGAGCAGGGCGCCGGTGGCCGGTGACCGCAGCTGTGCACCAGTGATCTCCCGCTGTACCACCCCGGCGGTGTACGCGGAGTTCATCCGGACCACCGCGACGACGTTCGTCAGGTTCCGGATCACGTACAGGGTGCGCCCCCGCAACACCAGCCCGTCGGCCCGCTCCACCGAGTAGCCACCGAGGTCGACGAGCCGGCTGCCGCCGGTCCGCGGATCGATGCGGACGAGTCGTCCGGCCAGCATCTGCGCGACCAGCAGATCGCCGTCCGGCAGCGCCACGATCCCGTTGTGGTACACGTCAGGCGTCGCGGCCGGCCCGGTGAGCCGGAGCACCCGGAAGGCGGTGGGAGCCGGCAGGCGGCCACCCGGGCCCAGCGGCACGACGTACAGCACCTGCCGCGCGGAGTCGGTGAAGTAGACCGACCGGTCGGTGATCACCAGGTCGTTGACGTAGCTGCCCGGCTCCTCGGTGAACTGGTAGTGGGCCAGCCTGGCGCCGGTGCCCGCGTCGTACACGCTGGCTCCGCCGCCGGAGAAGTCCGCGGTCCAGAGCCGGCCCTGTGGGTCGAGCTTGAGGCCCGCCTTGTCGGTGCCCGGGGTTCCGGGGATCAACACGGAGCCGTGCCCGGTGCGTAAGTCACCACGCCACACCGCACCGTCCAATATGGACCCCACGTACACGGTCGTGCCCCGACCGATCGTCAGCCCCTCGGGGGTGAAACCGTCGGGCAGGGCGATCCGGGCCGGAAACGGCCCCGTCGGATGGGCCGCCGCCGGCGCGCCGACAGTGGCCAGCACCGCCGCCGCCAGCAGCGGGACGGCGAGGAAAGAGAGGAGCTTGCGCAAGGAGCACCGCCTGACGTCCGAGTGGATGCCTCCACTGAGGAATGGGACGCCATAGAGACACCCTGGGTGCGACGAAAGGTTGTCCGGCGCTGATCACTCTCGGTCGGCGGCGTACCCGGCCAGCCAGGCGACCTGGGTCGGGTCCAGCGACGGGCGCACCCGGGCCCGCGCGGTCGCCACGTGTGCGGCGGTGACCGTGGCGGCGGCGAGGGACTCACGCATCGCGGCCAGCGCCGCCTCCCGGACCAACGCCGCGCAGTCCGCGGCGGAGAAACCGGTCAGCTCCTCGCCGAGGGCGGCCAGGTCCACGTCCGGTGCCAACGGCACCTGCCGGGACGCGGCCCGCAGGATCTCCGCCCGGGCCGGCCCGTCCGGCGGCGGCACGTAGACCAGCCGCTCCATCCGGCCCGGCCGCAGCAGCGCCGGGTCGACCAGGTCCGGTCGGTTCGTCGCGCCGACCACCACCACGTTGCGCAGCGTCTCCACCCCGTCCAGCTCGGTGAGCAGCGCGGCGACCACCCGGTCCGTGGTGCCGCCGTCGGTGGCCTGGCCGCGTACCGGTGCCAACGCGTCCACCTCGTCCAGGAAGATCAGCGTGGGAGCCGCCTCCCGGGCCCGACGGAACAGCTCACGAACGGCGCGCTCGCTCTCGCCGACCCACTTGGAGAGCAGCTCCGCGCCCTTCACCGACAGCACGTTGGCCCGCCCCGACCCGGCCAGGGCGGTGACCAGATAGGTCTTGCCGCAGCCCGGTGGTCCGTAGAGCAGCACTCCGCGGGGCGGTTGCACCCCGAGCCGGGCGAAGGTGTCCGGGTAGGTCAGCGGCCACAGCACCGACTCGGTAAGCGTCTGCTTCACCTCGTCCAGACCACCCACGTCGTCGAGGGTCACCGAGGCCAGGTCCAGGGTGGAGGCCGCCATCGTGGTGGGCCGGACCACCTCCAGCGCGGCGGTGAAGTCGGCCATCGACACCGTCGGCGTCGCGGCGGACTTCTGCCGCAACGCCGCGCGTACCCCCGCCTCCCGGACCAGCGCGGCCAGATCCGCCGCGACGAACCCTGGAGTACGGGCGGCCACCTCGTCCAGCCGGACGTCGTCGGCCAGCGGCACCTGCCGGGTCAGCACGGTGAGCTGTTCGCGGCGCATCGGCTGGTCCGGAAGTGGGACGCTGATCCGCAGGGACAGCAGGTCGGGCGCGCGCAGCGCCGGGTCGACCGCCTCCGGTCGAGCGGTGGTGCAGACCACGGCGACGCCAGCGCGGACGCTCTCCGCCACCATCTGGCGGAAGACCGTCGCCACCGGGCCGGGCTCGTCCGCCGGTGCGAGCGCCTCGACATCGGTGACCAGCAGCACCGACGGCCCGCCGGCCAGAGCGGCCACCCGCGCCTCCCGCAACCGCTCGGCGGCGGCCTGGTTGGCCAGCGCGGCCACCTCGGGCGCCCAGAGCGGGTGGACACCGGCACCGACCCGAGCCGCGACGGCCCGGACCAGCGCCGACTTCCCGGATCCCGCCGGGCCCACGAGCAGCACCCCCAACGAGACGCTGGTGCCCAGCCGGCCCAACACCTCCCGGTGGTGGAAGCCGAGGTCGAGCAGTTCGGTCAGCTCCTCAGCCTGGGCCCGCAGGCCGGGCAGCTCGTCCACGTCGGGCGGGTCGTCCGTTCCCACCGCGTCGCCGATCCCTCCCGATCGGGCTGGTGCGGCGTTGACCGGGGCGGGCCCGCCGTGCGTCGTCGCGCCGTGCTGCCAACCGATCACGGTGCCCATGGTGACCAACGTGCCGGCGGCCGGCTCGACCGAAACCACCCTGAGCAGGGTGCTGGTCCAGGCGACACCGACCGTGTTGGCGAGGCTGCGTCGAGCCGCCTCGACCAGGCCGCGCACCGCGGCGTCCGGCAGCACGTCCTGCGGCAGCAGCGACACGTCGTCGCCGGGTGTGAGCACCTTGCCCAGCAGGGCGAGCCGGAGCATCTCCGGGCTGACCGCCGCGACCACCTCGACCGGGCCGGCCAGCACGACGCGGCCCGCCGGGACCAGCGGCACCGGGCTCACCCGCACCTGACCGCCGTCGCGCAGGCCCAGGTTGCCCAGCGTCAGGTCGTCGGCGTACAGCAGGCCGGTGCTCGCCCCCGGCGTGGCCGCCGCCGCGATCCCGGCCGTCTCCCGGCGGCCGACGAGCCGGACCGGGTCGCCGGGGCGCAGCCCCAGCGCGGTCAGCGCCTCCGGGTGCAGCCGCACGATGCCACGTCGGGCGTCCAGCGCGGCCGGCCGCAGGCTCGCCGTCAGGGTCAGGTCGGGTTGCGCCACCGCCCGACCGTAGCCGCCATCGGCCAGCTCCGCCGGTCAGCGCCGCGGATCCAGCTCGTCCAGGAGCGACGGGTCGCGCCGGATCAGCTCGGCCAACCGGGCCGCCGGGTCCGGGTTCAACCCGTCCGGGCCGGGCGCCCAGGCGGGCACCGTCCGGCCGGACAGCGGCCAGGCCGGCGGAGGTTGCACCGGGGTCACCGGGGGCACCGGTCCGACCGTGACGGCCGACCCGTCCCAGGCGACCCGCATCGGGTACGTCCGCCCCGCGTGCTCCACCTGCACGGTCACCGCCAGCCCGGGGTGGGCGCCGACGACCTGGCGGACCACCTCGGCCACCTCCTCGACCGGCCCCCACCCGGCCACGTCGGCGGAGGCGTCCACCTCCGCGTGCCGTGGGTCGTGCCGGCCCGGCCCGGCGATGCGGGCGTCGCCGCCGAGCCTGGGCGGGCCCGGCGGTGCGGCGGTGTCACGGTCGGCGGCCCGACGGCGTAGCGCCTCCTCGCGCCGGGTCAGCCGGGCCAGCGTCTCGTCCAGGTCGCCCCTCACCAGATCACCTCTTCCCGCCACGGCCGGAGCCGGTCGGCTCAGGCCCTCCTGTCCCGGGTGGCGCGGTCCAGCGCGCGGTCCAGGACGACCAACAGGGCGTCCCGTACCGAGAGCCGATCCCGCGCGTCGAACTGCACCAGGGGAACGTGGTCACCAATGGCCAGCGCCCAGCGGATCTCGCCGAGTTCCAGGGCCAGCCGTCCGTCGAAGGCGTTGACCCCGACGACGAACGGCAGGCCGGCCCGCTCGAAGAAGTCGACAGCCGGGAAGCAGTCGTCCAGCCGGGCGCTGTCCACCACCACCAGCGCCCCGAGCGCTCCCCGGGCCAGGTCGTCCCACATGAAGCCGAACCGGGCCTGCCCCGGTGTGCCGAACAGGTAGAGCTTCAGACTGCGGTCGATCGTCACGCAGCCGAAGTCCATCGCCACCGTGGTGGTGGTCTTGGTGGACCGGGAACCCGGGTCGTCCACACCGATCCCGGCGGTGGTCATCTCGGCCTCGGTGGTCAGCGGCGCGATCTCGGAGATCGCACCCACCGTGGTGGTCTTGCCCACCCCGAACCCACCGGCGATCAGGATCTTGACCGGGATCGGCGGCGCGGCCGGCTTACCGGCCGGTGGCGCCGCCGCCGGCTCGGACGGGGACCGGTACGGCGGCGGCGCGCTCGACGGCGGGCTGGCCCGCCCGACGATCGGCCCGGTCCCCGGGGACGTGCCGTAACGGGCGGTGGCGCTGTTCGCGGCGACCCCGCTGAGCGGGGAGACCGGCCATTCAGGAGATCGCACGGAGTCCATCAATCACTCGCAGGATGAGGTCGGGGTCGACGGCGCTGTCGGTGTCGGTGAGGTGCACGTCCAGGTGCCCGGCGGCGCGCAGGTCACCGACCAGGACCCGGGTCACGCCGAAGTGCAGCCGGGCCCGGGCCGAGATCTCGGCCACCGAGATCGGCTCGGCGCAGAGCGCGATGATCGCCTGGAGTTCGGGCGCCAGCAGCGCGTTCGGTGAGCCGGTCCACCAGCCGCTGTCCGTCCGGACGGTCACCTGGGTCTCCAGCCCGATCGCCGGATCGGCACCCGCCACCCGCCCGGAGGTGAGCACGAACGGACGGGGACCGGACGGCCGCTCCCCGTCCGGCTCCGCTGTCGCCGCCGAGCCCTCTCTCCCCGGGGGCGGCGTGCGCAGGTACGGGCGGATCCGGACCCGCGGTTCCGGGTCCGGATCCTCACCGGCGACGTCGGAGGTCACTGCTGAACGGCGTTCTTCAACTCGACGATCAGTCGCGGCGTCAGGGCACCACCGGCCCGCCCCGCGAAGAGCGTCATCTCGTACGCGACGGTGCCCAGGTTCGCCGACCGGTCGGCGACCACCCCGAGTACGGAACCGCTGCTGATCGAGCTGATCAGCAGGTAACCGTCGGCCATGTCGACGATCACCCGGTTCAGACCACCGAGCGCGTACCAACTGGCCGCCCCACCGGCCAGGCTGGTCATTCCGGACACCACGGCGGCCAACCGCTCGGCGTTGGACCGATCCTTGATCGCCGACATGGCCATCAGCAGACCGTCCGAGGAGACCGCGATCGCCTCCAGGACACCGGCGGTGCTGGAGGTGAAGGAGTCCAGCAGCCAGTTGAACGTACGGGCCTCGGGGCTGAGGTCCCCACTCGCGCTGGGCTGGTTCTGGTCGACGTTGTCGTGCAGGAAGGGGCTGGTCACCGTGATGATCCTTCTTCGTTCCGGTGGTCGGGGCTGACTTCGCGGAGAGCGCGGGCGACGCCCGCCTCGAACTCGTCAATGAGAGCGCGGACCTCGGCGGGGTCTCCGAGGTGTGAACTGGGCGGTTGGCAGGCCGGAACGGCGGTGAGGTTCGCCCCCGGCACCCGCCGGCTCAGTCGGGGCCGATCCGGGGCGGTGTCGGACGAGCCGTCGCCGGCCGCTCCCGCGGGGCCGGCACCGCCCGGCGTGCTCGGCCTGTCGACTGTCACGTTCAGCTCGGCTCGGCGTACGCCGGCTTGGAACGCCTCGACCAGCGCGCGGGCGGCGGCGGGGTCCGCGCCGGTGGCGTCCGCCGGCCGAGTCGGCGCGGCGGTGGTGTGCAGGCTGGCGCCGGGCACCCGCTGCCGGATCCGTGTCCCGGCCGGTTTGCCCGCCGGTTCCGGAGCGGCGGAATCGGCGTTGGCGGATGCGGCGTTGGCGGATTCGATGCCGGCGGATTCGGCGTTGCTGGCCTGCGCCGGTTGGCTTCGGCCGAACGCGTCCCAGGACGGGCCGGCGTCCAGGCTGCGGGTGGCCCGGGCGAGCAGATCCGAGTCGAACCGGGCCGGCGCGGCGACGGCCACCGCCGTGCCGGCCCGCGCGTCGTGCTCGGGGTCGAGCGGCACCGCCGTACCCCCGCCCTGCTGCTCCGGCACGGCGGCCCGGGCCACTGTGGCCCCGGTGCGCTCGGCGGGGCGCAGCACCAGTGACGTCTGCGGGATCTCCAGCTGTGCGGTCACCCCGCCACCGCCGGTGGCGACCAGGCCGACCGTCCAGCCGTGGCGGCGGGCCAGGCGGCCCACCACGAAGAGGCCGAGCACCTCGGTCGGGGCCAGGTCGAGCCGTTCCCGGCGGGTGAACCGGGCGTTCTCCTCGGCCAGCCGTTGCTCGCTCATGCCGATGCCGTGGTCCACCACTGTGATCCGCGCACCGACGCCGGACGCCTCGGCGGCCACCAGCACCCGGGTGTGCGGCGGGGAGAAGACCGTGGCGTTCTCCATCAGCTCGGCCAGCGCCAGGATGAGGTCGCCGACCACTGCGGGCGCAGCGCGGATGCCCGCCGGCACCTGCACCTCGACCCGGGTGTAGTCCTCGATCTCGCCGAGCGCCAACCGGACCACGTCGGCAAGGGGCACCGGCGCGGTGTGCGCGTCGGCCCCGGCCGACCCGGAGAGCACCACCAGGCTGCCGGCGTTGCGTCGCAACCGGCTGGAGATGTGGTCGAGTCGGTACAGGTGCTCCAGCCGGCCCGGGTCGGCCTCCTGCTGCTCCAGCCGGTCGATCAGGGCGATCTGCCGGCCCACCAGGTTCTGGGTACGCCGCCCGACGTGACCGAACATCTGCGCGACGTTGCGTCGGCCGCGACCTGCCGCTCGACCAGTCGCTTCGCGGTGTTCTGCACCCGGTCGAAGGCCCGCGCCAGGTCGCCGATCTCGTCGTTGGACCGGACGTCCACCGGATCCAACCGGACCGGTTGAGGGCTCTCCGCCTCGTCGTCGGTGACCCGGACCAGCTCTGCCTCGGCCACCCGGGCGACCCGCTCGGCCGAGCGGGTGAGTCGGGTCAGCGGTCGGGCCACCGTTCGCGCGACAGCCACGCTGAGGAGCACCACAAGCGTCAGGATCAACACCGCCGCGGCGCCGACCAGGTACGCGGCGGTCAGCGCCCGCCGCTGCTCGGCCGTCGCCTCCGCGAGCACGTCGGCGACCAGCTTCTTCTCGACGAACTGACCGAGTCGGATCATCGTGCGGACGGCCGGGAAGAGCGCCTCCATCGGCACGTCGCGGACCGCGCCGGCCGGGTCCCGGGCGCTGGTGACCAGGAAGTCGGGGCTGGTCCGCGCGGCCACGGCCGCGTCGTTGAGCTGGGCCACGGTGAGCTGCTCGGGCGTGATCAGACTGCGGAAGCGCCGACTGTCCACCTGCAGCGCGGCGATGCAGGCCACGTACGCCGAGGTGGTGTCCGGGCTGCCGACCGCCTTGACCAGCACGCTCAGGGTGGCGCAGGCGCCCAGGCCCTCGTCGGCGCGGAGCAGCCCGTCGAGGGCGAGCACCTGACGACCCGCCTGGGTCTCGGTGTCCACCCCGAACACCAGTCGCAGCGAGTCGATCAGCCCCACGTTGACCGGGCCGAACGCCTCCATCACCTGGCCCGGGTCGGTGACCCGGGCCAGCACGGCCGCGCGCAGGTCGACGAGGCTGGACACCCGGTCCAGGGCGCGGTCGACCCGGTCGGTCAGCGCGTCGCCGCCTTCCGCCCGCAGGTCGGCGACCCGGTCGTCCACGTCGGCGGACTTGCGGACCAGTTCGCTCCGGTCGACCCGGCCGAGCAGGAAGCCGACGGAGAGGATGCGTTCCTGCTGGAGGTCCTGGACCAGGCTGCCGACCCGGCTGGCGAGCCGTACCCGCTCGGCGGTGTCGCCGGCCCGCTGGGCCGCGTCGACCCGGTCGAGCATCACCGGTACGGCCAGGCCGACCATGCTGAGCAGCGGAATCACCACGAGTAGCGCGAGCTTGCCGCGGATGCGGAGCCTACCGAGCAGCATCGAACGCCCCCCACCGCGCGGCCTCCTGGTCCGGGGCCGCGCCGGCCGGTTGCAGCGCACGCGCCTCGGCGGCCGGCGGTTGCCAGGGGTCCCGGTGTGGCGGGGTGTCGGCGGCCTCCGCGTGGGTCGCGGCCAGGGCGGCCCGACGACGGGCCCGGCGACCGGCGGCGACCAGCAGTGCGGCGAGCCAGCCCAGCAGCAGGGCGGCCAGGGCTGCCGTGCCGGCGGTCAGCCAGCGGTCCCGGTCGAGCGCGTCGACGCGCTCGACCAGCAGGGCGTCCAGCTCGGCGAGGATGACCGGTTGAAGTTGCCGGGCCGCGCGGTGCGCGTTGAGCCCGGCGGCGCTCAACTGGCCCGGGTCCACCGCTCCGGTGTTCTTGGCCGGCACCGAATAGGCGGCCAACGCCTCCACCGAGCGCTGGTAGGTGTCCAGCGGGGTCAGCACGTTCGCGCCCAGATCGGTGCTCTCCGAACCGTCCACGGCCGAGCGCAGGTTGTCGACGAGGTCGGCGGCGGGGGCCAGGGCGGCCACCCGCAGGCCGGTCAGCTCCATCAGGCCGCGAGGTTGCTCGGCGGCGGGGCGGCGGGCCACCAGTGTGCCCAGATCGGCGAGCCGGCCGGCGGCGATCACCGCCTCGGGCAGCTCCTGACCGGCGCTGTCCTGGAGGAAGAAGGAGTCGGCCTCGGGGTCGCGGACCAGCCCGGAGCTTTCCCGGACCTTGCGGTGCAGGGCCAGCAGCAGGTCGGAGACCTCACCGTAGGCCGTGTACGCGGACTCCGGGTCGGCGTTGCCGCGACCGCGCAGCGCCTCCAGCTTGGCCCGTACGCCGGCCCACCGTTCCTGGCTGAGCAGTTCGCCGCCGATGCGCGCGTCCACCGCGGCGGCCCCCTCGACGGCTCGGTCCAGCGCCTCGCGGGGGACCGGACGACCGTTGATCGCGGCGGACTGGGCCGCCACGAGGGCATCGGTGACCGCGGCCAGGGCACCGAGGTACTGCACGCCGAGCCGTTCCCGGGCGGCCAGGTCCCGGTCGTCGGTGGCCTGCCGCCAGTTGGCGGCGACGAGCAGACCGACCGGTGCCAGTAGTGCTCCGATGAGCAGCAGGGGCAGCAGTCGGCCCAGCCTGGTTGGCCGTCGACGGGCCCGCGGCGCGGGGACTGTCATGGGTGTCTCCTCCGGCGTGCGGGGTGGATCGGCGCGGTGCCGGGCCAGCCGACAAAGTCCCGTGCACCGGACCGGAAAACTAATCGAACGCCCGACTGGTCAGCCCTCGGCCGGCGAGTCAGGTTCGCGTCAGTTCGAGCGATGTCACCATTTGTCCTCGTCGCCGGCACGCTCTGTGTCGCGGTGGGATGTGACATGGAGGGATCGAGGTGGATATCTGAGGAAGATCGGAATTCACGGGATCCGAACTCAACTCGCTGGGCCGCGCCCGACACAGCGCGCTCGCATCCCACCCGGCACCGATCGGGCCAACCGGACGAACGTACGGCGGATCTCAGCCAACGCTCAGGCTGCGGGCCGTACCGTGTGCCGCATGACAACGCCGTCGCCGGCCGCGTGGTTCCGGCGTGCCCTGCCCACCCGCCGCCGCGCGATCGCCGCCGGGGCCGTCGTCGTGCTGCTGGCCGCCGCCGTCGGCTGGGCGGCGTGGCCGCAGGGACCGGGCGTACGCACCGAGAGCGCGATGCTCACCGTCCGCTCCGGACCGTCCGGGGACCAGCCGGTGGACCTGGACACCACCCTCTACCTACCCGACGACGCCTCGGCCGGCCGTAAGGTCCCGGCGGTGCTGCTCGCGCACGGGTTCGGCGGCACGAAGGAGTCGGTGCGCTCCGACGCGGAGGAGTTCGCCGGGCGCGGCTACGCGGTGCTGACCTGGACCGCGCGGGGTTTCGGCCGCAGCGGCGGCGAGATCCACCTGGACAACCCGGACTACGAGGTGCGCGACGCGGAGCGACTGCTGGACTGGCTGGCCGCTCGGCCGGAGGTGCGCACCGACGCCGCCGGCGACCCGAAGGTCGGTGTGGTCGGCGGCTCGTACGGCGGCGGCCTGGCGCTGCTGCTGGCCGCCCAGGACCGTCGGGTCGACGCGATCGTTCCCATGATCACCTGGAATGACCTGTCCCGGGCGTTCCTGCCGGAGAGCACCGGCGGGGCGCCGACCGAGGGTGTCTTCAAGAAGGGCTGGGCCGGCCTCTTCTTCGGCGGTGGCGGCAACGCGGGCTCCGGCCCGGCCGGACTGTCCGGGGTGACCGCCGCCCAGGCGGTGCTCGCCCTGCACCTGGCCGGTCGCACGGACGCGGCGCTCTACGTCGGATCCTGGAGCAACTGGGTCGCGGACCCGACCCGGCCGGTCGCCTCCGGGCCAACGCCTGGCCGCTGACCAGCGCGTGCGATGGGCCGGCGCCGGTCCTCGTGCGACGATGGGCCCATGTCCGACGACACGCTGGTGGTGTGGGACGAGTCGCTGCTCGCCTACGACATGGGTGACCATCCACTCGATCCGGTCCGGGTGGAGCTGACCATCGCGCTCGCCCGAGAGCTGGGCGTCCTGGCTCGGCCCGGGGTGCGGGTGGTCAAGCCGGAGCCCGCCGACGACGCCCTGCTCAGCCGGGTGCACGAACCGGCGTACCTCGCCGCGGTGCGCAACGCGCCGCGCGACCCGCTCTTCGCCGGGTACGGGCTGGGCACCTCCGACAATCCGGTCTTCGAGGGCATGCACGAGTCCAGCGCCCTGATCGCCGGCGCGACGGTCGCCGCCGCCGAGGCGGTGTGGCGCGGCGAGGCTCGACGGGCGGTGAACGTGGCCGGCGGCCTGCACCACGCGATGTCCGCCCGGGCCTCCGGCTTCTGCGTCTACAACGACCCCGCGGTGGCCATCGCCCGCCTGCTCGACCTGGGCGCCGAGCGGGTCGCGTACGTGGACGTCGACGTGCACCACGGCGACGGGGTGCAGCAGATCTTCTGGGACGACCCCCGGGTGCTCACGGTCAGCCTGCACGAGACGCCGCTGGCACTGTTTCCCGGCACCGGTTTCCCCGACGAGACGGGTGGCCCGGGCGCGCAGGGCAGCGCGGTCAACATGCCGCTGCCGCCGGGTGTCGACGACGGCGGTTGGCAGCGCGCGTTCCACGCGATCGTGCCGTCGGTGCTGCGCGCGTTCCGGCCGCAGGTGCTGGTCAGCCAGTGCGGCGCCGACGGGCACCGGCTGGACCCGCTCGCCGACCTGAACCTGACGGTGGACGGTCAGCGGGCCACCTACCTGGCGTTGCGGGCACTCGCCGACGAGCTGTGCGACGGCCGTTGGGTGGCCACCGGCGGTGGTGGGTACGCGCTCGTCGAGGTGGTGCCCCGGGCCTGGAGTCACCTGTTGGCGGTGGCCGCCGGTGACCCGATCGACCCGGCCACGCTCACCCCTCCCGCGTGGCGTGACCTGGTCGCCTCCCGGCGCCTGGGTCGCGAGGTGCCGCTGCGGATGACCGACGACGCGGACCCGTCGTACGAGCCGTGGCAGCCGACCGGCGAGCCGAACCCGGTGGACCGGGCGATCGCGGCGACCCGCAAGACGGTGTTCCCGCTACTCGGGCTCGACCCGTACGATCCGCGGGACTGAGCCGGGCCGTTCCGGTGACGACCACGGACCAACCAGTCGACGTGCTGCTCAGCGACGGCAGCACCGTCCAGTTGCGACCGATCGATCCGTCCGACGCGCCGGGCATCGTGGCGATGCACAGCCGCTTCTCCGAGCGCACCCGCTACCTGCGCTACTTCTCCCCGTACCCACGCATCCCGGAACGCGATCTGATCCGGTTCGTCACCGTGGACCATCACGACCGGGAGGCGTTCGTGGTGCTGGCCGGCGACCAGATAGTCGCCGTCGGCCGGTACGAGCGGCTCGGCCCGCAGGCGCCCGAGGCGGAGGTGGCCTTCGTGGCGGAGGACGCCTACCAGGGTCGGGGCATCGGCTCGGTGTTGATGGAGCACCTGGCCGACGCCGCGCGCCGTAACGACATCATGAGCTTCGTCGCGGAGGTGCTACCGGCCAACGGGACGATGCTGCGGGTCTTCGCCGACTTCGGCTACCAGGTCCAGCGCGAGTACGCCGACGGCGTGGTGCACCTCAGTTTCCCGATCGCGCCCACCGAGGCCACGTTGGAGGTGCAGCGCGGTCGGGAGCACCGCACCGAGGCCCGTTCGATCGCCCGGCTGCTCGCGCCGCGCGGCATCGTCGTCTACGGCGCCAGCGCCACCGGCCAGGGCGTCGGCGCGGCGGTGCTCGGGCACCTGCGCGACGGCGGCTTCACCGGGGCGGTGGTGCCGGTGCATCCGA
>NZ_JAEVHL010000070.1 GCF_016803395.1 Micromonospora tarensis | reverse complement strand
GGCGGTGCCGAGGAGGCCGCCGAGCCGTCCCGCCGCCGTCGGCGCGCTCGCCGGGACGCCGAGCCGGCGGAACCGGTCGAGGCGGTCGAGGCCGAGGAGGAGCCGACCGAGGAGGCCGAAGAGGCCGCCGAGGCGGATGAGGACGACGAGGACAGCGCCGCCGCGCGTCGCCGCCGCCGGCGTGGTCGCCGGGGCCGGGGTCGGGGCAAGGGCGGGGCCGACGACGCCGAGGACGAGGAGTCCGAGGAGGCGGCGCAGGCCGACGAGGAAGAGACCGCCGAGGTCGAGGCCGAGGGCGATGAGGACGAGGAGTCCGAGGGCGGGGATGGCCTGACCCGTCGTCGCCGTCGCCGTCGTCGCCGGGGCGCCGGTGACACCGAGGGTGCCGCGGACGACGGCGTGCCGACGGTGGTGAAGATCCGCGAGCCCCGCCGGACCGTGGACGAGGTCCAGGGCGTGTCCGGCTCGACCCGGCTGGAGGCCAAGCGCCAGCGCCGCCGGGACGGTCGTGAGCAGCGGCGTACCCGCCCGCCGATCCTGAGCGAGTCGGAGTTCCTGGCCCGGCGGGAGGCCGTGGACCGGGTGATGGCGGTCCGTCAGCGCGGTGACCGCACCCAGATCGCCGTGCTGGAGGACGGCGTGCTGGTGGAGCACTACGTCACCCGTAACTCCTCCGGCACGATGGCCGGCAACGTGTACCTGGGCAAGGTCCAGAACGTGCTGCCGAGCATGGAGGCGGCGTTCGTCGACGTCGGCCGGGGTCGCAACGCGGTGCTGTACGCCGGTGAGGTCAACTGGGACACCAGCGGGCTGGAGGGGCGGGCGCGCTCGATCGAGCAGGCGCTGCGCTCCGGCGACTCGGTGCTGGTGCAGGTCACCAAGGACCGATCGGGCACAAGGGCGCTCGGCTGACCAGCCACATCGCGCTCTCCGGCCGGCACCTGGTCTACGTGCCCAACGGCAACGCCTCCGGGATCAGCCGGAAGCTGCCGGACAACGAGCGCAAGCGGCTGCGGGACGTGCTCAAGAAGCTGGTCCCGGACGGCGCGGGCGTGATCGTCCGGACGGCGGCCGAGGGCGCCACCGAGGACGAGCTGGCCCGTGACGTCAAGCGTCTCCAGGCGCAGTGGGAGGACATCCAGGCCAAGGCGGCCGAGGGCGGTGCCCCGGCGCTGCTCTACGGGGAGCCCGACCTGGTCATCCGGGTGGTCCGCGACCTCTTCAACGAGGACTTCCGCGAGCTGGTGATCGAGGGCGAGCAGTCGTACGACATGGTCGAGTCGTACCTGTCGCACGTCTCTCCGGACCTGGTCGACCGGGTGCGCCGGCACGTCGGCACGAGCGACGTCTTCGCCGAGTACCGGATCGACGAGCAGATCATCAAGGGCCTGGACCGCAAGGTCTTCCTGCCCTCCGGTGGTTCGCTGGTGATCGACCGCACCGAGGCGATGACTGTGGTCGACGTCAACACCGGCAAGTACACCGGCTCCGGGGGCAACCTCGAGGAGACCGTCACCCGCAACAACCTGGAGGCGGCGGAGGAGATCGTCCGTCAGCTCCGGCTGCGCGACATCGGCGGCATCGTGGTGATCGACTTCATCGACATGGTGCTGGAGTCGAACCGTGAGCTGGTGCTGCGTCGACTCACCGAGTGCCTGGGCCGGGACCGCACCAAGCACCAGGTCACCGAGATCACTTCGCTCGGCCTGGTGCAGATGACCCGAAAGCGGATCGGCGCGGGCCTGCTGGAGGCGTTCAGCGAGACCTGCGAGTGCTGCAAGGGTCGGGGCGTCATCATCCACACCGAGCCGGTGCCGGAGAAGCCGCGCGCGGCCGGTGCGGGGGAGAAGGTCAAGGCGGTCGCCTCGTCGGTGGCGGCCCCGGCCGCCGAGCAGGGCGCCACCTCGTCCCGCCGCCGGGCCCGGAAGAACGCGTCGGCCGAGCGGACCGTGGTCGAGGTCGTCGACACCGACACCGACACCGACACCATCGCCGAACCGGACGACTACACGGACACCATGGGCTACGACCTGTCCCGCTACGAGTCGGAGACCGCCGCCGCGCCGGCGATCTCGGACAGCCAGCAGGGCGAGTCGGCCCGGCTGGCCGCGGCGGACGACCCGGACGCGCTCGGCGACGGTGAGGGCGACGAGGAGGCCACCGAGGGCGGCGGCGGTCGTCGCCGGTCGCGCCGAGGCGGCACCCGTCGGAGGACCCGCCCCTGACCCCTGACCGGCCATGGGTTTGACGAGGTCCCTCTCCCGGCAAGAGTGACGGGGGAGGGACTTCGTCGTCCCGGGTCAGGAGAAGAAGATGCGTCGTCTGCTCGCCGTCACCGCGTTGGTCACCGTGCTCTCCGCCGGGGCCGGCTGCGCCACCGATCGACCCGCTGGCGGTGACCCGGGTCCGACCGCCGACGGCGTCGGCTCGACGCCCGGTGACAACTCGTCCGGGTCGACCGGCAGACCAGCCAGCGGTGCGGCGGGCGGTGACGCCGGCCAGGTCTGCGCCGCCGCCCAGCAGGCCAGCACCACCGCCGTCCGGACGTACGTGGCGGAGTTGGGTCAGCTGGTCGCGGCGACGGGCGTCGGGGACAGCCGCACGGCCGAGGTCGCCCGAGGGCGGGCCGAGGCGGCGCTGGCCGGCTGGCAGGCGGCGCTGCGGGAGCAGTCGGAGCGGACCACCGACCCGCAGCTCAAGACCCTGCTCACCGACCTCGGCACCGAGGTGTCCGCGCTCGGCGCCGACGTCGAGTCGATCGACGAGACCGAACTCGACCGGCTCCAGCAGCGCCTCGACCAGCTCTGCGCGCGCTGACCAGGGCGGGCCGGTTTGAGGTCCGGGCCGGCGATGGCGTACTCTTGCCTGCGGCGCACTTTTGGTGTGCCGCGTTCCCGTGTGCCCGCGCCGCCGTGCACTGCTACCCGGCGAGCCGCCGCGGGGATGACCGCCAGCAGCCTCAACGACAGGGAGTCCGCCTCCGATGTACGCGATCGTCAAGACCGGCGGCAAGCAGTACAAGGTCGCCGAGGGCGACGTGATCGAGGTCGAGAAGCTCACCGGCGCTCCCGGTGACGCGGTGAAGCTCACCGCGGTGCTCCTCGTCGACGGTGACGACCTGGTGACCGACGCGGCGAAGCTTGCCGAGGTCGCGGTGTCCGGCGAGATCGCCGCGCACACCAAGGGCCCGAAGATCCGGATCCACAAGTTCAAGAACAAGACCGGCTACCACAAGCGCCAGGGTCACCGCCAGCCGTTGACCCAGGTCAAGGTGACCGGCATCTCCAGCGGGAAGTAGGTCGTCCTCCAATGGCTCACAAAAAGGGTGCGTCCAGCTCGCGTAACGGTCGTGACTCCGCGGCCCAGCGACTCGGCGTGAAGCGCTTCGGTGGTCAGGTTGTCAGCGCCGGTGAGATCCTCATCCGGCAGCGGGGCACCAAGTTCCACCCCGGTGACCTGGTCGGCCGTGGCGGCGACGACACGCTGTTCGCCCTGGCCGCCGGTTCGGTCCTGTTCGGCACGAAGCGCGGTCGCAAGACCGTCAGCATCGTTCCGCAGCAGTAGTTCTCGGGCCAAGCGGGCCGCGGACCTCCGGGTCCCGGCCCGCTTGGCTTTTTCAAGCGCGGGGTCGGACCTCGCTGGAAGGATTGACGCCGTGGCGACGTTCGTTGACCGGGTCGTTCTGCATCTGCAGGCCGGCGATGGCGGGCACGGTTGTGTCTCGATCCACCGCGAGAAGTTCAAGCCCTTCGGTGGGCCGGACGGCGGCAACGGTGGGCACGGTGGCAGCGTGTCCCTGGTGGTCGACCCGCAGGTGACCACGCTGCTCGACTTCCACTTCCACCCGCACGTCAAGGCCGACAACGGCAAGGGCGGCGCCGGGTCGAACCGGGACGGGGCCAACGGCCAGCAGTTGGTGCTCAAGGTTCCCAACGGCACAGTGGTGCAGACCACCGACGGCACGGTGCTGGCCGACATGGTCGGCGCCGGCACCACCTTCGAGGTGGCCCGGGGCGGGCGCGGCGGGCGCGGCAACGCCTCGCTGGCCAACGCCAAGCGCAAGGCTCCCGGCTTCGCCGAACTGGGCGAGCCCGGCGACCAGCTGGACATCGTGCTGGAGCTGAAGAGCGTCGCCGACGTGGGCCTGGTGGGTTTCCCCTCCGCCGGCAAGTCGTCGCTGATCTCGGTGATCTCCGCCGCGAAGCCGAAGATCGCCGACTACCCGTTCACCACCCTGGTGCCCAACCTCGGCGTGGTCCGGGTGGACAACCACACCTTCACCGTCGCCGACGTGCCTGGCCTGATCCCCGGCGCGGCCACCGGCAAGGGTCTGGGCCTGGAGTTCCTGCGGCACATCGAACGCTGCGCGGTGCTGGTGCACGTCATCGACTCGGCGACGCTGGAGCCCGGCCGTGACCCGGTGGCCGACATCGACGCCATCGAGGCCGAGCTGAGCCAGTACGGCGGGTTGGCCGACCGCCCCCGCCTGGTGGCCGTGAACAAGGTCGACGTGCCGGACGGCCGGGACCTCGCCGAGATCGTGCGCCCGGACCTGGAGGAGCGCGGCTACCGGGTGTTCGAGGTCTCCGCTGCCACCCGGGAGGGGCTCAAGGAGCTGACCTACGCGATGGCAGAGCTGGTCGAGGCGGAGCGTAAGGCCGCGCCGCCCGCCGAGCCGGCCCGGATCGTGATCCGCCCGATGGCCGTCGACGACGCCGGTTTCACCATCGACGCCGAGTCGGACGGCTCGTTCACCGTTCGCGGGGTCCGGCCGGAGCGCTGGGTCAAGCAGACCAACTTCGACAACGACGAGGCGGTCGGCTACCTGGCCGACCGGCTGGCTCGGCTCGGGGTCGAGGACAAGCTGGCCAAGGCCGGTGCGCAGCCCGGTGACCTGGTCCGGATCGGGGAGCGCGAGTTCGACTGGCAGCCGACGCTCTACGCCGGCGTGGACTTCGTGCCCGGCAACCGGGGCACCGACGTCCGCCTGGAGGACAAGTCGAACCGGGCGTCGGCGGCGGAGCGGCTCGCCGCCCGCAAGGCGCGCCGGGTGCGGTCGGCGGACGAGGTGGGCGCGGACGAGTCCGACGACATCGACGAGGACGACGCCGAGTAGTTCGTTGCGCTCCGTGATCGGGTTGATTGCCGGAAACCTCCGCGAAATCCACGCCTCATAGCGTGGGGTGATGCTGATCGAGTCCCGCCCTGCCATCGATCCGGAGATCGCCGCCCTGGTCACCGCGCAGCAGCGTGAGCTGCGCGAGGCTGACGGCGGATTGGACGGGCAGGTCTTCGTCCCCCATGACGACGTCCGCTACCTGGCGGTGGTGGTGAACGGTCGGGCCGTCGCCTGCGGTGGGCTCCAGTCGATCGATGCCGAGACCGGCGAGGTCAAGCGGATGTACGTCCGGCCCGCGTACCGGGGGCGAGGTATCGCCCGTCAGTTGCTCGCCGCCCTGGAGGAGTGTGCGTTCCGGCAGGGGCACGCGGTGCTCTGCCTGGAGACCGGCAGCTACCTGCCGGCCGCGGTCGCCCTGTACACCTCGTGTGGCTACGACCGGATCCCGGTCTACGGCGAGTACGTGGGCAATCCGTACAGCGTCTGTTTCGCCAAGCGGCTCCCGGTCGCGGCCTGACGGCCGGCGTCGCCGCTCACGCGCCGGTGCTGGCGTGCTCGACGGTCACCGGCTTCGACTCGGGCGAGGCGTGCTGACGCAGCACGATGCTCAGCAGGATCAGCGCGCCGACGGCGAGGAACTCGCTCTGCCAGTTCTGCATCGACTGGAACCAGAAGTCGCTGGTGCCGAGGAACTGCCACACCCCGATCGGCGGCGCGCCGCTCTGTAGCGCCTGTTCCTGGTTGTACGCGGCGGCGCCGCCGAGCAGGTGACCGACGAACGAGCCCGCGAAGATCAGCAGCAGCGCGAGGGAGAGGCTGTTGCGGTAGATCACCAGCGGCAGGCCGCCGGCGCGCACCGGCCACGGCGACTGTGCGGTGGCCCGGCGCTCGTCGTCCTCCGGCCGGTCGGTCTGGTCCAGCGGCTTCGACTCGGCCGAGCCCCGCTGCACCAGGTACGCGGTGAGCAGCACGTACCCGCCCATCTGGAGGAACTCCGACTCCCAGTTCTCGAAGACCGCCTCGGCGAAGTGCCCAGTGGTGAGGTACGCCGGCCAGCTCAGCGGCGCGGCCCCGAACTCGGTCAGCTCCTCGTTGTGGGTCTGCCAGCCGAAGACGCTCTGCAACACCAGGAAGACCAGGAACGCGCCGAGCATGGCGATGGCCAGTGCGTTGGTTCGGAGCCAGCGAGGCATGTGGCACCCCCTTCGCGGATCAAGTACCCCCGCCCAGGTGCCCCGGAAACCCTGTTGGGCCAGGTCAGCCCCGTGCGGCGGGATTGTCCAGCCGCCCACCGGTGCCCGCCCGGTCCGACAACAGCAGCCCGAGGGCGAGCATCCCGAAGCCGAGCGCGAGGTGCAGCCAGTTGTCCGCGTTGTTGAGCGGCAGGATGTTCGCCCCGCCCTCCGGGTTGATCGCCTCGATCGCCAGGCCGTACAGCCAGAGGACGAGGTAGATCGCGCCGCCACCGGCGAGGAAGAGCCGGGCGCCGGCGACGCTGCGGGCCAGCACCAGGCCGACCAGCCCGAACAGCAGGTGCACCGCGTTGTGCAGGATCGACACCTGGAACAACCCGAGCAGCCGGGCCTCGGAGTGGTGCCCGGCGAACCTGAGGTGCCCGTAGTCGGTGGTGATGCCGGGAACGAAGCCGAGGACACCGATCAGCAGGAAGACCCCGGCCACGACCAACGCGGCCAGCTGAACCCGGGGTCGGGTGCCGGCCGCTCGCCCACCCCGCGTGCCTCGTGCCATCGCTGCCCCCTCCGTGGATCTGCCCGCCCTCGCGAACCGCACTGTCCGCAGCGGCGACGTGACGCAGCCCGACAATCCTCCATTTTGAAGTCCGTCCGGCGAGCCGCGCAGATAAATGCACGAAGAGGTATGGAAGCCGAAACGCAGGGTAGGTGAATGGTCAGCGGCCGCGGCGACGCGAATCGCATCCCCCCAGCACAACCGCGACGACTTTCTGAGCGGAAGGGAAACCATGACTCACGATCTTTCACCTACGTCTTCCACGTACGGGCAGCCCTCGACCAACGGCGGCGGCGTCCGCGACCAGGCCCGCCAGGTCGGTGCCGAGGCCGCGCACGCCGGTGGCGCGGTCGCCCAGACCGCCAGGGAGCAGGGCACCGAGGTCGGCCGTGAGGCCGCCCGGCAGGCCCGCAACCTGTACGGCGAGGCCCGCAGCCAGCTCGCCAGCCAGACCGGTGAGCAGCAGCGCCGGGCCGCCGGTGGGCTGCGTTCGTTGGCCGACGAGATGCGCTCGATGGCCGAGCAGGGTGGCCAGGCCGGCCCGGTGAGCGAGCTGGCCCGCCAGGCGGCCGACCGGGTGCACGGCGTCGCCGGCTGGCTCGAGGAGCGCGAGCCCGGCGACCTGATCACCGAGGTACGCGACTACGCGCGGCGTAACCCGGGCACCTTCCTGGTCGGCGCGGCGGTCCTCGGCGTGCTGGCCGGCCGGTTGACCCGGGGCATCTCCGCCGCCGGTGACGACTCCGGCAACGGCTCCTCGACCTATCGGGGCGCTGGTGCGTACGACCCGGAGCAGACCGCGGTGATCCCGACGCCGCCGCCGGCACCGCGTGCGGTGCCGGACGCCGTTCCGCCCGGCGGCTACCTCGACCCGACCCCCGGCACGCACACCGCCGACCCGGTCGCGAGCGGCTATGCCGAGCCCACCCGGGGCGACCAGCCGGACTACTCCGGCACCGGACAGCCACTGCCGCCGGTGACCCAGACCGACCCGCTGCCGGGCGTGCCGTCCAGCGGCAGCCCCCGTCCGTGAGCCGCCTAGTCATCCGAAGGGAGACGACGGCATGAGCATGCCGACGCAGGGGTCCGGACTGGACTCCGGTTACCACCCCGAGGCGGGCGGTCCGCACACCGCGGCGGAGGTGAAGAGCAGCTCGCTGGGTGACCTGATGCGTCAGGTCACCACCGACCTGTCGACGCTGATGCGTCAGGAGGTCGAGCTGGCCAAGGCCGAGATCCGTCAGGAGGGCAAGAAGGCCGGCAAGGCCGCCGGGCTCTTCGGCGGCGCCGGCTTCGGTGGCTACATGGTCGCGCTCTTCGTGTCCATCGCCGTGTGGCAGTTCCTGGACAACGTCATGGACTCCGGGCTGGCCGCGCTGATCGTGGCCGTGATCTGGGCCGTGGTCGCCGCCGTCCTCTACTCCAAGGCCAAACAGAACGCCCAGCACGTACGCGGGCTCAAGCAGACCAACGACAGCGTGCAGCGGATCCCCGACGCGCTCAAGCCGCACCCGGAGGGAGTCACCCGATGAGCACCGATCCCGACCAGATCCGCCGCGAGATCGAAGCCACCCGCAACAGCCTCAGCTCCGATGTGGACGCGTTGGCGTACAAGGTCAGCCCCGGCCGCATCGTCGACGACCGCAAGCAGCGGGCCCGTTCCGCTCTGCAGAATGTGAGGGACAAGGTCATGGGTACCGCGTCTGACCTCGGCCACGGCACCGGCCAGGCCGTCCACTCGGTGGGCGACCACGCCTCGTCGGCGGCCTCCAGCGTCGGCGACGCCGCGCACTCGGCGGCGGCAACTGTCAGCGACGCCGCGCAGAGCGCTCCACGGGTGATCCGGCAGAAGTCGCAGGGCAACCCGCTCGCCGCCGGCCTGATCGCGTTCGGGGTCGGTTGGTTGGCCTCGTCGCTGATCCCGGTCTCCCGGCGGGAGCAGCAGGCCGCGGCCCAGGTGAAGGCCAAGGTCAGCGAGCACAGCGGCGCGGTGACGGAGAAGCTGGGCGCGGTCGCCAGTGAGCTCAAGGAGGAGCTGCGCGAGCCGGCCCAGCAGGCCGCCGAGTCGGTGAAGTCCACCGCCCAGGACGCCGTGCACGCGGTCAAGGACGACACGAAGTCGGCCGCGCAGGACGTCAAGGGCCAGGCCCAGCAGGCTCGCCAGCAGGTCAGCCCCTGACCTCACCCGACACCCGGTCGCGACAGCTCGCGTCACCCCCGCCGGGGGTGACCGCGAGCTGTGCGCATCCTCACCCCTCCGCGCGAGCGTGCGGTTCGGGTCGCCGCTTCGCCGTCTCGGTGGCTGTTCTCCCGGCTGAACGACGCACGATCGCGCTGGTGGGGTGTGCGGGTTGACGGATCCGGGTGTCGTGGTACCGGACGCCACCGAGCAGGACCCGCTGGGCGACCGCCAGCCAACTGCAGACGCCCCGTTCGAGCAGCCAGAGTGGGGCGGCCAGCGACGTGCTCGGTGGGAAGACGGCGTTGCCGTCGGCCCGGCGGCGACCGGCTTCGGCCAGGGCGACAACCGTCGCCGCCATGCCGAGCAGGAGACGGGGCCGGCGGGACGCGACCGCCGCCGCCGGTAGGACCGCGAGCGCGCTCAGCAGGCGGGCCGGCTGGGCCAGGTCGTCGTACGCCTGGCGGACCCGTTGGCCGCGGAAGTGCGCCGCGTCGGGCGGCAGTCGGCGTACGTACAGCCCGGCCGCCGTGGCCTCGACCCCGCCGTACGCGCGCACGGTGCGAATCAGCTCCAGGTTCTCGAAGAGCACGTCCGCGTCGTACCCGCCCATGGCGAGGAAGGTGCTGCGACGTACCGCGAGCGTGCCCGGGTAGTCGTCGCCGAGCGCCCGGTTGAGCAACGTACGGCCGGTGTCCCACCAGGCGTGCCACGGCAGCGGGTCGAAGTAGTTCTGCGGCCGGACCAGGTCGACCCGGCCCAGCAGCCGGTGCACCGCGCGTAACCCGGCCTCGTCGTACCGGACGTCGTCGTCGGCGATCACCAGGTGCTCGTGGTCTGCCGCGTCGACCCCGGTGTGCACGCCGCGGACCTTGCCGTTGAGCCCCCGCCGGTCCGGGTCGGGCGGCAGGTGGCGGACCAGCCCGCGCCAGGTCTCGGCGTGTCGGGCGAAGAGGTCCGGTGCTGAGCCGTCGACCACGAGCACGTCCACCCGGTCGGCCAGCCAGCGGAGGTAGTCGGTGAGTTCGGCCAGGCCGGTGTCGGTGTGCCAGCGCAGCGGCAGCAGGTAGGTCATCGGCAGGCGGGCGGGTCGCCGCACCCCTGCGTCACCTGGTTGATCGGGCACGATCGTCGTCAAACTGGGCGGTGCGGCGGATGTTGGTGAGGGTCAGGCCGAGGGGCGGCAGCGCGGGCATCCGGTGCAGGTCCAGGGCCAGGTCCTGGACGGGGACGTCGTAGCGCATGCTGCTGGTCAGGTTGGTGACCGCCCGCTTCATCAGGTCGATGGTGATCCACTCGCCCGCGCAGCGGTGCCCGGCCCAGTGCTCACCGCCGCCCTGTGGGATCAGCGCGAACGGGTCGATCTCGCGGTCGGCGAACCGTTCCGGGCGGAACAGCTCCGGCTGGGGCCAGAGCGACGGGTGGTGATTGGTGCCGTAGAGGTCGAGCAGCACCCGTCTGCCTCGGGGAAAGTGGTGACCCTGCCAGTCGAAGGACCGCCGGACGCGGGCCGCCGCCATCGGGAAGAACGGGTAGTAGCGGCGCACCTCCTGGACGAAGTGTTCGGTGGCCTGGTCGTCGTCGCGGACCCGGTCCCGCCAGGCCGGATGGTCGTGCAGGGCGAGCGCGGCGAAGGCGACGTACTGGTCGATGGCGACCACCGGGCGGAGCACGTTGAGCAGTTCCACCGCGGCGACCCGCCGGGGGAGCAGGTCGCCCCGCCCGTCCCGGTGTTCGGCGATCACCGCCAGGGCGCTGCCGGCCGGCGCCGGAGCGGTGCCGACCCGGGTCCGTTCGACGAGGTCGGCGAGCCAGCGTTCGGCGCGGTATCGGGCGAGCCGTCCGCGCCAGTGCCGGGGGCCGACCACCGCCGGGGCCTCGATCATGGCGTGCAGCTCGACGGCCCGGCGTTCGACCTGCGACGTGGGCAGCGGCACCCCGGCCCAGGCGAAGACCACCTGGGTCAGCAACCGGCCCAGCTCGTCGTAGAGCCGTACCGGCCCGGCGCCTTCCCACCCGGTGAGTCGGGTCTGCCACTCGTCGTCGAAGAGCTGGCCGAGCCGCCGGATCGCGGTCGGCGTCATGATCGACATAAGCATGGCCTTGCGGTCGGCGTGCTCCGGCCCGTCCAGCCCCTGCACGCCGTCCCGGCCGGTGAGGGTTCGCTGCACCCGCAGCGGCATCGCGGTCGCCCGTTGGAAGCGCTCGTTGTCGTAGAACAGCTCCGCCGCCGGCCGGCCACGCAGGCAGACGGTCGGGGCGAGCAGGATCCGGGTTCGGAAGATGTCGCTGCCGTACCGGTCGCAGCGTTCGCCGATGAACCGGTAGCCGGCGCGGAGCAGCGCGAGGGTGCTGTCCGGGCTGCGGTCGGCCGGCATGGTCGCCATCGGGTCTCCTCACGCGCGGGTGCGGCCGGTCGCCGCCGGCCGGTTGCGTGTACCCCCGCCGCCGCCGCTGAATCCTGCGGGCGGCTGGCCCCTCCCAGGGGCGGCGGAACCTGGTTGGCTGCTGGTGGAGCGACCACGGGGAGGGCGGATGCGCGACAACAGATCACCGCACTGGCGGCAACGGCGAGCGGTGCGGGCACCGGGCGCGGGCCGCGACACGCCGGCACTGATCGGGCCGCCACGGCGGCCCACCCGACCCCACCGGTTCTTCACCGTGCACCTGGGCTTCACCGCGCCGAGCCGGGCCGAGGCACGCGAGCTGGCCGTGGCGTACGCCGAGGCGCTGAGCCTGCTCCGTCCGGAGGTGGCGCTCGGTGCGGCGGCCCTGTCGCCGGCAGAGGCCTGGCAGCGGGCCGAGCGGCTGTTCTGTGGTGTGCTCGGGCCGGACGGGGAGCGTTGCGTCGACGTCGCCGACCATCCCGGCTTCCACCACGGCCCCGGCCCCGGTGGGCTCGGCTGGGGCGACGGTGACGGCCCCGCCGACGGTGCTGGTCGATGAGGTGAGCTGCCCGCTTCGCCGTGCCGGTGCCGCGACCACGGGCACCGGCCCGGCGACCCGACACCGCCGAGCGGGCCGGCATGGTCAGTCCAGGTCGAACTCGCCATCCTGCGCGCCGGCCACGAACGCGTCCCACTCGGCCTGGGTGAAGACGAGCACCGGCCCGTCCGGCTCGGCCGAGTTGCGCATTCCGATCAGATCGTCGACGAAGGCGACCTCAACGGCGCTGTCGGAGGTGTCCCCCTCGGCCCGCTGCCAGACCGCCCGAGAGAGGTCGAAGTCGCCCTTGGGGTGCTGCGCCATGGTTCTTTCCTCCAGTGCCGAGGGTCGTGTGGTGACCGGGTGCCGATCCCCATCGGGCAGGATAAGCGGATGCCGAGCCTGACCCGTGTAGAGGCGACCGCGCGTGGCGCGGCGATTACCGTCGAGTCCTATCAGGTGGACCTCGACCTGACCGGCGACGGCGAGCTGTTCCGCTCCCGCGTCGAGATCCGGTTCCGGGCGACCCCCGGGGCCGCGACCTTCGCCGAGGTCAAGCCCGCCAAACTGCTGGCTGTACGCCTCAACGACAGCGACCTCGACCCCGGTCTGCTGACCGACAACCGGCTACCGCTGACCGACCTGGCCACGGAGAACATCCTGGTCGTCGAGGCGGAGATGGCGTATTCGAGGACGGGGGAGGGGATGCACCGCTTCGTCGACCCGGCCGACGGTGAGACCTACCTCTACGCGGAGTCCTTCCTCGACAACGTGCAGCGCATCTTCGCCGCCTTCGACCAGCCTGACCTCAAGGCCCCGTTCACCCTCGCGGTCACCGCGCCACCGCAGTGGACCGTCGCCAGCAATGCCGAGGTGGCCGCCAACCCGGCCCCCGGGCGCTGGGAGTTCGCCCCGACCGCACCCCTGGCCACGTACTTCTTCTCGCTGATCGCCGGGCCGTACCACGTGCGGCGGGCCGAGCACGACGGCGTGCCGCTGGGCATCTACTGCCGCCGGTCGCTCGCCGAGCACCTGGACGCCGACGCCGAGGAGATCTTCACCATCACCCGGCAGTGCCTGGACCGGTTCCACCAGCTCTTCGCCGAGCGCTACCCGTTCGGCAAGTACGACCAGGCGTTCGTGCCCGAGTTCAACGCCGGCGCGATGGAGAACCCGGGTCTCATCACCTTCCGTGACGACTACGTGTTCCGCTCGGCGGTCACCGACACCCAGCGTGAGCTGCGCGCCGGCACCATCGCCCACGAAATGGCGCACATGTGGTTCGGTGACCTGGTCACCATGCGCTGGTGGGACGACCTGTGGTTGAACGAGTCCTTCGCGGAGTACCTGGGCACCCGGGTCACCGCCGAGGCGACCCGTTTCGACCAGGCGTGGACGACCTTCGCCATGCGTCGCAAGGCCTGGGGGTACGCCGCCGACCAGCGCCCCTCCACCCACCCGATCGCCCCGAAGGAGGTCGCCGACACCGACGAGGGCCTGCTCAACTTCGACGGCATCTCGTACGCCAAGGGGGCCGGTGTGCTGCGGCAGCTGGTCGCGTGGCTCGGTGACGAGGCGTTTCTCGCCGGCCTGAACGCGCACTTCGCCGCGCACCGCTTCGGCAACGCGACCCTCGCCGACCTGCTGGCCAGCCTCAGCGCCGCCAGTGGGCGGGACCTCTCCGGTTGGGCCGAGCTGTGGCTGCGCCGACCGCAGGTCAACACGCTGCGTGCCGAGGTCACCGTCGACGCCGACGGCCGCTACACCGAGGTGGCGGTGGTGCAGACCGCCCCGGAGTCGCACCCGGTGTTGCGTCCGCACCGGGTCGGTGTGGGCCGCTACTGGTCGGACGGCACCGTGCGGCGCGACGAGGTGGACATCGATCCGACCGTTGACGGTGACCGGACCGTGCTGGATGAGCTGACCGGCTCGCCGGCGGCCCAGCTGTTGCTGGTCAACGACGGTGACCTCACCTTCGCGAAGGTGCGCCTCGACCCGGCGTCGGCGGACGCCGTCCCGCTGGTGCTGCCCGGGCTGGCCGACCCGCTCGCCCGGGCGGTGCTCTGGAGCGAGGCCCTGGACGCGGTGACCGACGGGGAGCGGCCGGTCACCGGCCTGGTCGACCTGATGGTCGCCGCGCTGCCCGCCGAGACCGAGGTGATCATCGCGGAGGACGTGTTGACGCTCAGTCGGTCGCTGTTCGATCGTTACCTCGACCCGCTGGCCCGGTCGGCGGCGTTGGCTCGGGTCACCGGAGCCTGCTGGCAACTTCTGGACGACGCACCGGCGGGAGAGTCGTTGCAGCTCGCCGCCGCGCGGGCCTGGGTCGCCGCGACCACCGACGCGGACCTGCTCACCGGCTGGCTCGCCGGCCGGGACGTGCCGTCCGGGCTGAGGGTCGACGCGGAGCTGCGCTGGGCGGTGCTGCGCCGGCTGGTGGTGCTGGGCGCGGCCGGCGAGGCGGAGATCGCCATCGAGGCGGCCGCCGACAACAGCTCCACCGGCGCGGAACGGGCCGCCCGCTGCCGGGCGGCCCTGCCCGACCCGGCGGCGAAGCAGGCGGCCTGGGACATCATCGTGCGGGACGCCGAGCTGTCCAACCGGCTGTTGGAGGCGACCGCCGAGGGCTTCTGGCAACCCGAACAGGCCGAGCTGACCGCCGGTTACATCGATCGGTACTTCGCGGAGATGCCGGCCGCCGCGCATCGGCGTACCCCGTGGACCGCCGACCAGGTGGCGGCCCTGGCGTTCCCCCGCTACGCGGTGGCACAGCCGACCCGGGAGGCGGCCGCGGCGCTGCTGGGCCGCGACGACCTGACCCCCGGTCTGCGCCGGGTGGTCACCGACGCCGACGACGACCTGCGCCGCGCGTTGGTCGCCCGCACGGCGGTGGCCGCCGCCTCGGCCTGACGCTGACCACACCCAGGCCGGGTCGGCCGGTTCCCGGGCTCGGCCTACGATCACCTGGTGGAGGAAGATATCCGGCGGATCGGGATCATGGGTGGCACCTTCGACCCGATCCACCACGGGCACCTCGTCGCGGCCAGCGAGGTGGCAGACCGGTTCGGCCTGGACGAGGTGGTCTTCGTCCCCACCGGGCAGCCGTGGCAGAAGGCCGACGAGCCGGTCAGCCCGGCCGAGGACCGCTACCTGATGACGGTCATCGCCACCGCCTCCAACCCCCGCTTCCAGGTCAGCCGGGTCGACATCGACCGCAGTGGGCCGACCTACACCGTCGACACCCTGCGTGACCTCCAGGCTGAGTACGGCCCCAAGGTGCAGCTCTTCTTCATCACCGGCGCGGACGCCCTGCAACGGATCCTGTCCTGGAAGGATCTGGACGAGATCTTCGAGCTGGCGCACTTCATCGGTGTGACCCGGCCCGGCTTCCCGCTCACCGACAAGCACCTCCCGGCGGACACTGTCAGCCTGATCCAGGTGCCCGCGATGTCCATCTCGTCGACCGACTGCCGCGCCCGGGTCGCCCGAGGCGAGCCGGTCTGGTACCTGGTGCCCGACGGTGTGGTGCAGTACATCGCCAAGCGGAACCTCTACCAGCGCTGACCGTGCCCGTTATGCCTGGTTTTATGTGGTTAACGGGCCAGAACTGAACGATCGGGACGTCGCCGGGTATGAGACGCTTGGAGGATCGCACGCTTGAACGAAGGAGAACGGTGACGATTTCCGAACGCGCTCACGAGCTGGCTATCGCGGCTGCCCAGGCCGCCGCCGACAAGAAGGCGCAGGACATCACGATCATCGACGTCGGCGACCAGCTCGCCATCACCGACGCGTTCGTGCTGGCCGCCGCCCCGAACGAGCGCCAGGTGCTGGCCATCGTCGACGCCGTCGAGGAGAGCCTGCTCGACCTGCCGGAGAAGGCCAAGCCGGTCCGGCGCGAGGGTGAGCGTGGCGGTCGTTGGGTGCTACTCGACTACGTCGACATCGTGGTGCACGTCCAGCACACCGAGGAGCGCGAGTTCTACGGGCTCGACCGCCTCTGGAAGGACTGCCCCACCATCCCGTTCGTCGACCGCGACCTGGTCGAGGCCGACGCCAGCGGGTCCGCCGCAGCCGAATGACCCGACTGATCGTCTGGCGGCACGGCAACACCGACTGGAACGCCGCCAACCGCGTCCAGGGGCAGACCGACGTACCCCTCAACGAGCTGGGCCGCGACCAGGCCCGCGCCGCCGCCCCGCTGCTCGCGGCGCTGCGGCCCGACGCCATCGTGGCCAGCGACCTGAGCCGCGCCGCGGAGACCGCCGCCGCGCTCGCCGCGCTGACCGGGCTTCCGGTACGCACCGACGCCCGGCTGCGCGAGCGGCACTTCGGCCAGTGGCAGGGGCTGCACCTCACCGAGGTCGCCGAGCGCTTCCCCGAGGAGTACGCGCGCTGGCGGGCCGGTGACCCCGATCCGGGCACCGACGTGGAGCCCCTGCACGACCTCGGCGAGCGGGTCGGTACCGCCCTGCAAGAGGCCGCCGACGCGGCACCGGGCGGCACTGTGGTGATCGCCACCCACGGTGGCGGCTCGCGACAGGGCGTCGGTCGCCTGCTCGGCTGGGACACCGCCGTGCTGCGCACCATCGGTTCGCTGGCCAACTGTCACTGGACCGAACTACACCACGACGACGCCCGGGGCTGGCAGCTGCGGGCGCACAACGTCGGCCTGATCACCGCCCCGGTCGCCGTCGACGCGGTCTGAGCCTCCGCGCCTCGGCGGTCCACGCCTCGATCGGCTAGCGTGCCGGGCATGCCCGTCGCGGTCGTCATCGACTCCACCGCCTACCTTCCGTCCGAGCTGGTGCGGGCGCACCGGCTCACCGTCGTCCCGTTGACCGTCGTGCTCAACGGCGCGGAGGGGCTGGAGGGGGTGGAGACCCAGCCGGCCGACGCGACCCGGGCACTGAGCGCCCGCCGGGTCACGGCCACCACCTCCCGACCGGCACCCGAGCAGTTCGCGCGGACGTACCGCGAACTGCTCGACGCCGGGGCGGACGGGGTCGTCTCGGTGCACCTCTCCGCCGTGCTGTCCGGCACGGTCGAGGCCGCCCGCCTGGCCGCCGCCGACCTGGCCGGCCGGGTCGAGGTCGTGGACAGCCGCTCGGCCGGCATGGGGCTGGGCTTTCCGGCCATCGCCGCCGCCATCGCCGCCGAGGCCGGAGCCGACCTCGCCGGGGTACGCGACGCGGCGCTCGCCGCCATCGCCCGGACCACCGTCTGGTTCTACGTCGACACGCTGGAGTTCCTCCGCCGGGGCGGCCGGATCAACGCGGCCGAGGCGCTGTTCGGCACCGCCCTCTCCGTCAAGCCGATCATGCACATGCCGGACGGGGCGATCGTGCTGCGCGAGAAGGTCCGCACCGCCAGCCGGGGAGTGGCCCGACTCGTGGACCTGGCCGTCGAGGCCGCCGGCGACGACGACGTGGATCTCGGGGTGCACCACCTGGCCGCGCCGCAGCGGGCCGAGGCGTTGCGCGCCGCACTGACCGAACGCCTCGGCGACCGGCTACACGACACGTACGTCTCCGAGGCGGGTGCCGTCGTCGCCGCGCACGCCGCCCGGGCCTGGCCTGCGTGGTCGTTCACCGCCGGCCGGAGGGTTGAGCGATGTCCACGTCGTATGTGGTCACCGGGGGCGGTCGCGGTGTCGGCCGGGCTGTGGTGGAACGGCTGGTGGCGACCGGTGCCACCGTCGTCGTACTGGAACGCGACGCCGACGCGGTCGACTGGTTGGCCGGCCATCGGGCCGCCGATCGACTCGTCGCGGTGGTCGGCGACGCCGCCGACGAGCAGGTGGCGGAGCACGCCGCTGAGCTGGCGGAACGCGCTGCGCCGCTGACCGGCTGGGTGAACAACGCGGCGGTGTTCCGCGATGCCGCACTGCACTCCGCGTCCGCCGACACGGTGCTGGACCTGATCGGGATGAACCTGCGCCCGGCCGTGGTGGGCGCCGGGGTCGCCGTCCGCCGATTCCTGGCCCGCGCCGCCGGCGCGCGATCGTCAACGTCTCGTCGCACCAGGCCCGCCGACCGGTGTCCGGTGCCCTGCCGTACGCGACAGCGAAGGCCGCCGTGGAGGGTCTGACCCGGGCGCTGGCCGTCGAGTACGGGCGGCACGGCATCCGCGCCAACGCTGTCGCGCTCGGCTCGATCACCACCGAGCGGCACGCCGAATTCCTGGCCGCGCAGGAGCCCACCCAGGCCCGGTGGATCGACGCCGAGTTGGCCCGGCTGCACCCGGTGGGACGCATCGGGCGGGCCGAGGAGGTGGCCGAAGCGGTCGCGTACCTGCTGTCGCCTGCCGCGAGCTTCGTCAACGGGGTGACCTTGCCGGTGGACGGCGGGCGGGCCGTGCTCGGCCTCGACCCCGAGGCCCGCTGACCTTGCACATGGCTGGCGCCGATCGGCCCTAGCTGTCTGCGACGAACACGCCCTGCCCCTGCTGACCGTAAATCAGGTTCCGCTCGTGCAGCTCTTTGACGGCTCGATAGGCCGTGGAGCGTGCCACGTTGTAAAGCTCGCCGATCTCGGACACCGACGGCAGTTGTTGGCCGGGCGAATACTCGCCCGAGCGGATCTTCTGCTCGATGTCGTCCGCCACGCGGCGGTAGTGCGGTGGCCTCGTCGGCATGAGCGGCTCTCCTGGACTTCAGCGGAGATCATGTTTCCAGCCCGGACGTGATCGAGACAAGGCAGCAACGCGGCAAAGTCGAGATAGTGAGAACTTGACTACACTGAGACTGTGGATACAGTGAGACAGTGATCGGGTGCTCCTGGACTTCAGCACTCCTGAGGCATCCGGTCTGCCCGCCCTGAGGGAGCGCATCGCAAGGCTTCGGCCCCCAGGGCGGGCCACTTCGGATCGCGCGGAGGCGCCGAACATGCCAATCGATGAACCGGTGTCCACGGCGACCGAACTGTTCATGGCCAAGCGGGTGCTGGATGCTCACTGGACCCGGGCGCTCGACCGGCCGTGGCGGGCGGGCGGGTGCCTGGAGTGCCGAGGACGCAGCGAGTGCCGACAACTCGACTGGGCGTTGGCGGTCATGGCAGAAGTCGCCTCGGTCATGCTCCAGAAACGGTGAATGATCCTGCCCGCGGCCCTGTGTTAGCCTCCGTGCGCGCCCCAGATGGGCCTACCCCCCGGAGGTTCTGGCTACTTCAGCCACCACGCCGAGATCGACGCGATATGTGCGTCTCTCGTGCGGGATCCGGGGCGTCGGTGCCCTCGGGTTTGTCATCGGTGTGGCTGGCTGAACGGCGTGGACTTCCGGTTGGGTCTTCGGATCGACCGGGAAGAAGACGGTACGGATGACAGTCACGTTCAACCACACCATCATCGCCAGCAAGGACAAGAGCGCCTCGGCCGCGTTCTACCGGGAGTTGTTCGAGCTGCCGGAGGCGCCTTCGTGGGGGCCGTTCGCCAACGTCCAGTTGGACGAGGGCGTGCTGCTCCAGTTCGCCGAGCCGCCGGTGGACATCCAGATGCAGCACTACGCGTTCCTCGTCGACGACGAGTTGTTCGCGCGGTGCCTGGCGTTCGTCGAGGGGCGTGGCATCACGTACTGGGCCGATCCGCAGCTCAAGCGGGAGGGGGAAACCAATACCGAGCATGGTGGACGTGGCTTCTACTTCTTCGACCCGGCCGGCCACGCAATCGAGATCATCACCCGGCCTTACCTGTAGGGGCGGTGGCGTCACTCGTCGAGGACGATGTCGGCTCTGATGGTTCGTCCGCCGGAGCCGACAACCTCGCGTCGGCCTGGACGAGTTTACTCAACGGGCACTGGCGGAAATGCTCCGCAACCGGGGCGCGGTCGAGAATGATCAGGTTCCGCTACGGTGGTCCGCATGGATGCTCCAGCGCGGATTTCGGAGACGCCTGGCAGGTTCGAGAATCCCGCGGGCGGCGGAGGCGGGCACACCGACGCTGTTCGGGACGTCACCGCCGGGCGGTGGGAAGGCCGCACAGTGTTCGCCTCGGGCAGCGACGACCGAACGGTGCGGCTCTGGGAGGCGGCCACGGGACAGCCGCTCGGCCATGCGCTCACCGGACACCGGGCAGGGTCAGATACGCGGCCTTCACCGGACCGCACCGCGATATTCTCGTCACGGTTGACGACAGCGGTGTGGTGTTGCGTTGGCGCTCCGACGCCGGTATCCCGAGGAGCGAGCCCTTCGCGCGGCTGGAGAGCAGGATCGTCGGGCTCGGCGTGGCCAATGTGGACGGGCGAGCGCTGGTGGGCGTCGGGACCGAAGACGGGGCGGTGCGAATCTTCGACGCCGTCACGGGTGAGCACCACGCCGAGGTGCGTGTCGACGCGGGGTGGGAACTGAACCGCGCGGACATCGGCGTGCTGGACGGGCGATTGGTGGCGCTGACCATCGCGCGCGACCCCGCCGTGTACCGGCCCAGTCTGGCGACGTTGACCATGTGGGACGTCGCCTCCGGTCGTCCGCTGTACGAGCCCAGCGGCGTGCCCGAGGAGACCGAGGGCCTCGCGACTTTCGCGACACTGGACGGGCAGCTCGTCGCCGTTCGGGGGATCGACCCCTACCACGATTTCGGCGACGGAGTCAACGTCGACGATGAACAGAAGCTCGACCGCGGTGAGCACGAGTTCGCCGAAGAAGACGAAGACGACGAGGACGACGACGAGGACGACGGCAATCCTTACCAGTCTGAGTATTTCCTGGATGAGACGGACGACTTCTGGGTCGTCGACGTCGCCACGCGCAAAGTGTTGAAGGAATACCACAAGCCCCCGGCCGGGCCGAGCGTGGCGACCGTTGCCCGTTCCGGGCGCAGATTCGTGGCGTTGGTGCCGTCACTCACGTTCGTCAACGTCATCGACGCTGGCGTCGGGGCCGAGTCTGGACGCCTCGACGAGTTCCGGTATACCGGGCACAGTGAAAATGTCTGCTGCGTCGCGGCGGCCGAGGTGGACGGACGCACGATCGTGGCTTCCGGTGACAGTAAGGGCAATCTGCGTTTCTGGGGCCTGGACACCTCAGAACGGTCGCCACACCCGCGTAGGAGCCTGCCCTTCCAGAACTCCTGACTTTCCGGGTTGCGGAACACCCGCGGTCGGCGTGACCGCTTGCCGTGCACCGGCGACGCCGGTACGGCGGGCGGTCAGGCGACCAGACCGGTTGCCCAGGCCACGCGCCGCATTTCGGCTCCGGCATATCAGATCGGGGCATGATCAGGGCGTTGTCCACAGTGGCGACGGTTGTCCACAGGACGGGCTCGTCACCCTCCACCGTCCCGGCCGCCGCCATAGCGTCGCGCTGTGTCGCACGATGAGCAGACAGAGGTACGCCAGCGCCTGCGCCGGCTGACGGAGGCGGTTGTCGCACCGCTGCCCCGGCCGGCGGCGCCACTCGCGGGCGTACCCCCGTCGTCAGTGGTCGGCGCGCCGTCTGCGGACGTGCTGTCCTCCCGGCCCGCCGCGCCGCTCGCGGAGCAGGCGTCGGACGGCCTTGCGGTCCCGCCCGAGTCGCGGCTGCGGCCCGGGGGCGTTCGACCCCGGGCGGCGCGGTGTGCGGGCGTTGGCGGTGGTCGCCGTGGTGGTGGTCCTGGGTGCGGCAGGTTGGGCCTGGCAGGCCGGCCGCGGTCGGAACCGGTCGCCCCGCTGGTCAGCGAAGCCGCGTCGGCCGCGCCGGCGGGTGACCCCAGCGCGTCCGGCCTCGGCGAGGTGGTGGTGGCGGTCGCGGGCAAGGTTCGAAAACCCGGTCTGGTACGCCTACCGGCCGGGTCCCGTCTCGCCGACGCGGTGCAGGCGGCCGGCGGCGCGCTGCCCGGGGTCGACGTGGCGCTGCTCAACCCGGCCCGCAAGGTCACCGACGGCGAGCTGATCGTGGTTGGGGTGACGCCACCACCGGGCGGCGCGGCCGGCCCGCGGCGGGCGGTGCGGCACCCGCCGTCGGGCCGCTGAATCTCAACACCGCGACACTGGCGCAGCTCGACACGCTGCCCGGGGTCGGGCCGGTGCTCGCCCAACGGATCCTCACCCACCGGGATCAGCACGGCGGGTTCAAGTCCGTTGGCGATCTACGCCAGGTCGACGGGATCGGCGATGCCCGTTACGAGCAGCTCAAGGATCTGGTGACGGTGTGAGCGGGCCCGCCGTCGCCGCCGCCCCACCGCGGGCCGGCCAGTCTCCGTCCCAGCCGCCGCCGGATCTGCGACTGGCTGGGCTCGCCGTGGCGGCCTGGCTCACCGCGCTCGCCGGCCTGCACCTCGGCAGCCGCACCGTTCTGCTGGTGGCCGGTTCGGCGGCAGGTCTGACGGCCATGGGTGCGCTGCACCTGCTCGGCCGCCTCGGCCGTCCTCGAGCTGTGGTGCGGCGCTACGGCTGGGTGGCCGTGGCGGTCGGCCTCGGCGTGGTCTGCGGTGGTGCGGCCACCGCCGCCCGGCTCGCCATCCGCGACGCACCGCCGATCCGTGCCCTCGCCGAGCAACGCGCTCCGATCACCGCCGACCTGGTCGTCCAGGACGACCCGCGCCCGATCCGGAGCGCCGCCCGGCCGGGCATGCTGCTGGTGTCGACCGAACTGGTGCGGCTCACCGGCCCGGATGGTCGACGGATCCACGCGTCGGTGCGGCTACTTGTCCTGGCGACGACCCGGCGTGGCGGGGCCTGCTGCCCGGGCAGCGCCTCACCGCCGACGGCCGGCTCGGCGTTCCGCGTGGGGGCGACCTCACCGCGGCGGTGCTCAGCACCAACGGCCCACCGGAGCGGGCACGGCGCGCCGTCCTGGGCGCAACGCGCCGCCGGGGCGCTGCGTACCGGTCTGCAACGCGCCTGCGAGCCGCTGCCCGACGACCCCGGCGGGCTGCTGCCCGGTCTGGTGGTGGGTGACACCAGCCGACTACCGCCCGCCGTCGAGGACGATTTCCAGGCCACCGGGATGACCCATCTCAACGCGGTCTCCGGCTCCAACGTCGCGATCGTGGTGGGTGCGGTGTTGTTGCTGGCCCGTTGGTCGAGGGCCGGTCCGTGGCTCGCCGCCGCGCTGTGTGGGGTGGCGCTGGTGGGGTTCGTCATCCTGGTCCGCCCGTCGCCGAGCGTCGTACGGGCCGCCACGATGGGCGCGATCGGGCTCGCCGCGCTCGCCGCCGGTCGCCCTCGGGCGGCGCTGCCCGCGTTGGCCGCCGCCGTGACAGTGCTGGTGCTCGTCGACCCGGAGTTGGCCGGGGACCCAGGGTTCGCCCTCTCCGTGCTGGCCACCGGTGGCCTGCTGCTGCTCGCGCCGCGCTGGCGGGACGGGTTGCGTCGGCGAGGCGTACCGCCTGGGTTGGCCGAGGCGTTGGCCGTGCCGGCGGCCGCGCAACTGGCCTGCGGTCCGGTCGTCGCCGGGATCTCCGGCACGGTCAGCCTGGTGGCGGTGCCGGCGAACCTGCTGGCGGTGCCGGCCATCGCGCCAGCGACCGTGCTGGGCGTGCTGGCGGCCATCGTGTCGCCGATCTGGCCGGCCGGTGCCGAGTGCGTCGCGTGGCTGGCGAGTTGGCCGGCCTGGTGGTTGGTGGTGATCGCCCGGCAGGGTGCTCGACTACCGGGCGGCACCCTGCCGTGGCCGGGTGGGGTGCCCGGTGCCCTGCTGTTGACCGGGCTGACCGTCGCGCTGCTGATCGCGGTGCGCCGACCACTGGTACGCCGGCTGGTGGCGGTGGTCGGGGTCGCCGCCGTCCTGGGTGCCCTGCCGGTTCGGCTGGTAGCCGCCGGTTGGCCGCCCGTCGGCTGGGTGGTGGTGGCCTGCGCGGTGGGCCAGGGCGACGCCCTGGTGCTCCCGGTCGACACCGGCCGGGCGGTGGTGGTGGACGCCGGGCCGGAACCGGGTGCGGTGGACGGTTGCCTGCGTCGGCTCGGCGTACGGGAGGTGCCCCTGCTGGTGATCAGCCACTTTCACGCGGACCACGTGGGCGGAGTGGCCGGGGTGTTCCGGGGGCGGCGGGTGGGTGCCGTGCTGACACCGTCATCGACGGACCCGGAGAGCGGCCGGGACCTGGTTCAGGCGGCGGCCGCCGGTGGGCGCGCCGCGCTGCTGACCACCGTGGCCGGCGCTCGCCATCCCGTGGGCGGGGTCGACCTGCTGGTGCTCGGCCCGCCGTACCCGCTGGCCGGGACCAGGTCCGACCCGAACAACAACTCGCTGGTGCTGCGCGCCACGGTGGCCGGGGTACGGATTCTGCTGGCCGGCGACGCGGAGACCGAGGAGCAGCACGCGATGGTGACGCGGGCGGCGCCCGGCCAGTTACGGGCGGACGTGTTGAAGGTCGCGCATCACGGTTCGGCGTATCAGGACCCGGGCTTCCTCGACGCGGTGCGACCGGCGGTGGCGCTCGTGCCGGTGGGGACTGGCAACACCTACGGGCACCCGAGTCCGGGGCTGCTCACCCGACTGAGCAGGGGCGGCGTGCGGGTGCTGCGGACCGACACGGACGGCGACGTGGCGGCGGTCCGAACGGGCGACGGTCTGGCCGTAGCCCGGCGAGGTGTGCCCGCGGGCAGACAACCCTGACCGAAAGGATGTGCGACTTGCGGATTAAGTAGGCAATCGAGATAGATGTCTGGATTTGCGCTGAGTGCGGGCTGCGCCGACCAAGCAGCGGATGAGCAGGCACGATCCCGCCGTGGGCCGTGCGAATATGGGCGGCGTGACCCCCGCCAGCCTCGCCCCCATTCTGCTCGTCCTCGGTGACGAGGAGCTGCTCGCCACGCGCGCGGTCACCGAGGCTGTCGCAAAGGCCCGCGGTGTAGACCCCGAGGTGGACGTCCGCGAGTACCAGGCCGGTTCGCTCGCCGTCGGCGAGATCGCCGAGATGCTCAGCCCTTCGCTGTTCGGCGGGCGACGGCTGCTGATCCTGCGCTCCGGCCAGGACGCCCGCAAGGACCTGGCCGCCGCACTGCTGGCGTACGCGAAGAACCCCGACCCGGACGTCCAACTGCTGGTGCTGCACCTGGGCGGTGCCAAGGGCAAGGCGTTCGCCGATGGGCTGCGGGCGGCCGGCGCGACGGTGGTCCCGGCGGCCAAGCTCAGGGGGCACCGCGACCGGGTGGCCTTCGTCCGTGACGAACTTCGCCGAGCTGGTGGGAAATGCACCGACGACGCCGCCGAGGCGCTCATCGCGGCGGTCGGCAACGACCTGCGCGAGCTGGCTGCCGCCTGCTCCCAACTGATCGCCGACACCGACGGACGGATCAGCGCCGACACGGTCGCCCGTTACTACCGGGGTCGGGTCGAGGTGACCGGCTTCACGGTGGCCGACGCCACCATGGTCGGCGACGTGCCGGCGGCCCTTGAGGCACTGCGCTGGGCCCTGCACGTCGGGGTCGACCCGGTGCCCATCGCCGACGCCCTGGCCGACGGGGTACGCACGGTGGCCCGGGTCGCATCGGCCGGGCGGGGCAACCCGTACCAGCTCGCCAGCAGCCTCGGCATGCCCGCCTGGAAAATCGAGCGGGCACAGCGGCAGGGGCGCGGCTGGACGCCGGAGGGCCTGGTCCGGGCCATGCAGGTCGCCGCCGAGTGCAACGCGGCCGTCAAGGGCGGCTCCGACGACCGGGCGTACGCCCTGGAGCGTGCGGTCTTCTCGGTCGCGGCGGCCCGGCAGGGCAGTACCAGGTGACGGGGACGAGTCGCCCAGCGTGGGCCACTGTCCCGGTGGACGAGGAGCGGTATCGGCCGCTCTACGCCCGACTCCTCGGCCTGCGGTTCGTCAACCCCGGAGGCGTGTTGTGCTTCCTCTTCTTCGAGGGTGCCATCGCCCTGGCGGTGCTGCTCGCTCTCGCCGAGCTGGTCACCTGGTGGACGGTGCTGGTGCTGCCCGCCGTGGTGGCGGCCATGGTCAAACTCAACGACATGGTGGCCGCGGTCGTGGTCCGCTCCGCTGCGCTCGTGCCCGAGCAGGAAAGGGATCGTTTTCGCCGGCAGATGGAACCGGTGGTGGGCCGTGCCCGGGTGGAGTGGGTCTCGCACAGCGTTCCCGGCGTGGTGATCACCGCCGACCCGGTGCCGCCTCCTCGGCGGGCCAACCCGTCAGACTGAGCGCCGACCGGTCACAGCCGCGCACCGACGGCCGCCCGGACGAGAGGCGGCCGGCCCGGTGGTGGGCGGTGGCCTGGTGGTGGGCGGTGGCCTGGGGTGAAGTGGTGGCCTGGTGGTGAAGGGGTGGCCCGGTGTGGGCGGTGGCTGGAGACGCTGGATACACGGAAGCCCCGGGCCGAGGCCCGGGGCTTTCCGAATCAGTCTGACGGTGCAGTCGTCAGGCGGAGAGTGCCACTACGCGCTTGGCGATCGCGGACTTGCGGTTCGCGGCCTGGTTGGAGTGGATCACGCCCTTGCTGACGGCCTTGTCCAGCTTGCGCGAGGCGTCCAGCATCAGCGCGGTGGCCTTCTCGACGTCACCGGCCTCGGCAGCCTCGTGGAACTTCCGGACGGCGGTCTTCAGCGACGACTTGACCGACTTGTTGCGCAGCCGGGCCTTCTCGTTCTGCCGGTTGCGCTTGATCTGGGACTTGATGTTCGCCACGCGACAGCCTCGTCTTGATAGCTCGGGTTGGTCAGCTTGTGCGCGGGATGACGAACATGCGTCATCGCTGCGCGAAGAGCCAGGTTACCAGGTTGCCCGGGACGAGCCAAAACGGCTCGGCCGAAACGGCGTCCGCCCGGGTCGCGGGCTCACCTGGACGCTCGACGCTTGATCCACTCGGCTTCCTGAAAATCGGGGCATCTGCCCGCCCCTGATAGCCCGACTTCAAGGAACCCGAGTCGATCAAAGGCCGCCGGGCGGCGGACCCCCGGACCCCAGGGGCGCCGGGCCCCCG
>NZ_JAEVHL010000069.1 GCF_016803395.1 Micromonospora tarensis | reverse complement strand
CCGCCAGGCGGGTCACCGCCGCCGCCATCGCCACCCCCGAGCCGTCCGCGGCAAGCCCGGCCGCACCGATTACCTCCGGTAGCGCGCTGGCCGTGTTGACCACCACTGGTGTGCCACAGGCCAGCGCCTCCAGCCCGGCGAGGCCGAAGGTCTCCACCGGACCGGGCGCCAGCACCACGTCCGCGCTGGCCAGCAAGCCGGCCACCGCGGTGCGGTCCGGCAGGAAGCCGGTGAAGGTAATCGGCAGCCCCGCCGCCCGCCGCGCCAGCGCACCGCGCAGCGGGCCGTCGCCGGCCATCACCAGCACCGCCGGCACACCCTTGCGACGCAGCTCGACGAGGGTCTGCACGGCCAGCTCCGGCCGCTTCTCCGGGGACAGCCGGGCGCAGTGCACCAGCAACAACTCATCGGGGCGGGCGTACCGCTCGCGCACCCGCTGGTCGGCCCGCTCCGGGGCGAAGGTGTCCAGGTCCACGCCGAGCGGCACCAGGTCCACGTTGCCGGCGCCGATCCGGTCGAACTCCTCGGCGGCCCACCGGGTCGTGCAGACGATCCGGTCGTACGCCTGGCTGGTCGCCCGGTTGAGCCGGTCGGCGACCGGCCGGCGCAGGCGGTGCGGCACACCCCACTGGCCGAGCAGCCCGGTCAGCGACTCGTGCGACACCATCACCGACGGCACCCCGTGCGTCCGCGCCCACCGGCCGGTCCAGCGCAGCGACGACCGGTCGGAGACCTCCAGTCGATCCGGCGCCAGGTCGGCCAGCAGCCGGGCCAACCGGCGTCGGCCGGCCAGCAGCCGATAGCCGCCGCTGCCCGGCAGCCGCGGCCCGGGCACTGTGACCAGCCGCCCCCACGGGTACGTCTCGTCGGCGTCCTCCCGGCCGGGGATCACCAGCACCGGATCGTGGCCGGCCGCCCGGTAGCCCGCCCCGAGGTGCCGCAGGGCGGTGCGCAGGCCACCGGAGCGGGCTGTCACGAAATTGGCGAGCCGCACGATCCGCAGCCCGCCGGCGGTTCCGGTCACGATGCCGCCGGCAGGCCGGCGGTGGCGGCCACGGCGCGTACCGCGTGGTAGTGCCCGATCAGCTCGTCGCCGACGCCGCCCAGCTACGGCGGCTGACCGCGACCCGGGCGGCCAACCCGTAGGCCCGCCGTCGGTCGGCGTCGCCGGCCAGGTCGGCCACGGCGGCGGCGAGCGCGTCGCCGTCGTTCGGTGCGACCAGCAGCCCGGTCACCCCCTCGTCGACCAGGTCGACCGGGCCGCCGCTGGCCGGTGCCACCACCGGCACCCCGGAGGCCAGCGCCTCCTGGATGGTCTGGCCGAAGGTCTCGTGCGGCCCGGTGTGCACGAACAGGTCCAGGCTGGCGTAGAGCCGCGCCAGCTCCGCACCCTGCTGCACGCCCAGGAAGCTCACGCCGGGCAACTCCCGGGCCAGCTGGCGACGGTTCGGGCCGTCACCGGCCACCACCACCCGCACCCCGGGCAGCCGGGACGTCGCGGCCAGCAACTCCACCCGCTTCTCCGGGGCGAGCCGGCCCACGTAGCCGACCAGCAGCTCGCCGCCGGGTGCCAGCCGCTCCCGTAGGGCCGCGCAACGCCTGGCCGGATCGAAGCGAACGGCGTCCACGCCCCGGCGCCACAACCAGATCCGCTGCACCCCGTTGGCGATCAGGTCGGCGGCGGCCCGGGTGGACGGGGCGAGGGTGCGGTGCGCCGAATTGTGGATCTCGCGGATCCGGCGCCACGCCGCCGCCTCGCCCCAACTCACCCGGTACGCCCGGGCGTACGCCGCCACATCGGTCTGGTACACCGCCACCGTGGGCAGCCGGTGCCGGCTGGCCACCGTGGCCGCCCGCGCGCCCAGGACGAACGGACTGGCCAGGTGGACCACGTCCGGCTCCGCCGAGAGCAGCGCCCCGGTCAGTCGGGCGTTTGTCGGCACGCCCAGCCGGAAGCCCTGGTAGCGGGGCAGCGGCACGCTCGGAATGCGCACCACCGGGTACGGCAGGCGGTCGATGCCCTGCCGGCCACCGGGCGGGGCGGGCGCGATGACCACCGGCTCATGGCCCCGGTCGAGCAGGTGCTCCGCTGTCCGCACCACGGAGTGCGCGACGCCGTTGACGTCCGGTGGGAACGACTCGGTCACGATGGCGATCCGCATGCCCACACCGTGCGGGTGCCACTGGTGCGTCAGACGACCGTCCGCTGACCGGCCGGCGAACAGTACCTGGCAACACCGCGCCCCCGGTCGCGCGAAACCGGGACGCGCCGGGTCAGATGTCGTAGCTGGCGCCGGGCCGGACCACGTCGATGGGTCCGGTGTAGGCGGCGGCGGCGGACTCCAGCGTGTGTGCCTCGCTGCCCCAGGCCGCCACCAGGTGGGTGAGCAGCAGCCGACCCACCCCGGCCTTGGTCGCCGTCTCGCCGGCCTCCCGGCCGGTCAGGTGCAGATCCGGCGGATTGTCCACCCCGTCGAGGTAGCTGGCCTCGCAGAGGAAGACGTCGGCGTTCTGGGCCAGCCGCAGCAGGGCGTCGCAGGTCGCCGTGTCCGACGAGTAGCACAGCGACCGGCCGCCGTGCTCCAACCGCACCCCGTACGTCTCGACGGGGTGGTTGACCCGGTCGACGGTGACAGTGAACGGGCCGATCGGGAAGGTGCCCGGTTGGAGGGCGTAGAACTGGTAGACGTCCTCCACGGTGCCGTCGTCGCCGTAGGCGGCGCTGAGCCGGTCCGGCGCGCCGGAGGGCGCGTACACCGGCAGGGCCGGGTAGGGACCGTCCGGGGCGTACCGGCGGACCACCACGTACGTCACGGCGTCGAGGATGTGGTCGCAGTGCAGATGGGTCAGCACGATCGCGTCCGGGGCGTGCAGGCCCGCGTAGCGCTGGAGGCTGGACAACGACCCCGAGCCGAAGTCGACCAGGAGCCGGAAACCGTCGGCCTCGACGAGGTAGGCCGAGCACGGTGACTCGGGGCCGGGGAAGCTGCCGGCGCAGCCGAGGACGGTCAGTCGCATCGAGTCGTCTCGCTGTTACTGTCAGTAGCATCCGTGTCGGCCGTTGCCCCAGCCATGATCTCCACCGACGCGTAGGTCACACGGCGCAGCCTACGCTGGGTACCGGGCGGCAAGAATCATCCAGCGGAAGTTGTCACGAACGTGACACACACTCGCGGTAGGCCGGCGGACCGCGGGCCGTCGACGTGCGTCGACGGCCCGTGGTCGAGAGATCGGGCCGGTCAGGCCCAGAGCTGCCCCTCCAGGGCATCCTCCGCTTCGGCGAGCGTGCCGCCGTACGCGCCGGTGGAGAGATACTTCCATCCGCCGTCACACACCACGAAGGCCACGTCGGCCCGCCGGCCGTCGCGAACCGCCTCATGGGCCACCGCGAGCGCGGCGTGCAGGATGGCACCGGTGGAGAAGCCGGCGAAGATGCCCTCCACCTCCACGAGTTGGCGGGTACGCAGCACCGCGTCCCGGGTGCCGACCGAGAAGCGCCGGGAGAGCACCGAGGCGTCGTAGAGCTCGGGAACGTACCCCTCGTCGATGTTGCGCAGGCCGTAGACCAGCTCGCCGTAGCGCGGCTCGGCGGCCACCACCTGAATGCCCTCGACCTTTTCCCGCAGGTAACGACCGGTGCCCATCAGCGTGCCGGTGGTGCCCAGCCCGGCCACGAAGTGGGTGATGCCGGGCAGGTCGTGCAGCAGCTCCGGCCCGGTCGTCTCGTAGTGCGCCCGCGCGTTGGCCTCGTTGCCGTACTGGTAGAGCATCACCCAGTCGGGGTGCTCGACGGAGATCTGCTTGGCGGTGGCGACCGCCTGGTTGGAGCCGCCCGCCGCCGGCGAGAAGATGATTTCCGCCCCGTACATCCGGAGCAACTGGACCCGCTCGGTGGAGACGTTCTCGGGCATCACGCACACCAACCGGTAGCCGCGCAGCTTGGCCACCATCGCCAGCGAGATGCCGGTGTTGCCACTGGTCGGTTCGAGGATGGTGTCACCCGCGCGGAGACGACCAGCCTCCTCCGCCGCACGGACCATGAACAGCGCCGCCCGGTCCTTGATGCTGCCGGTGGGGTTGCGGTCCTCCAGCTTGGCCCAGAGCCGCACCGGAGGGGCCCCGTCGGGCACCGTCGGAGAGAGTCGGGGCAGACCGACCAGCGGCGTGCCCCCGCAGGCGTCCAGCAGGCTGTCGTACCGCGCCATGGCGGCCGGCCTCAGCGAGCCGCGACGGTACGACGCGAACCGGTCGCCGCTGCCGCGGCGCCGTGCGAACCGGTCGCCGTTGCCGCGGCGCCGTGCGAGCTGATCGCCGCTGCCGCAGCGAAGCCGAACGCGCGCCGGCCACGGCGGGCAGGATCGTGACGCTGTCGCCGTCGGAGAGCTTGGCGTCCAGCGCGCCGAGGAAGCGGACGTCCTCGTCGTTGACGTAGACGTTGACGAAGCGGTGCAGGGTGCCGGTCTCGGTGATCAGCCGGCCGCGCAGGCCGCCGTGCCGGGAATCCAGGTCGGTGAGCAGGTCGGCGAGCGTGTCGCCGGTGCCCTCGACGACCTTGGCGCCGCCGGTGTAGCTGCGCAGGATGGTGGGGATGCGAACCTCGATGGCCATGGTGTCGAACTCCTCGTTCGGGTGTGCCTACGGTGACGGGACGAGACGGGTACGGCGCTGACGGGTCAGCGGTCGGAACACTCGTAGTCGACCGTCGCCGGGCTCTGCCCGAACATGTAGGACTGGACGGCGTGCGGGTCCACACCGGCCTCCACGACCCGGACCGGCTCCTCGGTGACCACACCGTCGACGATCCGGAACGACCGGATCTCCTCCGAGTCGGGCTCACGCGTCGAGACGAGCAGGTAGTGCGCGCCCGGCTCACCGGCGAAGGAGACATCGGTCCGCGACGGGTACGCCTCGGTGGCGGTGTGCGAGTGGTAGATGACGATGGGCTCCTCGTCCCGGTCGTCCATCTCCCGCCACACCCGCAGGTGCTCCATCGAGTCGAACTCGTAGAAGGTCATCGACCGGGCGGCATTGTCCATCGGGATGTGCCGGGTCGGGGTGTCGCTGCCGACGGGACCGGCGACCACGCCGCACGCCTCGTCCGGGTGGTCCCGGCGCGCGTGGGCGACGATCGCGTCGATGATCGACCGGTCGATGCTCAACACGTGCACCAGCCTAACGCCTGCCGAGCACAGGTCGAAGTGGTGCGGGTCACGCCTAGTCGATCAAGGCGTTGAGCAGCGACTCTTGTAAATATCCGAGATAGGCGTAGACCGAAAGCTGGAACACCCGGCTCGACCCGGGGTCGTCAGCGACCGCGTCGTCCAGCTCCTCACCCAGATCCGTGCCGTCTTTGATCTCCAGTCGGACGCCCATCGCGAGCCGGGCGTCGTTCAGTGCCCGCAGCCACGCCTCGGCCGCCTCGGCGTCCAGCCGCACCTCACCGCCGGCGTCGTCCGGCAACGCGGCCAGGATCGCCCCCGCCTGATCGATCTTCGCGGTCTTCAGGTCGCCCTCGGTGTAGCGGCGGAACTCGGCGGTCCCGGGGGCGTCCTGTGGATAGACCGCCGGAAAGAGCCGACCGACCACCGGGTCGGTGTGGTCGAACCCATCGGTGAGCAGACCCACCACCTCGGAGGCGACCTTGCGCAGCACCCGCACCTCGTCGACGGCGAAGGTGGCGACGTAACGACCGGCCTGGCGACGGAACATGCTCATGACCTGTCCACCGTCGCCCACAGCCCGTACGCGTGCAGCTGCGACGCGTCGTGCTCCATCCGCTCCCGGGCACCGGTGGAGACCACGGCGCGGCCCTTGTGGTGCACGTCCAGCATCAGCTGCTCGGCCCTCTCCCGGCTGTAGCCGAAGAGCTTCTGGAAGACCCAGGTCACGTACGTCATCAAGTTGACCGGGTCGTCCCACACGATCGTCACCCATTGCCGGTCGGACGCCGGCACCTCGTCAGTGTCCGGCGTCTCGACCGGTGCAACCTGCGGAGCCGCCATGCCCCCCATCGTGCCACCGGTTTCCCGGAACCGAGGAACCGGAACGCCGGACCGGCGCGGATCGCCAACACCGGGCACCCCTGACCCGCCCCGGACACCATCGGACGCCCGCTCCGGGCCGGACCGGGACCCACCGATGGCGCCGCCGTCAGGCGAGCAGGATGCCGTGATCAACTGCATCGGAGAGCACCGCGCCCAGCGAGAGGCGGATCACCTCGAACCGTCGGGAGATCTCCCTGGACAACCCCAGCTCGACCTCACGCACCGCCCGCTGGGACCAGGCCCGCGCCGCGCTGTGGTCGTCGGTGCCGGGCATCCGCCACTGCTGCCAGCAGCCGCCGGAGAGCGCCACCGCGACCGGCGGTAGCACCTCGTCGTGGGACGCCGACGGATAGCTGGCGGCGGCGTCGATCGCCGCCGGGCCGGTCAACTCGGCCACCCCGGCCGTGCTGGTGATCAACAGCACCTTGTCCAACTCGTGGCCCGGCCGGTGGTCGGCCAGGCCGTACCGCACGGCGGTGGCGATCCGGCGACGCACGCCCTCGGTCGGCGGCGCGCCGAGCACCCGGGACGCCACGTCGACGACGATGCCCCGCACCGCCTGGTCGCACTGTGCGGTGGCCAACAACGACAACGCCGCCATCTCCCGGTCCAGGAGGTCCGGCAGGCCCGCGCAGCCGACGCCGAACACGATCTCCTGGACCGCCCGCAGGTGGATGTTGGCCAGTTCCAGGGCGAGGTGCTGGCGGATCCGCTGCGCGCACGAGCGGGTGTGCCGGTCGAGCCGCTCGGACCAGTCGCCCGGGTCGGTGGCCACGGCGACCCGGCCGTGCTGGCCGGGCAGCACCGGTGGAGCGACACTGGCCCGCCGCAACCCCTCCCGCGACGACCAGCCCACCAGGGCCCGCCGCAGGTCGGCGGCGGAGTCGGCGTCGTCAACCGGAAACCATCGGGCGCCGGCCAGCGCCGGCACCGCGGCCAGCAACGCCGCCCGGTGAGCCGCCACGGTCACCGCGACCGCGTCCACCTCGGCGGTCGTACCCTCGACCGGCGGGACGGACGCCCCCGCGTCCTCCGTCGTCGCCGCGCCGTCGGCCAGCGGAGCCCAACCCGCCGTGCCAGGGGTGACCGTGAAGACCACCTCGACCGAGGTCGGGGCGACTTCGGCGAGCAGGTTCAGCTCGGCGGCGGTGAACGCCTGGTCGGCGGCGATCACGAAGAGCAGCGCACCGGCTCGACCCGCCGCCTCCAGCAGCAGCCGGGTGCCGGCCACGCCGAGGGTGGCCGTGTCCGGGACGTCGATCAGGGTGAAGTGCCGCAGCAGTGGCTCGGGCACGCTCAGCTCGACCCGCCGGGGTGGACGGGCCAACGCCGGGCCGGCGGCGTCCCGGTCCGCGCCGTAGGAGTGCGGCTGGCGGTAACCCGGCACGAACGCCGCCCGGGTGGGCACCTTGGCGTCCCGCACCACCAACCAACTGCCCGCCGGCACGGTGAGCATGACCGGGTCGAGCCCGAGCAGGGTGGCGAGCACGGCGCGCCGCTCGGCACCGGCGGGGCCGACGGCGACCACACCGAGGGGCTCCTCCGGTGCGGCGCCCGGCACGCCGACCCGGGTGGGCAGCGGGCCGCAACTGGGCAGATCGGTTGAGCCGGCCATGTCGTCCGAAGAGTCGACCGAGGGGAGAGGGCCCTGCTTCATCAGGTGGCCTCCCGTTGCAGGTGACCGGTCAACCGGTCGCGGAAATTCCGGTGCACAACCCGGATGTCGGAAGAATACGGGCGGGCCGTCGACCGGGCGGAACACCTCGAATACTCAGCGGTAATTGTGCGACTACTCAACTTCGTACGGTGACGGTACGGGCGCGGACGGAATCCGATCGATATGCTGCGCGAATGAGTCGATGGGAGTTCGTCGGCCGGACGGATGAGCTGAACCGCCTGCTGGCGGCGGTGACCGGCGAAGTCGGCCGGGGGCTCTTCTTCAGCGGCAGCGCTGGCATCGGCAAGAGCCGGCTGCTGCGCGAGGGCGTGGCCGCGCTGCCCACCGACCGGTTCGCGATCTGGTCCATCGCGGCCAGCGCCACCACCGCCGCGCTGCCCTTCGGTGGGCTGGTGCAGGTCCTCCCCGCCGAGCAGCCGCAGGGCCTCTCCCCCGCCGGCGTGCTGCGCTGGGCGCTCAACGTGTTGCAACAGCAGGCGGCCGGGCGACGGATCGTGCTCGCGATCGACGACGCCCACCTGCTCGATCCGCCCTCGGCGGCGCTGGTGCACCTGGTCGCCCGGGCGGAGAACGCCACGGTGGTCGGCACCCTGCGCGACGGCGAGCAGATCCCGCTGCCGATCCGCGCACTGTGGACCGACGACCTGGTCGAGCACGTCGAGCTGACCCCGATGCGACAGGAGGAGACAACCAACCTGCTGGCGGCCATCCTGGGCGGCCCGGTCGACGCCGGCTCCGCCGACCGGCTCGGTCGGCTCTCGGCCGGCAATCCGCTGCTGCTGCGCGAGCTGGTGCACGCCGCCAGCGGCAGCGCGGAGTTGAAGCGCACCTACGGGATCTGGAAGTGGACCGGGCGGCTGGAGCTGGCACCCAACCTGACCGACCTCATCGACACCCGGGTCGGAAAGCTCACCGACGGCGTCCGCGCGGTCGTCGAGCTGGTCGCGTTCGGCGAACCACTCGGCCTGCACCTGCTCAGACAGGCCGCCGACCAGTCGGACGTGGAGACCGCCGAGGAACGCGGGCTGATCACCGTGGTCCAGCACGACCGGCGCACAAACGTCCGGCTGGCCCACCCGCTCTACGGCGAGGTGATGCGCCGCCGCTGCCCGGTCAGCCGCACCCGTCGACTACAGGCGCACCTCGCCGAGCTGCTGGAGCAGGTCGGCAAGCGACGGCGCGACGACCTGCTGCGGGTGGCGGTCTGGCGGCTCGACTCGGGCACCGCACAGAACGCGGCCCTGCTGCTCGATGCCGCGGTGCAGGCCTTCACCCGCTATGACGTGCCGTTGGCGACCCGGCTGGCTCGCGCCGCGTTGAACGCCGACGGCGGCTCGGACGCGGCGGAGCTGCTGGCCACCATCCTGATGTTCGCCGACCGGCCCGAGGAGGCGATCGAGGTCCTCGACGCGGTGCCTCCCGCCGCCGGCGACGAGCGGCGGCTCTGCCGCTGGCTGACGGTCCGCGCGATGGTCAGCTACTGGGGGCTGAGCCGGCAGTCCACGGTGGAGGAGATAGCGGGCAGCGTCGAGCAGCTCACCGACTCGGCGGACCGGTCCCGCGTGCACGCCTTCGAGGCGATCATGCGCCTGCACCGGCTGGACACCGCCACCGCCGTGCGACTCAGCCAACAGGTGCTGGACCGGCCGGCGGCCGGCGTCGCCGCCCGCGAACTGGCCCGATCCACCATCGCGTACGTCCAGGCCGCGCAGGGCGAGCTGAGCCGCAGCGGTACGGCGATCGCCCAGGTGCACTCCGCCGCGGCCAACTGGCGCACCGACATGCCGTACCTCCAGCTGGCCCTGGAGCTCGCCCGGGGCACCCGGCTCATGCTCACCGGCGACCTGGCCGGGATCGACGCGATCGTCGCCGACGAGTTCGCCGACCTGGCCGGCGAGGGTGACTTCCGCCTCGGCACCGGCTATCTGGCCATCCTCCAGGCGTACGCGGCCCGGATGCGCGGGCAGAGCGACGCCGCCCTGCGGACCTCCCTGGGCGCCTGCGCGGTGCTGGCGACGAGCCGGGTCTACGCCGGTCTGGCCCAGGCCGAGCGCGCCCAGTCGGCGGCGCTGCGCGGTGACGCCGCGCAGGCCGCCGCGGCGATGGCCGAGGCGGACCGCACCCACGCACCGGGCATGGCGGTGCTCTATCCGTGGCTGGAGCAGGCCCGGGCCGGCGCACTCGCCGCGTCGGGTGATGTGCCGGGCGCGGCCAAGCAGCTCAGCGAGCTGGTGGACCGACTGCGCTCGGACGGCTTCGCCGGGCACGAGGTGCACGCCCTGCACGACCTCGTCCGACTCGACCAGGCTGGCCTGCCGGTCGGGCCCACCTGCTCCGACGGTGGCCGGCGCACGGTCGCGCAGCGCCTCGCCGAGCTCTCCGAGCGGGTCGACGGTGCGCTTCCGCCGCTGCTCGCCCGGCACGCCCGCGCCGCGGCGACCGACTCCCCCACCGACCTGCTCGCGGTCGCCGACGACTACGCCGCCCTGGAGTTGACCGTGTACGCGGCCGAGGCCACCTCCCAGGCCGTCCAACGGTTGCGCCGGCAGCACTCACCGGCGGCCACCGACGCCCGGGAGCGCCTCGCCGGGTTGCTCGGGCGGTGCGAGCTGATCCGGACGCCGGCGTTGCAGGCGGGCGCGCCACAGCTCACCGAGCGGGAGTGGCAGGTGGCCCGCCTCGCCGCGCACGGTGCGTCCAGTCGGGCCATCGCCGAACGGCTCTACCTCTCGGCCCGTACCGTGGAGAACCACCTCCAGCGGATCTACACCAAACTGGGCGTGACCGGTCGGGCCGAGCTGTGGGCGGCGCTACGTTCGATCCCGGGCCACGACGGCGGCGACGCGGGCTGAACCTTAGGCTGGGGCGGTGACCATCAACCGCCCCGCGCTGCTGACCGACCACTACGAGCTGACCATGGTCAGCGCGGCACTGCGGGACGGCACCGCCGACCGCCGGTGTGTCTTCGAGGTGTTCAGCCGCAGGCTGCCCAGTGGCCGCCGGTACGGTGTGGTCGGCGGGACGGCCCGCCTGATCGAGCTGATCCGCGACTTCCGGTTCGATCCCAGCGAGGTCGATTTCCTGCTGCGCACCGGGGTGGTCGACGAGGCGGCGGCGGCCTGGCTCGCCGACTACCGCTTCACCGGCGACGTCGACGGGTACGCCGAGGGTGAGCTGTTCTTCCCCGGTTCGCCGATCCTCACCGTCTCCGGCGGCTTCGCCGAGTGCGTGGTGCTGGAGACGCTGGCGCTGTCCGTGCTCAACCACGACAGCGCGGTGGCCGCCGCGGCGGCCCGGATGGTGACCGCCGCACGCGGCCGGGCACTGATCGAGATGGGGTCGCGCCGGGCCCACGAGGAGGCGGCGGTGGCCGCGGCGCGGGCCGCGTACCTGGCCGGGTTCCGCTTCACGTCCAACCTGGCCGCCGGTGCGCGCTACGGCATCCCGACGGCGGGCACCGCCGCACACGCGTTCACCCTGCTGCACGACGACGAGCGGGCGGCGTTCGCCTCGCAGGTCGCCACGCTGGGCAAGGACACCACGCTGCTGGTCGACACCTACGACATCAGCCAGGGCATCCGTAACGCGATCGCGGTGGCCGGGCCGGAGCTGCGGGCGATCCGGATCGACTCGGGTGACCTGGCGGTGATCGCCCAGCAGTCCCGGGAACTGCTCGACTCGTTGGGCGCCACCGAGACCAAGATCATCGTTTCCGGTGACCTGGACGAGTACGCGATCGCCGCGCTGGCCGCCGAACCTGTGGACATGTACGGCGCGGGCACCGCCGTGGTCACCGGCTCCGGGGCGCCGACCGCGGGCCTGGTCTACAAACTCGTCGAGGTCGAGGGACGACCGGTGGTGAAGCGCTCCGAGCACAAGGCGACCATCGGTGGCCGGAAGGTCGCGGTCCGTCGGCACAAGCCGACCGGCACCGCCACCGAAGAGGTGATCGTGCCGCAGGGGGTCCCGGACCGACAGCCCAACGACCGGATGCTCCAGCACTCGTACGTGGTCGCCGGCGAGCCGGTGTCGCTGCCCACCCTCGACCAGTCACGGGAGCACCTGCGCGAGTGCCTGATCTCCATTCCGTGGGAGGGGTTGAAGCTGTCGGCCGGTGATCCGGCCGTGCCGGTCACCGTCGTACCCGCCGACTGAGCCCTGCCGCCGAACCGATCTCGAAGGGAACCCCGATGGCCAACGCGCTGATCATCGTGGACGTGCAGAACGACTTCTGCGAGGGCGGCTCGCTGGCCGTCCCGGGCGGGGCGGGGGTGGCCGCCGGCATCTCCGGGCTGCTCGCCGCCGAGCCGGAGCGGTGGGCGCACGTGGTAGCCACCAAGGACTACCACGTCGACCCGGGGGCGCACTTCGGCGATCCGCCGGACTTCGTGGAGTCCTGGCCCCGGCACTGCGTGGTCGGCACCACCGGTTCGGAGTTCCACCCGGAGCTGGACACCACCCGGGTCGAGGCGATTTTCCACAAGGGCGAGCACGCGGCGGCGTACTCCGGGTTCGAGGGGCACGCCGACGGCGGCGAGTGCCTGGCCGACTGGCTGCGCCGGCACGACGTGGACCGGGTCGACGTGGTCGGCATCGCCACCGACCACTGCGTCCGGGCGACCGCACTGGACGCCGCTCGGGAGGGTTTCGCCACCACCGTGCTGCTCGACCTGACCGCCGCCGTCGCTCCGGCGACCACCGACGTGGCACTGCGGGCGATGGACGGTGCGGGGGTGACCCTGCACGGCGAGCCTGTGATCAGGGCCGCATGACGGCCTAAATGGTTGGCCACCGGGCCGCCGTCGGTCGAGGATGTCGCCGGAGGTACGGACCCACGTGAACATGAAGCCTTACCGGCGCGCGCTCGCCCTGCCCGGCCTGCGGCCGCTGCTGCTGGTCGCCGTCCTCGCCCGCATCCCGCTCACCGCGACCGGGGTGACGTTGACCTTCCACGTGGTGCTCGACCTGGATCGGGGCTACGGGGCCGCCGGCCTGGTGGGTGCGGCGGTCACCGTGGGCGCGGCGATCGGCGGGCCGCTGCTCGGCCGGCTGGTGGACCGGCGTGGGCTGCGCCCGGTCCTGGTGCTCACCGGCGTCGCCGAGGCGATCTTCTGGTCCACCGCGCCGACGCTGCCGTACCCGCTGCTGCTGCCGGCCGCCTTCGTGGCCGGCTCGCTGGCCCTGCCCATCTTCTCCGTGGTCCGCCAGTCGATCGCCGCGCTGGTGCCGGAGGACCAACGCCGCCCGGCGTACGCGCTGGACTCGATGTCGGTGGAGCTGTCCTTCATGATCGGCCCGGCGTTGGCGGTGGCCCTGGTCACCGCGATCTCCGCGCAGACCACCCTGTACCTGGTCGGTGGCGGCATCGTGGCCGCCGGGATCGCGCTGTGGCTGCTGAACCCGCCGATCCGCGCCGCCGCCGAGCCCACCGGCCCGCAGCGTCGGGTGCCGCGCCGGGAGTGGCTGACGCCCCGACTGCTCGCCGTCCTGGCGCTCAGTGCCGCCGCGACGCTCGTCCTCGGCGGCACCGACGTGGCGGTGGTCGCTGTCCTACGGGCCAGCGGAGAGGTCGGCTGGACCGGCGCGGTGCTGGCCATCTGGGCGGTCGCCTCGCTGGTCGGCGGTTTCGCCTACGGCGCCGCGCACCGCTCGTTCTCCCCGCTGGCGCTGACCGCCACGCTCGCCGTGTGCACCATCCCGGTCGGGCTGGGCGGGGCACACTGGTGGCTGCTGGGCCTGGCGTTGATCCCGGCCGGCATGCTCTGCGCGCCGACCATCGCGGCCGGCTCGGACGCGGTCAGCCGCCTGGTCCCGGCCGAGGTACGCGGTGAGGCGATGGGCCTGCACGGCTCCGCCGTCACCGTCGGCATCGCGGTCGGCGCGCCGCTCGCCGGCGCGGTGATCGACGCCAGCGCCCCGCTCTGGGGCTTCGCGGTGACCGGTGCGCTCGGCGCGCTGGTCACCCTCGTGGTGCTCCCGATCGAGCTGCGCCGCCGCCGAGCCGTTGCGGCCACCCCGCCGTCGGTCGAGGCCGATCTCACCGCCGCCACCCGCTGACACCCGCCTCCGCCGACCCTCGGCCACGCCGCCGCCCGCGCCCGGGCCCGACCAGTCCCGGGCCGACCGGTCCCCGGCGCGGTCGCGGCTCTGCCGCTGGGCCAGCAACCTCGACCGAACCCGACAGCTCCCCAGCCCGACCGGCATGTCGTCACTGAGCGGTATACCTGTGAGGCATGAATATGCCTCACAGGTATACCGCTCCAGCAGGAACATGGTCGGAAGTCGGGCCGGCGAAGCCAACCGCGCTCGCCCGGCCGGGACAGCCAGGACCGGCACGCAGACGGCACGCAGAGCCGTGGCCAGGTCGAGTCGGGCCGCGCCCCACCCGACACGGAGCGCGCGCGGTCACGAATATCTTGGGCCGGTCGGCCGATCAAGCAGCCGGCTCCAGCCCGGTTCGCCTGAGGAACAGGGGTCGGGCCCTGGGGGGATACGGGCTGGAGACGGCGGCGGGCGCCGGCTCCCGGTGGTCCAGGAGGCGGCGCCCGTCGTACTGCTGAATTCGACAGTCAGTTCCGGTCGAGGTTGCTGGCGGTGTCCTCGCGGTAGCTGGCCCCGCCGTCCGACTCGCTGGTGAGCGGCTTGGCGCCACCCTCCGGCGGGCCGGCCACGCTCTGGCCGGCGGCCAGCTCCGGGAACTTCGCGTCGAACGCCGGCCGCTCGGAGCGGATTCGCGGCATCTTGTCGAAGTTACGCAGCGGCGGCGGGCTGCTGGTCGCCCACTCCAGCGAGTTGCCGTGACCCCAGGGGTCGTTCACCTCGACCACCGGGCCGGTCTTGTACGACTTCCAGCAGTTGTAGATGAACGGCAGCGTCGAGATACCGGTGATGAACGCGCCGATCGTGGAGATCATGTTCAGCGTGGTGAAGCCGTCACCGGGCAGGTAGTCGGCGTACCGACGGGGCATGCCCTCGTTGCCGAGCCAGTGCTGCACCAGGAACGTGGTGTGGAAGCCGATCATGGTGAGCCAGAAGTGCACCTTGCCCAGGCGCTCGTCGAGCATCCGGCCGAACATCTTCGGGAACCAGAAGTAGATGCCGGCGAAGACCGCGAACACGATGGTGCCGAAGAGCACGTAGTGGAAGTGCGCCACCACGAAGTACGTGTCCGACACGTGGAAGTCGATCGGCGGGCTGGCCAGCAGCACACCGGTGAGACCGCCGAAGAGGAAGGTGACCAGGAAGCCGATCGCCCAGAGCATGGGCGTCTCGAAGCTGATCTGACCGCGCCACATGGTGCCGATCCAGTTGAAGAACTTCATACCGGTCGGCACGGCGATCAGGTAGCTCAGGAAGCTGAAGAACGGCAGCAGCACCTGACCGGTGGCGAACATGTGGTGCGCCCAGACGCTCATGGAGAGCGCGGCGATCGCGACGGTCGCGGCGACCAGACCCTTGTAGCCGAAGATCGGCTTGCGGGAGAAGACCGGAATGACCTCGCTGATGATGCCGAAGAACGGCAGCGCGACGATGTAGACCTCGGGGTGGCCGAAGAACCAGAACAGGTGCTGCCAGAGCATCGGCCCACCGGTCGCCGGGTCGTACACGTGCGCGCCGAGGATGCGGTCCGCGGCGAGCGCGAACAGCGCGGCGGCCAGCAACGGGAAGACCAGGATCACCAGCAGGCTGGTGACCAGGATGTTCCACGTGAAGATCGGCATCCGGAACATGGTCATGCCGGGCGCGCGCAGGGTCAGCACCGTGGTGATCATGTTCACGGCACCGAGGATGGTGCCCAGGCCGGAGATGGCCAGACCCATGATCCACATGTTGGCGCCGACGCCGGGCGAGTGCTCCACGCTGCTCAGCGGCGCGTACGCGAACCAGCCGAAGTCGGCGGCGCCACCCGGGGTGAGGAAACCGGCGGTCGCCATCGTGCCGCCGAACAGGTACAGCCAGTAGGCGAAGCTGTTCAGCCGGGGGAAGGAGACGTCGGGCGCGCCGATCTGGATCGGCACGATGTAGTTCGCGAAGGCGAACACGATCGGCGTCGCGAAGAACAGCAACATGATCGTGCCGTGCATCGTGAAGAGCTGGTTGTACTGCTCGGGCGAGAGGAACTGCAGCCCGGGTCGGGCCAGCTCAGCCCGCATGATCAGGGCCATCAGGCCACCGATCATGAAGAACACGAACGCGGTGATCATGTACATGATCCCGATCTGCTTCGCGTCCGTGGTTCGCAGCAGCCGCGCGATGGCCGACCCCTTGACCGGCTCCCGGACCGGCCAGGGCCGGGTCACGACCGGCTTGGGTGCGACGGTGGTCACGAGTGGCCTCCGGTTCTCGGTTGTCCCGCTCGGCACACGCTGGTTATCGGCGGGCCGTCATCCGCAAGGAGGATAGTCCCCGGCAGGTCGCAGCGCCGCGTGGGGTGGCGTGACACGATCTACCACGGGCCTACAGCGGGCCGAGCAGGAGTCGGTAGTGCTCCCCGAAGATCCGGCCGCCGCGTCCGCGCAGCAGCGGGTCGCGCAGCGCCGGCGGCACGTCCCGGGTCCGGTTGCGGTCCCTGGTCCGGTCCCGCACCCAGCGGGTACGCGGACGACGACGACTCTCGTACGCGACGAGCGCCGCCTCCACGCTGTTGGCGGCGCGCAGCGACTCGGCCAGCACCACGGCGTCCTCCAGCGCCATCGCCGCGCCCTGGGAGAGCGTCGGCGCGGTGGCGTGCGCGGCGTCACCGACCAGCAGGACCCGCCCCCGGTACCAGCGACCCAACTCCACCTCGTCGGTGAGCCCGACGTGCACCTCGTCGAGCGCCGCCAGCACCTCGGGCACGGGCCCCCGGTAGTCGGCGAAGAGCTCCCGCAGCCGGGCCAGCGGGTCGGCGGGCTCCTCGGTGCCGGCCTCGTCGGCGTAGAGGTGCAGCCGCCCGGCACCGATCGGCACCATCAGGAACCCGGAGCGCTGGCCGAGGAGGGCGGTCCACTCGGTGACCGGCGGGGCGTCCCGTAGGACGGCCCGGTAGACCACCTGGCCGACCGGGCGGGGCGGCCCGCCGAGAGCGGCCAACGCGCGGACCGAGGAGCGCGGCCCGTCGGCGCCGATGACCAGGTCGTACTCGGTGGTGGTGCCGTCGGTGAAGGTGACGCCGACCGCGCCGGGGAGCAGGTCCAGGGCGCGGACCTCGGCGCCGTGCCGGACGGCGCCGCCGGCACCGGTGAGCAGCACCCGGTGCAGGTCGGCCCGGGGTAGCGCCCGGCACTCGCCGACGCCGGCCCAGAGGGTGTCGAGGTCGACCTCACAGAGCTGCACGCCGTCGGCGTCGAAGAACCGCTGCCGATGGATCACCTGCCCGACCGGCCGGACCGGGTCGTGCAGGTCGAGCCGGTGCAGCGCGCGGGCGGCGTTGCCGGGCAGATAGAGGCCGGTCTCGGTGGACTCCCCCGGTGGCAGCTTGTCGGTGACGTCGGGCCGGAAGCCCGCCAGGCGCAGCGCCCGGGCCACCGCCAGGCCGGCGATGCCCGCGCCGACGACGAGGATGCGCAGGGGGGAGCCACCCATGGTGGTGTACGCCTCCGGAGGGGGAGCGGAACGCGTTGGAGGCAACACGCTACTCGGAGCGATCGGCGCACACCAGGGCCAATCGGCGCGCCCTCGACCACCAGTTCGTCGCGCACGGTTGCGGATGAGTTTCAGACATGTAAATGTGTCGTTGAGCGTGGGAGCGCTCCCGCACTGCACCCACCACAATCGGCGCCCGGCACGCGCCGAGTCAAGGAGCGTCATGAAACGTCAACTTCGGGCCCTGGCCGCCGCCGGGCTGCTCATCACCAGCACACTCGTCGCCGTGGCTCTCGGCGGCAACGCCTCCGCCGACACCCAGATCTGCGAACAGTACGGCTCGACCACTATCCAGGGCCGCTACGTGGTGCAGAACAACCGTTGGGGCACCACCGCCCAGCAGTGCATCAACGTCACCAGCACCGGCTTCGAGATCACCACGCTGAACGGCAGCAGCCCCACCAACGGCGCGCCCACCGCGTACCCCTCGGTGTTCTTCGGTTGTCACTACACCAACTGCTCCCCCGGCACGAACCTGCCGATCCAGGTGAGCCAGATCAGCAGCGCCACCAGCAGCATCTCCTACCGGTACGTCAGCGGCATCTACAACGCCTCGTACGACATCTGGCTGGACCCGTCGCCCAAGAAGGACGGGGTGAACCAGATGGAGATCATGATCTGGCTCAACCGTCAGGGTCCGATCCAGCCGATCGGCTCGGTGGTCGGCACCGCCAACCTGGCCGGTCGGACCTGGGAGGTCTGGCGGGGCAGCAACGGCTCCAACAACGTCATCTCCTACGTCGCGCCGTCCGCGATCTCCAGCCTGAACTTCAGCGTGCTGGACTTCATCAACGACACCCGCAACCGGGGCGCGATCACCAACTCGTGGTACCTGACCAGCATCCAGGCCGGCTTCGAGCCGTGGCAGGGTGGTGTCGGCCTCGCGGTGACCTCGTTCTCGGCCAACGTCAACGGAGGCGGCAACCCCACCACCCCGCCGCCGACCACCCCGCCGCCGAGCGGTGGCGCGAGCTGCGCGGTGAAGTACACGGCGAACTCGTGGGGCAACGGCTTCACGGCCGACGTGCAGGTCACCAACACCGGCTCCAGCGCGATCAACGGCTGGACGCTCAACTACTCCCTGCCCGGTGGGCAGACGATCACCAGCGCGTGGAACGCCACGGTGAGCCAGAGCGGGTCCGCGGTGACCGCCCGGAACGTCGGCCACAACGGGTCGATCGCGCCCGGCGGCACGGCGACCTTCGGCTACCAGGGCACGCTGAGCGGGTCGTACTCGTCCCCGAGCAGCTTCTCGCTCAACGGGGCGAACTGCTCCCGCAGCTGAGCCGACACCACGACGGCGGGGGCGCGACCTGGACGGTCACGCCCCCGCACGTCGCTGTCGCGGGCTCGCCCAAGCGGACGGCGCAGAACTCCGCGCGGGCCACCCGGCGATATCGAGATGAAAGAATCACGCTTAACTATGCATTAATATTATCTGAGTACCTTCCGGAACATGTCGGCTTTAGCGTCATTTCGGCACGATGTCCCCTCGTCGATCGTCGTCTTCCTGATCGCCATCCCGTTGTCCCTGGGCATCGCCGCCGCCTCCGGAGCACCGCTGCTGGCCGGGCTGATCGCCGCCGTCGTGGGCGGAATAGTCGCCGGCGCGCTCAGCGGCGCGCCGCTCCAGGTCAGCGGGCCGGCGGCTGGGCTCACCGTGATCGTCGCGAGCACCATCGCCGAGTTCGGCTTCGCCGGCACCGCGGCGATCGTGACAGTCGCCGGGATGCTGCAGATCCTGCTGGGCATCACCCGCCTCGGGCGGACCGCGCTCGCACTGTCGCCGACAGTCGTACACGGGATGCTGGCCGGCATCGGCCTGGTCATCGCGCTGAGCCAGGTCCACGTCACGCTCGGCGGCGCGCCCCAGAGCTCCGCGTGGGCGAACCTCCGTGACCTACCCGGCCAGGTCGCCGACTACCACAGCGTGTCGGTGCTGCTCGGCGCGCTGACCATGGCGCTGTTGCTGGTCTGGTCACGCCTGGTCAAGACCACCATGCTGCCGGCGACCCTGGTGGCGGTGGTGGTCGCCACAGTGGTCGCGACGGCCCTCGGCGCCGACGTGGAGCGGGTGAATCTGCCCGCCAACCCCCTGAGCGCACTCACCTTCGCCCGTTGGCCCGACGCACCGCTGTGGGAAGTCCTCCCGGCAGTTCTCACCATCGCCCTGGTAGCGAGCGTGGAGTCGCTTCTCTCGGCGGTGGCCGTCGACCGGATGCACCACGGCCCACGGGCGAACCTCGATCGTGAACTCATCGCCCAGGGCGCCGCGAACGCCGCATCCGGAACGCTCGGCGGCCTCCCGGTTACCGGCGTCATCGTGCGCAGCTCGGCGAACGTCGCGGCCGGGGCACGCACCCGCGCCTCCACCATCCTGCACGGAGTCTGGATCGCCGGGTTCGTGATGGGCGGCACCGTACTGCTGGAGATGATCCCCATGGCCGCGCTCGCCGCCGTCCTCGTGGTGGTCGGCCTGCGGCTGGTGAGCCTCGCCCAGATCCGCACGTACACCCGGCACCGGGAGCTGCCGATCTACGTGGTCACGGCGGTCGGCGTGGCCGCGACGGACCTGCTCATCGGGGTCGGGCTGGGCATGGCGACGGCCGCGCTCTTCATGTTGTGGCGGTTGGCCCGGTGCGAGATCCACCTCACCGAGCCGAACTCCGGCAGTTGGCTCGTGTCGATCACCGGAACACTCGCCTTCGTCGCCTCCGGACGGCTCACCCGCCGACTCGCCACCCTGCCTCCGGGGCAGCACGTCGAACTCGAACTACACCTGGACTATCTCGACCACGGCGCCTACGAGACCATCCGCGACTGGCAGGCGGCCTACACGCGGTCCGGTGGCGACGTCCGGGTCAGCGAGGTACACGGCTCGTGGCTTCACCGTGCGGGCACCGACGGGCTCGGCACCGGCAAACGCACTGCCCGGTGCGTGACTCGGGGTCGTAGGTCCGCGGACGAGCATGAGCCGGCTCGTTACCAGTTGCCGCCGCCACGATCCACTCCGATCTCGTGAAGTCGGGGCACCCTCGCGCCCAGGACACCCCGACTTCCCGAAAGTCGACTGGAGGAACCAGGGCCAGCCGAGGTCAGACCCGGGTGAGGCGTACGGCGTCGGCGATGACCAGGCCGGTGGCGTTGCTCCACCGGCTGACCGCCACCCGGTTGGCGTCCCCGGCCGGCAGGGTGAACGTGCCGAGGACCCGCCACTGCCCGCCGGTCACCCGCTGGTCCACGTACACCGTCCGGTTGCCGGTGCTGGTCGCGATGATGTAGGGGGTGGCGCTGTTGTAGCCGCTGTTCGTCGGCCACCAGGCGTCGACCCGGTAGGTGCCGGCCGCCGGCACGTTGAACCGGTACCAGGCGGGGTCGCTGGCGGCGACCGGGTCGGCGTACCGGTAGTCGGCGCCGAAGCGCTGGCTGGAGAAGGACGACACACCCCAGCTGGCACTCGCGGTGAACCGGCTGGACGTGGTGTTGTCCACCGTGGAGGTCCACGCGGTGCCGCCGCCGGCCATCCGCGCCGCCACGTCGGCGCGCATGACGTTGAGGTCGATGAAGGACGGGTCGATCTTGCCGGTGGTGCTGGTCTCCCGGTGGCCGCGGGCATAGCTGCTGTCCCGGCCGAGGCGGGTGAGCACGGCGGCGGTGGCGGCGAGCGACGCGTCGTACTGCGCGGCGGTCATCTCCTGGTTGACGCCGTTGTAGTCGATCTCCCACCCGATCATCAGAGTGTTGCCGTCCCCGGCCGGGATCGGCCCGCTGCCCCCGCTGACCCCGGCGTGGTTGCAGCGACCGGCGGAGATGACGTGGAAGACACCGTGGTAGTCGACGAGCGCCTGGCACAGCGGCCCGGCCAGGTCGGGCCGGCCGTTGATGCAGATGCCGAGCGCCGGGTGCGGGTTGCTGGCGCTGGAGGTCGACGCGGTGTGGTGCCAGAGCACCCCGATCGGGTCGAAGGAGCCGGGCCGCATCCGGTTGAGCCAGTCGCCCTCGACGACGACCTGGACCCCGGCGCCACGCAGCACGTCCACCAGCCAGGGAATGGTCGCCATCAGCTGTCCTGGAGCAGGTCGGCGAGGCACTCGGCCTTCGGCGCGGCGCTGGCCGCAGCGGGTCGGGCGACGACGGTCAACGCCGCGACCACCAGGGCGGGGATGCCGAGCACCCCACGGCGGCGCAGACGGATGGATGGTGTTCGGGCCATGGCGGTCCTCCAGCGACGGGGGGGTACTGACGCATCGACGAACGTGATGACGGGGACGCTATACCGTCACGTACGTCGATGTCGATACCCTTCACCATTGACTCGACGACTGAAGGAATTCGCCGGTTCAGGCCCCACCGAGCGCGTCGATGTCGCGCATCTCCTCCGCCGTCAGCGAGAAGTGGAAGACGTCGAAGTTGGCGGTGATCCGCTCCGGGGTCACCGACTTCGGGATCACCACGATCTCGTGGTCGATGTGCCAGCGCAGCACCACCTGGGCCGGCGAGACGCCGTGCGCGCTGGCGATCCGGGTCAGCACCGGGTCACTGAGGTCGCTGGTCTTGAACGGGCTGTACCCCTCCAGCACCACGCCCCGGTCCCGGTGCTCGGCGTGCCGCTGCCGGTCGTACAGCGACGGGCTCCACCGGATCTGGTTGACCGCCGGGTTCTCCTCGGTCGACTGGATCAGCTCGTCGATCTCCGGCGTGCTGTAGTTGCTCACCCCGACCGCCCGGGTGAGGTTCTCGTTCCGGGCGGCGAGCAACTCGCGCCACAGCGGGATGCTGTCCCCCGGTGACGACGGCGGCCAGTGGATCAACCAGAGGTCCACGTGGTCGACGCCGAGCGCCTCCAGGCTGGCCTCCAGCGTCTGACGCTCCCGGCCCACCCGGTCCGGCGGGAGCTTGGTGGTGATGAAGACGTCCTCCCGGCGCAGCCCGCTCTCCCGCACCGCCCGGCCGACCTCCCGCTCGTTGCCGTACACAGTGGCGGTGTCGAGATGCCGGTAGCCGGTGTCCAGCGCGGCCAGCACGGCGTCGTAACCCGCCTGGCCGGTGGCCTGCCAGGTGCCGAAGCCGAGCAGGGGCATCCGCACGTCACCGGGGAGCTGGGCGGTGGGCTGGTCGGTGAGGTCCATGAGGTCCGTTCTACCCCGCCGCGCCCCCGACCGCCGAGCGAACCGGACACTCCGGCCTCCAGCGCGGTGGTCCGGTTTGCCGGAGAATGCGGGTGTGACCGACCGGCTGGAGGAGTACCGGCGACGACGGGACGCGACCCGTACGCCCGAGCCCGTGCCGGCGGACAGCCCCACGCCGGCCGGCTCCGAGGACGACGTCGCCCGCTTCGTCATCCAGCAGCACCACGCCCGTAGCCTGCACTGGGACCTGCGCCTGGAGCACCAGGGGGTGCTCGCGTCCTGGGCGGTGCCGCGCGGTCTGCCCCGCGACCCGGGTCGTAACCACCTCGCCGTGCACACCGAGGACCACCCGATGGTGCGTAGACTCCCGGGTTATGGAACTGGCGGCAATCTACGAACGCATCAGTGACGACCGCGAGGGACGAGAGCTGGGCGTCGAGCGACAGGACAAGGACAACCACGCACTGGCGCGACGTGAAGGGCTGACCGTCTTCGGCGTCTACCGAGACAACGACATCAGCGCCAGCACCAACTCCCGCAAGCCGCGCCCCGAGTACAACCGGCTGATCGCCGACGCCAAGGCTGGCAAGTTCTCGGTGATCGTGGCGTACACGGCCGGGCGGCTGACCCGCCGGCCACGCGAACACGAAGACCTGATCGACCTCGCCACCGGTTACGGCATCCGCTACCGCTACGTCCGCTCCCCCAGCTTCGACCTCAACACCGCCCAGGGCCGCGAGATCGCCCGCACGATGGCCGCACGCGACGCTGGCGAGGCCGAAGAGATTGCCGAGCGCGTCGCGGCCGAGGTGCTTGACCGGGCCGAGCGGGGTGAGTACCACGGCGGACCGCGAGGTTACGGCATTGCCTTGAACGGTCGGGACCTGGTCGAGGAAGAGGCGGTCGAGATCCGGACCTGGTACGTACACGTCCTCGCCGGCGGCTCACTCTCCGGCCTGGAGACCTCCCTCAACCGGCGAGGGGTACTGACCGCGACCGGCAAGGCGTGGCGGGCACCCGTGATCCGGAAGATTTTGCTCAACCCACGGAACGCCGGGCTGCGGATCCTCCACGGCATCGAGTACGCAGCACCGAACCCGGCCATCGTGTCCGTTGCCACGTGGCGTGCTGCGAAGCAAATCCTTGAGAACCCTGCACGGCGCATCCACCAAAGCGGTCCCGCCCGCAGGCACGTCGGGACCGGCTTGTTCATCTGCGAACGCTGCGACCCGGTCACCGTGAACGTCAACTACGACCGGAACGGGAAGCTGCTGTACCGGTGCCTGTCCTGCCACCGGACGTGGCGCGCGGACCCGATCCACCGGTGGATCAGCGACATGGTGGAGGCGATGCTCAAGCGCGAGGATGCCCGCGAGCGGCTGTTGCCCGAACCGACCAAGGGGGTTGATCTCCAGGCTCTGTGGGCCGAGTCCGCCGCTATCGAGAGCAACCTCGGCGAGTTGGCCGCAGAGTTCGCACTGTCACGCGGCGCGGTCAAGGTGGCGCTGAAGACCGGAATGGACCGCGGGCAGGCACGGCTCGACGAGATCCAGGCCGAGATCACCGCTGCCGGCCGGGTCGATGCCATCGCCGCGTTGTTGGCTGCCCGCGATCCTGTCGCGGCGTACCGGGCCATCACGGACGTGAGCCTGCACCAGGCCGTGCTGCGGTCGATGATGATCGTTCGGCTCGGTGCGCCGATCCGAGGGCGGGCCGTGTGGGACGCCACGAAGTTCATGGGTGCCTCGCAGTGGAAGCACGACCCTCGTACATGGGGCGAAATCTGGGCCGGCTAGTTGGTGCCGTCCATCCGCCTCTCGATGCCGGCGACGTAGCCCTCGGCGAACCCCTCGGCCCGGGCCTCCGCGATCGGATCGGCGGGCTCCCGCTCTGCGAGCTGCACCGGCGGTGCGGCGGCTGGCTCAGCGTGCCGGGTGAGCAGCACCGTGTCGTTCTGTGCCGCGCGGCTGGCGTAGGTACTCCCCGCCGGCTGGGCGCGGGGCTGCGGCGGACGAGGCTGCCCGGCGGCGTCGGCCAGGGCGATGACCGCGTCAGTTAGCTCCACCAGCTCGGCCTTGATGCGCCGCAGCGGCAGGGAGTCGGCGTCCGGGTCGTCGCAGGCGGCGTGTCCGTCCCACCAGGCGTCGCGACGGCACTTCTGTACCAGGTACCTGCCGGTGAGGACAGCGGTCACGCAGGCGCAGACGAGTGCGGCCAGCGAGTACGCGACCAGCCGAGGCGTGGGGATGCTGCTGTAGGCGAAGTGCCCGAAGGCCACTATGGCGGACATCCCCAACGTCGTACCGCCCGCCACGCAAGCCGCGGCGAACAGGCGCTTGGTCGGTGGTTTCGGTGCGGTGGTGCTGCTCATTTCGCGATCAACTCCGATCAAGGGTGGTGCTGGGACGGGGGTGTGATCGGAGGTCGGGTGTCGCGGATGCCCGCCTCCCGCCGGCCAGGCCGGCACGTGCCCGCTGTCGCGCTGCGGGCAGGGATTGCTCAGGCAGGTCCGGGGTCGATGTGCTCGCTGCGCCCGGCGGGGAGGTCACCGCGGGCGCGCAGCTGCTGGAGCCGGGCGAGGGCGGGCCAGGTGACGGCGGTGATCCCGTCGGCGGTCGCCTGGTCCCCGTGGTGGGTGCTGGTGCCGGTGACGGCGGCCATGGCGCCGGCGTGGGCGACGGGCCCGGCGGGACTACCCGGGCAGGGCCGGTCGCCGCGGTTGCTGATCCGGTCGGGTTCCGGCGCGTCGGGGGTGGCGGCGGCGCGGATGGCCTGGCGGATGTCGTCGAGGCTGCGGGTTTTCCCGTCGCACTCGCGGGCGGTGCGGGGTTCGCGGTGGCCCGGCGGGGCGGCGGGGTGGATGCCGTCGTCGACCGGGCGGGTGGCGACGGGTCCGATGGGCACGGGCAGGGCCACGGGCGCAGGTTCGGCCGGTTCGGTGTCCGTGGCGGGCTCGTCGGCCGACTCGGTGGCAGGCTCGGTGTCGGCGGCCGGCTGGTCGCCAGGTGCCGGTTCGGTGACGGGCGCGGTCGGCTCGACGGCTGGCACCGGCGTTGGCGTTGGGGCGCTGGCCGGCGGGGTTGGCACTGCGACGGGTGGCAGCTTCACCGGGAGGTCGACGGGCAGGTCGACGGGGGCCTTGGTGGGCGACTCGTTGTTGGCGGGCGGGGTGGCCGGCGATTCGTCGTGGCCGGGCGCCTGCTCGTCGCTGCCGTGCTGCTCGTCGGGGCCGTGGTCCGTGTCGTCGCTGCGTCCGGGCGGGGCCGCCGGCGGGTCGTTGTGCTCGGGCTCGGCGGGCGGCTCGGGCTCCTTGGTGGGTTCCGGATCAGCGTCGGGCTCGGACTCGACGGGCCCCTTGGTCGGCTCGGATGTCGGCTCCGGATCGGGCAGCGCCTCGTCGACCACCTCGACGACGCTTCCCAGCGCACCCCCCGGGCGGTGGGTTCCGTCGTCGGCGTGGGCGGTGGTGCTGAAGGCGATGGCTGCGGCGGCGCCCGCGATGGCGAGTCCTGCCCCGAGGGCGAGACGCCTCATCGTGCTGTTCACGCGTCCACCACCCCCCGGTGTGTTCGCTGTCCGGTTCCCCCCACGAGACCGGTGTTGCACTGTTCCTACCAGCAACTATTGCTGTCGGGAACTCATCTTCGGTTGGGGTTTCCAGCCGCGAGAAGGACTTATCTTCGTACATTCGTGCGGCGTTTGCATCGGGCAACTTGCAGTTTTCGAGTCCGGTCGATGATCGACTGTCCGTTGTGCCCCGACTACTCGCGGGTATCTGTGCGGCATTTGAAAACGCGAACGCTGGTTCGGGTAGGCGGTGTGATCAACGACGCCGCCCCAATCGGAGCGGCCGTCGTGGTGTGTGCCGTCGTTCTAGTTGCCCAGTTCCCGCTGAAGGTGCGCGAGCACGGGCTCGAACAGCCCGGGTAGCAGCTGCTGCGCCTCGTCGAGGCTGGCCCACTTCACCTCGGCCAGTTCTTCCTCGTCGCCGACGAACACGTCGAGCTTCCCGGTCGGGTAGCAGGCGAGGTAGACCATCGTCCGTCCGGTCTTCGGGTGGACGCGGCGGCCGATCTCCCGCTCCCCGGCCCGGACGAGCAGCCCGGTCTCTTCCTTGACCTCGCGGACGGCGGCGTCGGCGGCGGACTCCCCGGGCTCGATCTCACCGGCGATGAACGTCCAGGGCGGCTTGCCGTCGTTGCGCCGGCCGACGAGGACGCCGAGGGCGCTGGTGACGATGCTGGCGACGACGGGGCTGCGTTCGGGTGCGGTTGATGCCTCGGGCACGTGGTCCCCCCTCTGGTGGCCGGCGGGCAGCCGGCGCGCGATGAGTCGGTCGAC
>NZ_JAEVHL010000068.1 GCF_016803395.1 Micromonospora tarensis | reverse complement strand
ATGGCCACCAGGTACGACAAACTCGCCGTGCGCTACGAAGCCACCCTCACCATCGCCGCCATCAACCAATGGCTCCGGGCCCTACGAAACACGACCTAGCAGCAGCGCAGCCACGACAGCGCCGTGATCGACCGACGGATGCCCCAGAGCCGCAGCTCCGGCACACGACTGTCCCTGGCTGGAATCGGGCCGACCGTGGCACGGACCTCGGGCGAGGTTGGGTCTTGCGACGCGGGCAGATCCACCCCCTCCTTCTAGCGCACCTCGTCCACCTCAGCGCTCAACAGGGTTCGCGTACATCGCCCAGGCTGGCAGCAACCCGGGGCCTGGTTTGGCCCCCGGTCTACCTCCCACTGCCCAGCGACGCCCGGGAGGCAGCTTCAAACGGTCGCTACCCCGGCGCGGCCCACGCCAGCCCGACAAGTTCGATGGTCACAGCCCCAGAGGGGCCCCGAAAGGCAAGCTCGGCCTGCCCACCATCTGCTTCCAACCAGTCGTCAACGGCTGGACTCAGCCGGACATACGACAACGGCCCCCGATCAGCATCTCTGCTGGTCAGGGGCCGTGTCTGCACCTGGTGGCGGGTAGAGGATTCGAACCTCTGAAGCTTTCGCGACGGATTTACAGGGCGTCAGGGATCTTGGCTCATTCATGCTTCCTGAGCTGCTGTTCCTCTTCCGCAGGGCTGCCCGCCGTTGCTTGATCGCCCACCATGTGCCCACGCCCACGAATCGCAGGTCCTCAATCGTCCTTCGGCATCGGCCACACGTCCCGAGAGTCGTTGAAGCTTCCTGGAGACGGTTCGATCGTCAGTGACTTGATCCCGCGCGGCAGAGCCGCAGCCCCGCGTCTCACCAACCGCCATAGCCAAGCCACCGAGTAGACCACGGCGAGGACCGCCGCCAACCCCAGCGCCAACACGGCCACGTAGGCGAACATCGCTTCGAAGATCACACGGCCATTCTCGCGCGAGCGTCCAAGGCAAGCTATCGACGCGGACGCTGTGGCTCGTCCGAGCGCGTCATGGCCCAGGCGCCGGACGACCTCGGTCGGCGGGACGCCGGGCACATCCACCCGACAGACGGATATCTCGGAGACAACGCCGGCTCGACGGTGGACCCTGTACCGATGGTCAGAGATGACGCGGTCGCCCGCTTTCAAGATGCCGCCATCCTCTGGAGCGTCGGATCGGGTACGGCGGTTGAGGTAATCGAGGCAGCCTGTGACTGCCTCGTCGCAGGCGTAGACAGTCCAACCCTTCGGATCCTGGCGGGTATCTCGCCCGCTAGGGGTAGCGAGAGTGACGAGCTGCGGCGATGGCTCGAAGACGCCCTGACCGAACTCGCCCTGACCTACTACCGGGAGGGAAGCCGCCAGGGTGAAGACGAAGCCCTCCGGATCATGGCCCGACGGCTGCTCGTCCAGGTCATCACACCCCGCGACCTGACGTCCTGGGCGTACAGGTTCATCACCTGGGATGGCACTCCCATGGCAGCCGAGCTGATCAACCTTGAGATCACTTACGACATCTTTTACGCCGACTACGAAGAGCACGACTACACCAGCACCCCGGCTGACGACCTCGACGCAGCCGTGATCGCTGAGGCTCACCGCTTGGTCTGTAACACCAGCGACGCAAACGGCTGATCGATGGATGGTCACCCGAGCGCGTCGCCGATCTTGTCATTCATGGTGTCGTCTCCCCCGTCGATGCAGTTGGCGTAGACGCGAAGCAGGACGGCGACGCCGTGGCCCAGGCGCCGGGCTACCTCCGTCGGCGGGACGCCGGCATTCAGCCAGAGTGAGGCCGCCGCGTGCCGTAGGTCGTAGGGCCGGCGGACGAGCGGCGAGGCAACCTGCGATTCGGTCAGCGCCTTCTCGCGGGCGAGCTTCCACCACCGGTCGTAGACCGACTCCGACAGCGGCCCACCGTGCAGGCCCCGGAAGAACCGACCGTCCGGGCCAACCCCGTGATTCTCAACGTGCGCGCACAGCAGCTCGACGAGCCGGGGCGGAATCGGGACCGTACGAGTCTCAGCCCTCCCCCGGTGCTTGAGCCCGCGCCGCTCGTGGGAGCCGCCATCATCGGTCCAGTGCGACCCGGCGCGCGGCGAGGTGCCGGCGAGCACCAGGCGGCCCCAGCGATGTTCGATCTTCTCGTGCTCGCAGGACCGGGAAGGCTTGACCGCCGCCAGGTCGTCGAAGTCCGTCCCGCAATCGGCGCACCGGCCGGCAAGGTCGCAGTCTTCCCGCCGTAGGTCCGCGGCTTCTGAGGGACGCATGCCCGCGTAGTAGAGGCAGCCGAAGAACGCGGTGACCTTGTCGGCTCGTTTGCCGAGAGATTTCATCGCCTCCAGCAGCGTGGCAACCTGAGCCGGGTTCGCCACCACCCGCCGGTCGATGGACTGCGCGACCTCGGGCGCTGTCCACTGCACCCGGTCGACCGGGTGCAGTGGCGATCAGCTCCAGCTCGACGGCGTACCCGAGCACGTTGTAGAAGGTGGCCCGCTTCCGCTGGACGGTGGAGGCCGCCGCGGGCTTGCCGTCGAGGCGTACACAGAGGCTGTCGAGGACGCGGCGGACCATCGCGGGTGAGTCGAGTTCGACTACCGGGAGGGACGCGGTCTCCAGCCAGGCCAACGCCGCTGCGTGTTCGGCCGGGATCTCGTCGGACCAGCGGCGCGGGTTGAGGCCGTAGAGGTACAGCGCCTCACGGAGCAGAGCGTCAGTTGGTCGGCCCCGCTTCGTTGGCCGGGTCAGGGTCACCGTGATGGAGGTCAGCGCTTCGACGATTGAGCGCCGGGTCTTGGCCGCCGCCCGGGGCCACTTCATCTCGACGTACGCGCGGCTGTGGGCGTACCAGGTGGTGGGGTTCTTGGTTCTGGCCTCGGAGACCGGGCGGCCGGTGGCCGGGTCGAAGGGCTCCCCCGCGTTGGCCGCCTGGACCAGCTCGGCGCGGAAGGAGTGCGCGAGGGCTTTGGTACGGAACATGTCCTCGAAGCGTTGGCCGCTCACCGCCCAACGGACCCGCCACGGTCGAGCCTTCCGGTCAGCGCGCTTAGCGATCTCCCAGATCTGGACCTCGTAGCTCTTCATGCGGCGTCCTGCTCCAGGTCGCCGAGCCACCGACCGAGCGCCGACCGGCGGACCCGCAGCTGTCCGTTCGGGAGCTTGATCACCCGTGGTCCCTTGCCGGTCTGCCGCCAGTAGAACCAGGTGGAGCGCGGTACGCGCAGTTCGGCGAGCACTTCCGGCACGGTCAACAACTCCTCGTTCACTGCGTTTCCTCCCCGTCGTGCTGTGCGCTGTGCTGAGTTGCCGAAAGATCTGGGGACCCCTGCGCGGCCCGGTCCTTGGCGGCGAGCAGTTCGGAACGCCAGCGGGCGCGTTCGCTGATCGAGCGCATGAGTCGGTGGGTTATCGGGCCGACGTCGGGGTCATCGGGTCGGGCGAGTTCCCAGGCGTAGCGGACCCGTTCGGTGGTGTCGCCCTGGTCGTCGACGAGTTGCGCGCCGTCGGTGGTGACGCCGAGCAGTGCCCGCACCCAGGCCCGCGCGTCGTGCTTGTGGTCGGCGAGGGTCTTGCCGGACCAGTCGCGGGAGATGAGGATGCGCCGGCCGCCGATGCCGAGGGTGTCGCGCTGGTGGACCTTGCCCTTGCAGCGGCCGGGCTTGAGCTTGGCGTGTGCCTTCTTGGGCTGGACGCCGTAGAGCAGCCAGTTGGCGCACCGCTCGGTGCAGGGGGTCAGCTGGAGTTGCTGCCAGAGCCGGTCGAGGTGCTTTCGCTGCCGATCGGTAGTCGCCTTGTGGCAGTCGCCGGTGTGCTTGGTGATGTATTTCGTGACGTACCGGATGGTCCGTTCGGCGTCCTCGGTGCCGGGCATGACGCCGCGGGCGTCGACCTGGGCGCCGAAACGCACCACGTGCACCGGCTTCGCGTCCGGGTCGTCGTCGATGGTGTCGAGGGCTTCCGTCCAGGTGGTCAACGGCTCGCGGGTGTCCGGGTCGACCCATGCCGCTGCCTGCTCGTCCCAGATCGGTAGCCGGTCGAGGGTGTAGCGCTGGACGTCGACCGAGGGCCACCACACTTGGTGATAGGTCGCCGCCGCCACGGTGCGGAGCACGTCCCGAGGTATGGTGCCCCGGATGGCGAAGTGCGCGTGCGGGGCGAGACGGCGTTGCGGCTCGACGCAGCCGGCGTACTGGACGTTCCAGCCCTCACACCGTCAGAGGTTCTGCCAGAACCGGTCGAGGAGCCGAGGGAAGTGCACGGCGTCCCAGGCGGCACGGCGGTAGTCGTACCTGGCGGGGTTGACCGGGGTGCCGTCGGGACGGACCGGGCCGTACGAGTCGAGGGTGAGCGTGAGCCACATCGACGGTTGGTAGGTGGAGCCGTCCGGGGCGGTATAGGTCTTGCCGACGGTGCGGCGCTCGACCTTGCGCCGAGGCAGTTCGGGGGCATCTTGGCGCCGCTTGGTGGAGCGCTTGCGTCGCTGGTCGGGCTCGTCGTCCCTGGCGTGGGGTGGTCCAACGCGCCCGCGGAGGCCCTCAGCGGCGATGGCTTCCTCTACCTCGCGGATTGCCTCGTCGAGGTCGGTCACCTGGTCCCACTGGGCGGCGCGTACGGCCTCGTCGCGGGAGAACTCCAGGTGTGCGCAGAACAGGATCAGGGACTTCTGCGCTTCGGTCGCGGGTTCCGGGCCGGGTAGCGGTTCGTCGGCCCGGTGCCAGCCTTCGCGGATCTGGGCTTGCCGTAGCCGGCGGTTCTTCTTGGCGCACGGCGGGCACTTGTCCTCACGGGTCGCGCCGCAGGGCAGGTCGATGACCTCGGTCAAGCCGGTGTCGAGGTCGGTGCGACGCATGGCGAGCGGGCGGACGCAGACGCCGTACTCGATGGCGATGTCCTTGAGCACGTCGATCGAGCGAGGTAGCGCCATGCGGGCCGCCCGCGACCCCGGCCGAGGAGCAACCGGGGCCGGGGCGGATTCGACGCCGGGCAGGGTCGGAGCCGTCATCGGCCCACCCCCACCGTGAGGCGAATGCGGTGGTCCCGGGTGCAGGTCCGCCGGTACTGTCCGGGCTCACCAAGAATCCGAACGGCGAGGTCGACATGAACAGCGATGACGGTACGACGGTGCTGTGGCGCCCAACCGGGCCGAAAGAGCTGGATCTCGTCCGCGAGTCCGGATGGCTGAAGTGGCCGCCGCGCCTGCCGGATCAGCCGATCTTCTACCCGGTTCTGAACGAGGAATACGCGGTGATGATCGCCCGGGACTGGAACGTGCCCGCGTCCGGCGTCGGCTACGTCACCCGTTTCCGGTTGGAGTCGGAGTTCCTGAGCCGCTACCCGGTCCGCCAGGCCGGCGGAAAGACCATTCTGGAGCTGTGGGTGCCAGCCGAGGAGTTGGACGAGTTCAACGCTCACATCGTCGGACTGATCGAGGTCGTGCACGAGTTCCGGTAGCCGCCGCCCGGCGGCGAGGGTGGCCGTCATCGGATGATCCCGACGACCTGGGGACGGTTGGGGTGGACGACACCGACCGGAGGCAGCACGCGACTGATGCCGGCGGCATCACCGGAGCCGGCGGCGCGAGTTCGACCGGCTGTGGCTCGTCGTACCAATCGCCCTGCGGCTGATCGGGCTCCGATGCCGGCGGGGTGGCGGGTTCGCTGGACAGGACGACCTTCACCAGGGCGAGGAAGGCCAGCGACGGCACCGCCGCGACGATCCAGCCCCAGACGGAGGGTTCGGCTTCGGCGACCTGGGCGGCGAGGGAGAGCAGCGCGAACGCGATCAGGAGCACGCCGACCAGGCCGACGGGTCGACCGGTGCGGCGGCGGGCGCGGATCTCCAGGCCGAGGTAGATCGCCATCAGCTCGACCGCCACGGCGTTGGCCCAGCCGATCCAGTCAGGTTGGCCGTGGGTAACGGTCAGGTCATGGACGTGGGTGAAGGCCGCGGCGCCGGCCATGGTGCCGATGGCGAGCAGGATCAGCACCCGTACGCCGGACTCGGCGCGTTCGCGGATCATCGGCCGCCCCTGGTGTCGCGAACGGTCAGGGTGATGCAGATCTGTTGGCCGTTGAGGTCGCGGCGGCGGTTGACCATGTGCGCCAGGCCGTGCAAGGCACCGGCGAGCCGGTCTGGGGAGCCGTCGAGTTCGATGTGCAGCGGCTTGAGACGGTGGGTGCCGAGGAAGAAGCTCTTGAGGGACATCGGTTACCTCCGGGCCGGGGCGACGCGGGTACGGATGTGGTCGGGCGGTTCGCCGAGGGAGGCCACCGCTTCGGAGAGGCAGCGCCACAGCGCCCACGCCTCGTCGGGGTCAGGTACATGCGGCGCCGACCGCCACCGACAGCGAGATACACCGGGTACGGATCGGGCCGGGCAGGGTCGACGCGCACGGACACCGCCGTGCTGGTGACGCCGTCGATGCCGGGAGCGCGCAGCCGGTAGAAGGTTCGGCCGTCAGTCGGGGCGGTCACCGCGGCTCACCCCCGTCGGTGTCCCGGTCGAGGATGTTCAGCAGCGAGTCGGGCAGCAGTGGTCCGCGACGCTGCCGCGGCAGAGGCGGCCGGGTCGGTTCGGTGGCGGTTTCCCGGCCGACCTGAGCGAGGATGTCCGCCGCGTCGGCCGGCGCCGGATACTCCGCGGCCAGCTCCCGAATGTGGTCATCGGAGATGTAGGAGAAGCGGACCCGGGCCGGCTCCGGGATGCCGTCGAGGATCACGTACCCGACGCCCTTGGCCCACCGGGGCATCTGATCGGCGAGGGCACCCCGGTTGCGGGCACCGTCACCCAACACGAGGTCAACCTGAGCGGCCTCGGTCAGGCCGAGGGCGATCCGGGTCGGGAACAGGTCCCGGAACGGCAGCACCTCCTTGCGGGGGTCCTGCAACGCGGCCACCACCAGGACGCCGACGCCGGCACCCTGCGACAGCAGCAGCCCGAGCGAGCCGGCGATGCGCTTACGGAGGTCGACGTCCTGGAGGTACGCGGTCAGTGCCGCCATCTCGTCGATGACGACCACGACCATGGGGTCATCCAGGGTCGGCGTATGGACCCGCACCGCGCCGGCAAGCCGGTTCTGCCGTTCCCGCATGACTGTCACGGCCTCGTCGAGCAGGTCGGCCATGGCCTCGAACGACTTGCAGGCGAACCGGGCGAACAGCGGTCGGCCCATGGCGAACTCCATGCCGCCCTTGGGGTCGATGACCCAGAGCCGGACCAGCCCGGAGGAGATCCCACCGGCCAGCACTCGGACCAGCGACCACAGCACCGAGCCCTTCCCGGAGCGGGTGGCGCCGCCGACGAGGACGTGGGTGGCGAGTAGGTGCAGGCACCAGTGCCGCAGGTCTTCCCGTCGAGCCAGTGGCAGTGCGGTGAAGTCGGGCACCGACGGGACATCGAACGGGTCGACCAGGGTACGCAGCGCATCCGTGCGGACCACCACCAGGTAGACCACCGACGGCCGGTCCCGGAACCGCAGCCGGTCCACCGCGCCCAGGACCAGCGCCCAGTAGCCCGACCGGATTGGCGGGTCATCGGGACGCTCGGAGTAGACCCGGGCGTGCCGCCGGCCGAAGGCGTACGCCAGGTTCGCCGTTGCCTTTTGGAACTCCTCGGGTGTCTGGCCGCGGACCATGCGGATGGTCAGCACGTCGAGCGCCTGATCCGAGCGGACCCGCAGCAGCTCCGGCAGGACCGTGCGATGGTCGTACACCTTGGCCAGCCCGCAGAGCGTCATCGCTTCACGCCAGGCCCGCCGGTAGACGAAGAGCTGACGGAACCGACCGAGGATCGGACCGGCGCACCAGGTCCACCAGGACGACTCGTGCCGCCACCGCCATAACGCCGACACGGCGGCGGCCAGGACCACGGGCACGATCACGCCGGACCGGCCGAACTCGCGGTAGAGGGTCACCCCGGCCACGACCAGGCCGACGGCGACCGGGTGGCGAAGGCACCACCAGAGGCCCCGCCACAGCCACCGCAGCACGAGGCCGAACGCGATCAGCCAGACCGGCAGTTCCAGCCGGCGTGGCCGGATCACCATCAGGTCCCCGGCGGTGGTCATCACGACCTCGCCACGCGGCCGGCGCATCATCGTTCACCCGCCAGGACGAGCCGCCGCAGGACGGCAGGCATACGCTTGGACATGTCACTACCTCTCTCGACAGAGCAGGGGAAAGAGACAGAGGGCGGGGCTGCCGTCCGCCAAGACCTGACAGCCCCGCCCCCACCAGATGCGGCTACTGCGCCGCCTTCGTCGCCACGCCTGCCGGGGCACGCATCCCGGTCGCCCGCAGCGAATACGCCATCCGACCGTTGTTGCCCACGTACGGCGTGACGGTCATGCCGTCGAACTCCACCGCCTCGAACAGGCCACCCGTTGGCGGCACCGGCCGGTAGTCCGCCGAGATCTTCACCGTCGTCTCCCGCGACCGCTTCCCCAGCTCCGGATCCAGGTCCATCACCCGGACCTGCCACACCCGCTGGCCGGTCAACTTGTCCTTCGCCGGGCTACGCCGACCGGTCTTCTCGTCGTAGTCCTCGACCTCGCCCAGAGACTCGGGCACCAACGCGCACCCCGCCGGGAACACGTCCTCACACCGCACCGCGAACCTCGTGCCGCCTCGCAGAGCCATCGCTCAAACCTCCAACTTGTTAACTTGTCTGCCAAGTTGCGATCCAAGGTAGACGGCACTTGGCAGACAAGTCAACAGGTTGGTCCGACCCCCTGCGGGCAACCGGCAGGTACGGGCCGACCAGCAGACATCAATGCGACAGAGCCTTGGTATCCCGACAATTCACGGGAGATGATGTCGGCCCCCTACCGCCAGCGTCAGATCAAGTACGGAGCGTTTGTGACCACCCCCAATGCCCCCCAGGAACAGGCCCGGCCCGATGAGACCGAGGCGCCGTCAACCAGCGCTTCCAGTGCTCAAGAGAGATACCGAGAGATCGGCAAAGATTACGAACTGGCGCTCGACCAGCTCCGCACTGCCAGGTCCGCTCAATTCGCATACTGGGTAGTTCTGGTATCCAGCTTCGCGCTAGTTGCGCTCCTCGCCTACTCGGTGGTTGTCGGACTCTGGCACGATCAGCCTGGCGTAACTCGCTATGTCGGACTCATTGCACTACTTGTGCTATGCATAAGCGTCGGTTCGCTTGTTATCAAGAACCGTCGAAAGATAATCGAGTTTGACGTGAAGGTGCGCAACCTTGGGCATGACCGCCAAAGCGCTGCCACTCGAATACCATCCGAATCTCTTGAGTCGCTCCGCCTTTATCGCGAGGCTTCACAAGACATCGTTGCACAATTCCGCACCCGCGCGACTCGCAACCTCAAAGCGCATAACACCGTTCAAGCAATCATCATTATCGGCTCTGTAGTCGCTTCCACCACCACGGCAGTGATGGCAGGAGAGCACCCCTTGAGCTGGGTCTCAACAGGACTCACCGCCTTCATCAGCATCACGGCGGGCCTGGCTGCATACTTCAAGTTCCGCGAGCGCGGTTACAACCTCCAACTGACCGCCGATGAGATCGAGAAGCACTACAACGCAACACAGTTCCGGTTGAACGAATATTCAGAACACGGCGACGGGAAAGAGGCGTCAAGACTGCGTCTATTTGCGCAGAACGTCGAGCGCTTGCGCGACGAACAACGCAAGCGAGAACTTCAACTTGAACAGTCGCCAGGACAGAAAGAAGAACGGTAGAAGCCCGCTCCCGACTTTGGTTGAAGCGATCACGAACGGGTACATCGGAGACCATGGAGGACGTAAAACATGAAGCCGCAGACGGGTCGCATTCGCGACCACCAGGGGTTAATGACTCGACTGTCGAAGCACTCGGAGAGCTCAGCAAAGCGCTAGAAACGATCCACCGGGTTCGTGGTCACCTGTACTCGGCACACCAGCTCGTCGGCGGCGCAGATCTCACCCTTGACCGGGTGGTGAAGCTGCTCCGTGAGGCCGGGCACGACGAGACGGCCGACCGGGTCGAGCACGAGCTGTTGGGCCGCAACGTGCTGCCGGGCCGGTGGACGTTCCAGATCGTGGAGGAGTTTGACGACGGCTACTACGCCGCGTTCCAGGAGATCGAGCGGGACGCGCGGGAGAAGCTGGCCGGCGGTCGGCGGCACATCTTCGAGGCGGAGATGAAGGAGCGGCGGCGTACCCACGGGATGCCGGGGCACGAGGCTACGCCGTAGCGCTGTCGCCGAAGCCGTTCGGGATCATCGAGGCCAGGGCGTTGGCTCGGGCCTCGATGATCCTCATTCGTGCTTGGTACTCGGCCGGTTCCCGGTGCGCGGCCTGGCTGGTGACCTGGCCGGGCCACTTGCGGTAGAGCAGGCCGTATTCGCGGGTGAAGTAGCCCGCATTGACCGCGTTGGCAGCGAGCAGGAGGCCCGTGTCCTCGGAGGCGGGCAACGCCATCCAACCGCCCAGGGCGAAGACGAGATCCCGCCGCAGGCACAGGGTCGCCGGGTGCACCGAGGCCCGGTAGTCGTTGGCCTTCCAGAACGCCAGAACCGATCCGCGGTTGATGACCCCGCCGGCCGGGTCCTTGTCCCATCCGGCGGTCGATCCGTCGGGCAGCAGGTCGAGTACCCGCGAGGTGGTCCAGCCGATCTGCGGGTGTGCGTCGAACGCGGCGATGTCCCGGGCGAGCGCGCCGTCGGTCAGCTGGTCGTCGGCGTCCAGGACCTTGATGAGTTGCCCGGAGACTCGGGAGAGGGCGAGGGTACGGGCAACACCAGGCCCACCGGGACGGCCGGTGCCCAGACTGATCCGGGGATCATCGGGCAGCGCGTCGACCAGGGCGCCGGTCTGCCCGTCCTCCTGGACGAGCCATTCCCAGTCCCAACCGTCAGGCATCTCCTGCTTGACCAACGACTCGTAGGCGCCCGGCAGGTGCTCGATGCTGGGCGCGTGGACCGGGGTGATGACCGAGACGAGCTGCGTCAAGTTTTCCACCGCTGGAGTTTGTGCGAGTAGACAAGCTCGGTGCGGTCGCCCGGCATCACCACGTCGGCGACTTCGACGACCCGGCCCATGGTGTCGACCGAGGTCTTCCGCACGGTGAGCACGGAGACGCCCGGGTCGATGTCCAACAACTCGGCCTCGTCCGGCGACGGCGGGCGGGCGCGAATCTCGTCGTCGATCCGGTCCAGCTCGATGCCCAGCGTGTAGAGCTGATGCTGCGTACCGCCCGGCCACGGTTCCTTGCCCGCGTCGAGCAGGTCCGGGTTCGCGGCCACCAGGTCGTAGGGAAGATAGGAGTACGACACGGTCAGCGGCGCATTCTCGTGCCGCGAGGACGTCCAGTAGACCCGGCGCAGCAGCGGCGTACCCGGCTCGACCCGCAAGGCCGCCGCCATCTCCGCATCAGCCTCGACCCGGGAGTATTCGGCGTGGAACTTCAGGTCGTCGACGGTCAGACCGGTGTCATGCTCGGTGGCGCCAGTCTTCAGCCGCTCGGCCTCGTCGAGCAGGACGCGATCCTTCTCCCACTGGTACCGCTCGGTGTTGCGACGGCGTACCCGTTGGCGGGGTGCCCGCACGTAGGTGCCGCGCCCCTGCTCCGCGCGGACCAGGCCCCATTCGCGGAGCTGCCGGATGGCGTTGCGGACGCTCGTACGGGACAGGCCCGAGGTGTCGGCCAACTCGGTTTCGCTGGGCATCAGGGTGCCGGGGGCCAGTTCGCCGCTCACGATCTTCGCCCGCAACTCTTCCGCGAGTTGCAGGTAGCGAGGGCGCCAGTCCCGGCCTTGCACACCGGTCACCGTACCCCCTAGACGTTCCAACGTCTGCCAGGTGGTGCCGCCGGCGGGCCGCTCAGGAACCGGCGGTACGGCTACCGCTGCTCGCGGCGGCCGGGCAGGGCGCAGGCCAGGAGTACGAGGAACGGCTGAGCCCCGACGGGTATTGGCGTTCACCGCGTCTCTCCGGCCCGCTCGCCGCCTTCTGCCGGTGTCAGCATCTCCAGCTGGGCGTACACCAGCTCGTCGATGAGCCGGTCCACCTGCGCGGGCGACAGAAGCACGGTCTGCGTCGCGCCGTATCGAGTCGCGTCGAGCTTCACCGCCAGGTCCCGGCGGGCGAACCGGTCGACGACCAGTTGGACGGTGACCCAGCCGGTCCGCTCCCGTCCAATGGTGGAGAGAAGCCCGCGGTGCATCGGGTCGTTCGGTCCACAGCCTCGACACCAGACCGGGCACACGACCGGTGTGATCGACGACGGCGACCGGCCCTCTGGAATGGCAGCGCCCTCACTCATCGCCGGCCCCCTGCTGCCCGGCGGCCTGTTCCAGCGATCCGCGAAGGTGCTCGACCAGTTGGGCCGCCTGCGGCAAGGACAACTCGGCCCAGGCGTTCCCGGCCCTGCACGTCACGTGAACACCGACCATGGGACTGCCCAGTGCGTCACTGATGAGGTAGGTGACGACGAGCCCGCCCGCTCGACTGTCACCAGACCGCTGCATTGGGCCCCGATGGCGGCGGGCCATGTGCGTCATCACCGGCGGCACCAGGTAGCCGCAGCGATCAGGGGCGCACCAGTCCGGATGGCTGGTGACGGCAGCGGGCTTGTTCGTACGACTCATCGCGGCCACCGCCCGCCGTTGCCTCGGTAAAGCTGAGCCCGCGTCATCAAGGGCGCATACCGGAGCGCGGGCAATTCGCGGGTGACGCCCGTCGACCACTGCGGCAAGAAGGTCGAGGATCCCGTGCGCAGACTCGACTGAGCGTTGCTGCTGGCGCCTCGGGCAGATGGGCGCCTCCGAGACCACCAGGACGAGAGCCAATGGTGCCGACGATGAGAGCCGGACATCGCACCTCCACAGGTAGGCGGGGACCGGTGGCCAACCACGGGGGAATGCGGCCGGCCACCGGCCCGGATGAAGGCACGGCGCACCGTCCGACTCCGGACGGGTCGGGTATCGCCGAGCCAACTTGTACGCGCGACTACCGCAACCGGTCCGACAGGACGCCGCGCATCACGTGCGACCAGGGCCAGAGCGCAACCACCCTTGACACGAGCCGTCACCCTAACCGCACATCAGGAAACGTATCTACAAGTGGACGAGTTGTCTAGGCGTCGAAACGGGTCACTTGGTTGGCACTTGGTAAGACAAGTGCCAGGTACGGTGAGCAGGTGCCCACCCCGCACTACGGCCAGCCCCGCTACCGCGCCATCGCCGAAGAGTTGAGAGAGCGCATCGAGAGCGGCGTCATCCCGCCCGGAGCCCTCTTACCGGCCGAGAGCGCGCTTACCGCCGAATTTGGGGCAGCGCGCGGCACGATTCGTCAGGCGATAGCCGCGTTACGCGAGACAGGCTTGGTCGCCACCGAACACGGCCGAGGAACCTACGCAACCCCCCGCCAACGTGAGCGCTGGCTAGACGAGGGCACCGAGACGGAAACGCAGCAGCGCCAAGTCGCCGCCGACGCGGAGCTTGCGGCCCTTTTCGCTGTCGAGGTAGGTACGGCCCTGATAGAACAACAGAGCCTCGCTCGAACAAGGGGAGCCGTCCGAACAGTCGTCAGAACCTACCAACGGCTTGCGACAGAGCGATAGAGCAGTTCACAACTTTAATACGCCATCAAGGCCGACCGCAACGGGCCGCAAGCGCCGCCGTTTAGGCGTCACGACCGCCAGCCGAGAGATGGCCGTGCGGTCATGCCCACTGCTCCTCGGCCAAGGCAACAGTGGAAAGCCGGGAGCCATCGCAGACAGTAGCGCCCGAGGGCGGCAGACGCGTAGCGAGGTGACGTTAGGGATGCTCGGGTAGTTCGACGTGCTCAGCAGCTTCTACCAAGCCAAGCTGAATCTGACGCCGCTGCTCTTTAGGGGGCTTAATGGCGCCCTCTACTCGCACCAGCGCGTGAGCAACACCAATTTCCGCATCCTCTTTGTCTTCGTCGTCTACGACACCCGCCTTCAAAGCACGAACCGCACCCACGCCAACCTTGAACAGGACGTATCCATCATTACGGCGGATCTGATGAGGCGTCAGGTCGTGTTGTACGCACAGCAGATGGCGATAGACTGACATCCCGTCGTCATCGAACCGAAAAGCATTTCGACCGATTACGGGCTTTGAGTCAAGAACGTCCCTCTGCTGAAAGAAGTCTGGGCGCCGAGGCACGCGGCGATAAAGCCAATCCGAATCTGGAATTTGAGGATCATTCCACGGAGGGGTTTCTGTCATAGCTCCTACCGAGCGAAGAGCGCACGCCAAGTGGGATTCTCTAGGCCCACTCGAACCGACAAATCGAGGAGCAGACGACGCAACTTGTGTTCGCTCTGAGGAGACACTTCCCCTGTGAGCACTTCGTGGCCGTCCTGGTCCGACGCATAGAAAAGGGCATTACCTTCGCCGTCGACCTCGATTTCGATCCTCTGCTTGCGCGCGTGCCACTCCGCGAGCACTCCGCCCTCTCCATCAGGAGACAAGAACGGAAACACCGTGCGTCTGTCTGAGACCTTCTGCAGAAACTCGAACATTGAGATTACAGCATCTGTGGTGCATGGCTCGCCACCCTCGCCGTCCCAGTCATAAGGGAGAGACCGCAGATGATGCAGTTTGACCTCTGCATAACGCAACAGTTCGTACGGAGAGCTTGCGGCCTTGACTCTAGGTCGGTTAGAGCGAAGTTCAGGCTGCGACTCATAGACGTACCAGACGCCGGTAGACGAGTCCGGGCGCATGCAGGAGTCACGTGCTGTTGTAGATCGTGAATATGAACCGGACCCAATTAGCCCATGCTGCTTGGCGTGTGCGGCGCTTCCATAGCTAGACATCCTCACTACGCAACCCCCACCTCGTCCTCATGTCGTCGTTCGTCAGTTCCAGGAACTTTTTAACAACAGCATCGTGAGCGATTGCTAGTGACCGATCAATGATTGAGGAGTCTTCAAGGGAGATGGTCCCCTCAAGTTCAAGAGACGCACATGGGTCATCCCGCTCCCGATCCCGATCAAACGAAGGATCGACCAAGATCGTCAGAGCAACATCTTCCTCAAGTTCAGGTGAGCAGTAGTGCAGCCGAAGGCCAGCCAATTCCGGCGGATCCAGTTGTGCCATAGATGTCCGCCAGTTGGTAAGGATGCCAACGGCGAGACTTTCGGGCAGCACGCCTTCTATCAAGTTCGTATATGAGACGTAAATGTCAGTAGGATTGACCTCTTGAGCGAGTGAACTAGAGACTGCTCGACGGAACTCCTCGAAGCGCAGTAGCAGTTCTGCTGAGAGTTCGTCATAGCCCGGATACGTTTTCGGCCCTTGATGGAAGCGCCACACGACACTAAATCGATCATTCTGAAGCTCGATCGTCTGATCGCCCCGAGCGTTCGTAAAAGCGGTCAGCGGCATTGGCCAGAACGAATTCCCGCCAAGATACTGATGCATAGGTGCATCGCCCCGCAAAGGCGGACGGGGTGGCACCTCGCTGACCTTTGGGTACGCATCCTTCCAATCGACACGAAGTTGGGCGAGGTTGAGAGATTGCAAAGTAGCAACTCGCTCGAAAAACACAGTTAGGCTCACTTCGCGGACAGGTGGCTCCTCGAAGCGGAGATCACTTACCATGTTGAGCGCTCCTACCCTGATCTGCGGCTACCACCCACCCTAACGACCGAGCATAGTGGATGGTGTCCGCTACTTGTCTCCTCTTAGAGCGATGATCAATCAACTTTTGGGTTCTTGACGCAGCCTCACGCCGACGTGACGGTCCCACGCGAACCTCTAGAGGTCCAGCTTGGAGGGCCCAGGACCAGGCAAAGCGGCCGATATTCGAACGGACGTTCGGCATGCCCTCGTAGATCAACTCGGCCGCACAGCAAGGAAGTGCAGCAGGCATCCGGCTACTGGAACTCAAGCGAACCAGCAGGGACCATGCGCGGCCTGCAGTGAGGTCTTGCGGCCCTGATAGCAGGCCATGGGCCCGGATTGAAGACAAGATCCGGAGCCTGCTGAAATGATCAAGCAGTGCGGGCGGGAAGTCGTAGCTCTATACGCCCTGGTGGGGACGAGAATTAGCTCAGCGGTCGCTGCACCCGTCCGAAGCCCTGTGGCCCGGCGGCAGCCGAGCGTCAGCGGTCGGGACCCTCTGGTCGAAACGCCTGCTTCCGGGACCCTTTGGCCGATGGGCATGGACGAGGACAGCCAATACGGTCCAAAGTATGGGCTGGATCAAGGACGCCAAGGCCACGGCTATCGCCAAGGAGGCGACGCGAGCGATTGAGGAGGGGCGCAGGGTCTTCATCGCGCGAATCAATGTTGGTATGACTCATCACTTGATGTCTGGCAGCGTGCCTGGCTTCGCCGAGCAGATTGAGGCGGTCGAGGATGCTGGCTGGCGGTTGGACCAAATGAGCTTCTGTCAAGACGCAAAGGACAAGCCCGAAGGCTACTTCCTGTTCCGCCGTGCGTAACCACTCGACCGCCGTGCCACACTCAGCAGCCGGCACGACGATGGCGGGCTAGCTAGCTGTACTGCCCAGGGACGTTGGTCAACCTGGTGATGGGTGGTTGGCCTTTGGTGGCGGTGTGGGGTCGGTGGTGGTTGTAGTGGTGGAGCCAGGCGGGTAGGGCTGCTCGGCGGGCGTGTTCTGAGCTGTAGAAACGTCGTTTCGCCCAGCTGTCGGTCATGGTGCGGTGGAAGCGTTCGATTTTGCCGTTGGTTTGGGGCCGGTAGGGGCGGGTCTTCTTCGGGCGGATGCCGAGTTGGTGGCAGGCGTCGCGCCAGGCGTGTGATTTGTAGGCCGAGCCGTTGTCGGACAGGACGCGTTCGATGGTGATGCCTCGCTCGGCGAACCAGGCGACGGCGTTGTGGAGTACGTTGACCGCGGTCAGGGCGGTCTCGTCGTCGCGGATCTCGGCGTAGGCGACGCGGGAGTGATCGTCGATGACGGTGTGCACGAACGCCGTGCCGATGCGCGGGTCGTAGTGGGTGTTGCGGGCGCCGGTGCGGTGGGCGGTGCGTCGCCGATGGCGTTCGCCCTGGGCTCGGCCGACGTAGCGCCAGCCGCCGCCATCGGGGATGTTGCCGTACTTCTTCACGTCGACGTGCAGCATCGCGCCAGGCCGGTCGTGTTCATAGCGGCGGATCGGCTCGCCGGTGGCGCGGTCGATGTGCGTCAGCCGGTTGATCCGGCAGCGGGTCAGAACGGCGTGCACGGTCGAAGCGGGCATGGCCAGTTGGCCGGCGATCTGCACGGGCCCGAGGCGTTGTTTCCACCGCAGGTGCACGATCTTGCGCACCACAGGCTGGGCGGTCCTCGTGGGGCTGTGGTGCGGGCGCGACGACCGGTCATCCATTGCGGCGGGCCCGTGCTCGGCATACCGCACCGCCCAACGTTTCGCAGTCGCCCAGGACACGTCATAACGTTCAGCCGCCCGGGCGACCGGCCAGCCCTCATCAACGATCAGACGCGCCAGACGAAGACGTGCACGAGGAGTCAAAGCGGCGTTAGCGTGGGACACGAAGGCCTCCTGTTGCCGGAGCGGTTCCTAGACAGCTCCACTCCACAACCGGAGGCCTTCACCTACCAACGACATCAAATCGTGTCGTCACAAAATCTCGACCAACGTCCCTGGGCAGTACAGCTAGCGGGGAGACGGACACTGTTCCGAGCTGACGAAGTTCCCTAGACGGCGGCGGACCTTATGCACCGGAGCTTGTAAGCGGGATGTCTCGCTCCCCCGTATCGTCCCCCGCCGCTGCCGATTTCTTCTGTTCTGGATCAAGGCGCCGCGCTCCGCGCGACGCGGGCGGGGAGCCGGCCGGCGGCAAGCCGCCCCGGCCGCCTCCGGCGCCGGGGCGGAGAGCCACCGACTACCGCCGGACCGCCGCCCGAAGTCCGCTAATCCAGACGCAGCACGACGGCCAGGCGGCACGGAAGCCGGCAGGTCGACCTGATCGAGGGCGAGGGCTTCCGACTGCCGCGCCAGTCCAAACTCGGGACTGGCTTGCCCCCGGGCTACTTACGCAGCCAGCTAAGTCCGCAGCAGGCCTCAGCCGGCGCTCCAGGTGCGATCGCGCCTGGCCAGCAACTCCCGGAGCACGGGCGTTCGCAGCCCCCAGAGGGGTCCTGAGAGGCAAGATCGACTGCCCACCATCTGCCCACAACCAGTCGTCATCGGCTGGACCCCGCTGGACTTGACTAGATCAACGACAACGGCCCCTGATCAGCATCTCTGCTGGTCAGGGGCGTGTCTGCACCTGGTGGCGGGTAGAGGATTCGAACCTCTGAAGCTTTCGCGACGGATTTACAGTCCGCTCCCATTGGCCGCTCGGGCAACCCGCCAGGGCACCCCACCGCGTCGCAACGCGGCGGCGACAGCAAGAATAGCGGCTACCCCTGGGACCGACGCAACCGGGTACGGTCAGGGGGTCGTGCCGCTGGTCGGCGGCCGACGGCAAGCCCAGACCGCCGGACAGCAGGAGCAGAAACATGGCAGCGAACCCGTCGTTCGACATCGTGAGCAAGGTCGACCGCCAGGAGGTCGACAACGCCCTCCGGCAGGCGGAGAAGGAGCTTTCGACGCGGTTCGACTTCCGCGGCACGGGCGCGGAGATCTCCTGGTCCGGCGAGGAGGCGATTGGCATTCAGGCGGAGACCGAGGAGCGGGTTCGCGCCGCGCTGGACGTGTTCAAGGAGAAGCTGGTCAAGCGGAACATCTCGCTGAAGTCGCTGGACGCCGGTGAGCCCCGCCCGTCGGGCAAGATCTTCAAGATCGACTGCAAGGTGATCCAGGGCATCGAGACGGACAAGGCCAAGGCGATCAGCAAGAAGATCCGCGACGAGGGCCCCAAGGGTGTGCAGGCGCAGATCCAGGGCGACCAGCTGCGGGTCACCGGCAAGAAGCGGGACGATCTTCAGGCGGTCATCGCGCTGCTGAAGGGCGAGGACTTCGGGGTCGCCCTCCAGTTCAACAACTACCGGTAGGAGCGGCTTCCCCGACCTGCCTGGTGATCAGGTCGGCCACGACTCGTCTCCCCGGCAGGCGTCGTCACCAGTGGTCGTCGCTGGTCGCCTCCGATCGGCCTCGGCGGCCTGGGGACGGCCCGCCCCAAAGCGGACTTTGGTGGCGAACTCGCCACACCGGTGTCGGGGCGACGGGCTATCGGGACCCCCTAGTCGCTCGGCGGGTGGGCGCGTCCGTTGACCGGGTTATGCGTCAGCCTGTCCCGGCCGGAGCGCCGGGCTGACTTGCCGGCCTCCGGACAGTGCCCTCACCAGGGTGGCGACGAGGACGGCTGACGCGATGGTCAGCACCACCGCCACCGGAGCGATGTGCTCCGTCTGCCACTCCAGATCGCCTGCGGTGATGGCCGTTTGATCGACGCCGAAGATGTCCCACGACGATGGCAGCAACGAGGCTGGGTACCACAGCGCCGCGTATGAGTACGGCAGGCCGACACCACCGTTGAGCGTCCAGTAACCGAACCCGTCGTAGCTCAGCGCACTGTCCACGACGACCGCCGCGTCGCAGGCCACCAGGGCCGCGACACCCAGCAGCACGACCGCGCTCCTGGTGTGCCCCCACCTCGCCAGCCGGATCGCCAGATACCCGCCGACGCCGAGGAGCGCCGCCCAGACGCTTGCGGTGAGTGCCTCGATCGGCAGGTACTCCGGACGTAGTTCGTGCGCGAACAGCACAAGGCACGGCACGGCGGCGACCCACAACAGACCAATCCGCTTGACCATCGACCGGGTTGCATCCATGCCGCGAAGCTACCGTAGGCCGATGCGCGTCATGGGGCAGAGAGTTTGACGGGCGGTACGGCGGGCGCACTGTCGACACGACCCTCAGCTCACCCTGGCGACGGCCTCGCCGACAACTAGCGGCGGCCCGAACGGGTCAGGCCGTCAGCGGACGACGCGGTACCAGTGCGCGCTCTCCCCGGGGATCGGCGCCAGCCGCACCCGCTCACCGCCACTGTCGTCGAACATGCGCACCCCGTCGCCGAGCAGCACCGGCGTGAAGAGGATCAGGATCTCGTCGAGCAACCCGGCCCGGAGGCACTGTCTGGCGACGTCCGCGCCGAGGACGTTCACGTACCCCTCGCCCGCTGCCTCCCTGGCCTGCGTGACGGCGCTGTGCAGGTCGCCGACGAACGTGACGCCCGGGGGTGGCTCGACCGGCGGCCGGTGGGTCAGTACGAACACCGGCCCGTGGTACCGGCCGCCGAAGGCACCCTCACTGTCGGTGCCGCGGTTCGGGTCGTCGCCGCCGTAGGTGCGGTTGCCGGCCAGGATCGCCCCGACGTTGGCCAGTAGCCGCTCCGCCGCGGGGTCCGGGCCCGTGAGGTGCTCGGTCAGCCAGGACATGTCTCCGCCCGGACCGGCGATGTAGCCGTCCAGCGACGCCGCCGCCGAGTACAGCAGCTTGGCCATGGGACTCCTCTTTCCGACAGTCGGTGGCTACCAAACCCTTGCATCCGGTACCCGGGTACAGGCTTACCGTCGAATGGTGAGCGACGAACACCCAACGGCCAGTGTGGCCTGGGTTCCCGATGTCTGCCGCCTACCGACCATGGAGCGTCCCATTCGCCTCGCCGAGTTCGACCGCTTCTTCGCCGAAGCGGTCCGGCGGTTCGACCGGCCGTCCGCGCACCGTCTGCGGCTGCACCTCGACGGCACGCCGGAGGTGGAGCGCGCCGCGCGGGACCTGTGCGCCCGGGAGTCAGCCTGCTGTTCGTTCTTCACCTTCGAGATCACCAGGGGCGGCCCCGACGCGCTGACGATGGAGGTGCGGGTCCCGGAGAGCCACGAGGGCGTCCTCGACGCCATCGCGCAGCGGGCGCAACCGCCTGGCCCGCTACCGACGGTACGAACAAACAGCACCTCACCGTCGGGCCCGGACGGGCACTGGTTGCGTAGCGGTCAGTTGGCCGCCGTGGCGGGGGTGAACCCGCAGACCCTGCGCTACTACGAGCGACGTGGCCTGCTCGGCGCGCCCCGGCGGTCACCGGGCGGGCACCGGCTGTACGCGGCGGAGTCCGTCGCCCGGTTGCGGATCATCAAGACGGCTCAGCGCCTCGGCTTCACCCTGGACGAGGTCGCCGACCTGCTCGACGCCGGTCGACGTCGGCATCCGGCCGGTTCCGGTCTGGCGGGCCGGGTCACGGCGAAGATCGCCGAGGTGGAGCGGAGCCTGGCCGATCTCACGGCCACTCGGGACGCGCTGCGGGCGGCTGTCGCGGCCGGCTGCGACGACCTGAGCGTCTGCGCCGACAGCCCGTGCTGCCCCCTGCCGTTCCCGGAGGCGGCCCACCCCGCCGAGGCAGTCCACCCCGCCGACGCCAGCACCCGGTGAGATCGACTCGGTTTCCTTGATTTCGGGGCATCCCCTGCCTCGAGACACCGCGACTTCCTGAAAACCGAGTCGATCAAAGCCCGCCCACACGCCCAGCGCCGGGCGGCCGGCACCGCGTCGGTCAAAGCCCGCGCCCAGCGCCGGGGGTCGACACCGAGCGGTCAAAGCGCGCCCAGACGCCGCGCCCGGTCAGACGGTGACGGGCTGTTCGGCGCGTACCGCAGTGGTTTCCGCACGGGCGATGGGCCCGGCGGGTAGCGCGGCGACCGCGGCCCCGACGGCGACCGCCGCCCCGGCGAACAGGAAGGCCCACCGGACGCCACCGGCGTGGTCCACGATCAGGCCGGCCACCGAGCCACCGGCGGCGCTCGCCGCCACCGCCACGGTGACCACCCAGGTGTACGCCTCGTTCAACATGCCGGTCGGGGCGATCCGGCCGACCAGGGTGTTCTCCAGGGTCAGCGCGGGTGCGATGGTGGCCCCGCCGGCGACCAGCGCGACGCCCAACGCCAGCGGGGTGGGCATCACCGCGAACACCACGAAGGTGCCGGCCAGCGCGGCGAGCAGCAGGGCGAACTGCCTTGTCATGTTCGGTGCCGGCTTGCGGACGCCGAACCAGAAGCCGCCGATGGCACTGCCGACCCCCCAGACCGCGAGCAGGATGCCGGCCAGGCTCTCCGGGTCGTCCGTGGTGTGGCCGCTCGCGTACGCCGGGACGATCACTCCGGCGGCACCGAAGGCGATGCCCAGGCCGGCGACGCAGACCAGCAGGGCCGGGAATCCGGCGACCCGCAGCGGGCCGAGCCCACGGGCGTGGTGTTCGCGGGGGTGCGGGCGCCAGCCGCGCATGACCCGGCCGAGGGCCACGGCGGTGGTACCGATCAGGGTGACCACTGCCGCGCCGATCAGCGCCGCCGCCGCGTCGGCGATCAGGACGAAGCCGGCGACGAGCAGCGGGCCGAGCACGAAGACGATCTCGAAGAGGGTGGTCTCGGCGGCCAGCGCTGTGTTGCGCAGGGCGTACCGCCCGGAGGTGGGGGCGGTCAGGTCGTTCCAGGCGCCGCGGATGGCGGCGGTGAGCGGCGGGAAGGTGGCACCGGCCACGCCTGACGCGAGGTAGATGGCGGGTAGCGCGTCGTCACCCGAGCGGCTGGCCAGCAGCAGGCCGGTGAGCGCCAGTGGGTGGGCCACGGCGGTGACCAGCAGGACGGGGCTCGGGCCGACCCGGTCGGCGATCCGCCCGGCCACCGGGCTGAGCGCGGCACCGGCGATGGCGTAGATCCCGCCCGCGACGGCGGCCAGCGCGTACCGCCCGGTCACCTGTTCGACCACCAGCAGCAGCGCCAGCGGGGTCATGCCGATGCCGAGCCGCCCGATGATGCCGGTGATCAGCAGCATCGGCGCGCCCGGGATCTGCCAGACACCCAGGTACTGACGCAGCGCGGCCACGGTGAACCTCCCCAAGATTGTAATGAGCGTGAGCCCGTAACGACCCTAACGTTGTGACCCGACCGGAAGACACCGGATATCCAACCCGAACCCCTCACACGGCACTCCGCCCGTACCCGGTGCGGCCGGGTACGGGCGGAGTGCGGGATTCAGTCGGGGTCAGCGCTGAACCTGCACCGGCCCCGCGTTGGCGGCCATCTGCTCCAGCCGGGCGACGCGGTCCTCCATCTTCGGGTGGGTGGCGAAGAGCGCGGCCACCCCGCCACCCCGGAACGGGTTGGCGATCATGAGGTGCGCGGTGCTGGTGAGCTGCCCCTCGGCCGGCAGCGGCCGACGCCGGGCCACCGCGTCGATCTTGCGGAGTGCGCTGGCCAGGGCGAGCGGGTCACGGCTCAACTCGGCCCCCGAGGCATCCGCCTGGAATTCGCGGCTCCGGCTGATCGCCAACTGGATCACCGTGGCCGCGATCGGACCCAGGATCAGGGTGAGCAGCAGCACGGCCGGGTTCGGCCGGTCCTCGTCGTCCCCGCCGCCCAGCGGGATGAAGAAGGCGAGGTTCGCCAGCAGGGTGATGATGCTGGCCAGGCCAGCCGCCACGCTGGAGATCAGGATGTCCCGGTTGTAGACGTGCGACAACTCGTGCCCGATCACCCCGCGCAGCTCGCGGTAGTCGAGGATCTCGGTGATGCCCTGCGTCACGCAGACCGCCGCGTGCTGCGGGTTACGACCCGTCGCGAACGCGTTGGGTTGCGCGGTCGGGCTGACGTAGAGCCGGGGCATCGGCTGCCGGGCGTCGGCCGCCAACTCCCGCACCATCCGGTACAGCTCGGGGAACTGCGCCTCGCTGACCGGTTGCGCCCCCATCGAGCGCAGTGCGATCTTGTCGGAGTAGAAGTAGGAAACGCCGTTCATGACCAGCGACACGAGGACGGCGATGACCAGACCGCCGCTGCCGCCGAACCAGTAACCCACCGCGAGGATCAGGGCGGAGAGCAGGCCGAGCAGCGCCGCGGTCTTCAGACGGTTGTGGTGCACGATGTCTCCTTCGGTGCACGGATCGCCGGGATCCGCTGACCGGTGTAACAACCCGGTACCCACCAACCATCCGTTACAACGCTGAGAGTTGACTGAGACTCATCCGCGCAGGTCAGCGGCCGGCCAGGTCGAGCACCAGCTGCGGCGCGACGCCGAGCACCACGGCGGCCACCGTCGCCGCCGCCAGCACCACCGCCAGCACACCCACCAGGGGTACGGCCACCGCGCCGCCGGTCGGGGCGGCGGGAGCCGGAGCCCAGAGCGCGGCGGTCACCCGCAGGTAGTAGGCGAGCCCGATCACCGCGTTCAGCGCCACCACCAGCGCCAGCCAGGTCGCGCCACCGTCCAGCAGCGCCCGCACCACAGTCACCTTCGCGAACAGCCCGGCCAACCCCGGCGGCAAACCGGCCAGACCCACCAGGGCGAGACCGAACGCCGCGGCCCGCCACGGGTGCCGGCGGGCCGCCCCGCGCAGGTCGTCCACGGTGCCGCCGTCCGCACCCGTCGGCCGCAACGCGGTCAGCCCGGCGAAAGCGGCCAGCTCCACCACCACGAAGAAGACGGCGTACGCGACGGCGGCGGCGTACGCGGCGGAGCGTGCCTCGTCGGTGCGCCCGGCGGCCAGCGCCAGCGCGCCCAGCGGGGCGAGGATGTAGCCGGCCTGCGCGACGGACGACCAGGCGAGCAGCCGGACGGTCCGCCGCTGCCGCAGGGCAACCAGGTTGCCGACCGTCATGGTGAGCACCGCGAGCAGGGCGAGCACCGGGCCGGTCTGCTCCGCCGGCAGCGCCCGCTGCACCACGGCGAGCAGTGCGACCAGGCCACCCAGCTTCGACGCCGTGGACAGGTACGCGGCCACCGGCAGCGGCGCGCCGTCGTAGGTGGTCGGCGCCCAGGCGTGGAACGGCACCGCCGCCACCTTGAAGGCCAACCCGACCAGCAGCACCGCCACCGCCGCGGTGGTCAGCGGCAACTCCCGCAGCTCCGAGCGTTCGGCGAGCACCGCGCCGAGCCGGTCCAGGTGCAGGCTTCCGGTCACCGCGTACAGCAGGGCCGCGCCGAGCAGGGTCAGCGTGGTCGCCACCACGCTGACCACGAAGAAGGTCAACGCCGCCTCGGCGCTCGCCAGGCTCCCCCGACGCAACCCGACCAGCACGTACAGCGGCAGGGTCAGCGTCTCCAGGGCGACGATCAGTGTGATCAGGTCGCCGGCCGCGCCGAGCACCACGCCGCCGGTCATCGAGCAGACCAGCAGGAAGCTGTACTCCCCCACCGGTGACCGCCCGGCCCGCAGCGCCGGCACGGACAGCCCGAGCACGCCCACTGTGAGCAGTGCGACCACCGCACCGACCAGTGCGGCCCGCCCGCCGAAGACCCAGGAACAGTCGGCGCCCACACAGAACGTCCGGCGCTCCGCGCCCGCGCCGACCACCGCGGAGCCGACGGCGGTGCCGAGCGCGCCGAGCGCGGCCACCGCGATGGTGGCCCGTGGCCGGGCCAGCACCAGGTCGGTGATGAGCACCAGCACGGCGGTGCCGGCCGCCAGGTAGGCCGGCAGCAGCGCGACGCTGTCCACGCTCTGCACGACGTTCACCGGTGCACCACCCCGATCAGGGCGTCGACGGGGGCTTCGGCAACGCCGAGGACCAGCGTCGGCGCCAGCCCGATGGCCAACGCGAGCAACACCAGCGGCAGCCACGCGGTCAGCTCCGCACCGGCCAGGCCGGGGCCGACCTGCCCGACCGCCGGACTCGGCCGGTGGTGGGTGACCTGCCGCAGCAGCCGCAGGAAGTACGCGGCGGTGAGCGCCCCGCCGACCGCCGCCAGCACCCCGAGGGTGGTCCACAGCGGGCCGCCCACCTGCAGCGCGGCGACCACCGCGAACGCCTCGCCCCAGAAGCCGGCCAACCCGGGCAGGCCGAGCGACGCGATCGCCGCGAACGCGAGCAGGCCGGCCAACCGGGGCGCGGTCTCGCGCAGCCCGGACAACTCGGCGAGGGTGCCCGTGCCGGTGCGGTCCTTCACCGCACCGGCCAGGAAGAACAGCAGGCCGGTGATCACCCCGTGCGCGACGTTGCCGATCAGCGCCGCCTGGATGCCGGTGGCGGTCAGCGTGGCGACGCCCAACAGCACGAAGCCCATGTGCCCCACGCTTGAGTACGCGATCAGCCGCTTCACGTCCGCCTGCGCCAGGCAGACCAGCGAGCCGATCAGGATCGCGGCGACCGCCAGCACGCCGAGCACCGGGGCCGCCCAGCGGGCACCCTCCGGCGCCACCCCCACCGCGACCCGGATCAGCCCGTACGTGCCCATCTTGAGCAGCACCCCGGCCAGCACGACACTGCCGACCGTGGGGGCCTGGGTGTGCGCGTCGGGCAGCCAGGAGTGCAGCGGCCAGAGCGGGCTCTTCACCGCGAACGCCAGCGCGAGCACTGTGAACGCGGCCAACTGGGTGCCTCGGGACAACCCCGCGCCACCGGTCAACGTCACCAGGTCGGCGGTGCCGGCGGCGGCGACCACGACGTACACGCCGACCAGCAGCAGCACCGAACCGAAGAGCGTGTAGAGCGCGAACTTGCGGGCCGCCCGACGCCGCTCCGGACCACCCCAACCGGCGATGATCGCGTACATCGGCAGCAGGACGACCTCGAAGAAGAGGAAGAACAGCACCAGGTCCAGGGCGAGGAAGGTGCCCAGGATGCCGACCTCGACCACCAGCAGCAACGCGACAAGAGCCCGGCCGTTGCCGCCGCCGGGCACCCGCCACACCGTGTACCCGCAGCAGAGCAGTGTGAGCAGCGCGGTCAACACCACAAGCGGCCAGGAGATGCCGTCGACGCCGAGGTGGAAGCGCACCTCCAGGCCCGGCACCCAGGGCAGGTCCAGTTGGTGCCAGGGACGCACCGCCGGGGCGTCGGCCGACCAGCCGAACCAGCCCCGGCCGCCGAACACCAGCGGCACCGCGGCCAGCAGGGTCAGCGCCGCCGCGACAGCGCCGACCAGCCGGGCCGCCCGGTCCCGGGGGGTGGCCGCCACCGCGACCGCGCCCAACGCCGGCACCGCCAGCACGGCGACCAGCAACACCTGCCCGACACTCATCGGACCGCCTTCGTTCGCGACTGCGGGGCTCGCAAACCCGGCTCACTCCTCGCGCTCACCGGACGCCTCCGATCAGGGCGGCGGCCAGACCGATCAGCAGCGCCTCCGGCCAGCACACTGGCGGCGGCCCGGGGCAGCGCCGCCCGGTGCAGCGCGGCCAGCGCCGCGCCCAG